>JBOHZT010000074.1:0-11919 GCA_050738535.1 Steroidobacteraceae bacterium
GAATTCGCCAACTGGCGCACCGATTGAGGCGCGGTGCTTACGGGATTATGTCGCCTCGTCGCACCTATATCTTCGATTCGAGGGGTCAATCATCATGTCGATGCGATCGCACACGCTGGTCGCGCTCGTCGCGCTCGTCGCGCTCGTCGCGGGCGTCGTCGGGTTCTCCGGGGCCGTGGCCACCAATGTCTACGCCGGCCGGCAGTCGGCGCGCGCGCCGGACAGCGTCCTGCACGAGATCCCCGCGCGCGATGCCCGCCTATTCGCCGCGGTCTTCGAGCGCATCAAGCGCGATTACGTGGACCCGGAAAGCGATGACAAGCTCATCCGGAACGCCATCAAGGGCATGGTGAGCGGACTCGATCCGCATTCGGCCTACCTCGACTCCCAGCAGTTCGAGGACGTGCGGCTCAGCACGATGGGCTCCTACCCGGGCGTCGGCATCGAGGTCGCCGCGGACGGCGACGCCGTGAAGATCCTGCATTGCATCGTGGGCTCGCCGGCCGCGCAGGCGGGGATGAAAGCCGGCGATCTCATCCTGCGGATCGATGGTGTCGCGGTCGGCTCCGATGCGGCCGACGCGATCGAGCGCATGCGCGGCAAGGCCGGGACGCTCGTGCATCTCACCGTGCGCCGCCCGAGCACGGGCACAATCAAAGTGTATGCCCTGCAGCGCGCCGAGCTCACTCTGCACAGCGTCGAGCAGCGAATGCTCGCTCCCGGCTACGGCTACGTTCGGATCTCGAGCTTCAGCGATACGACGCCGAGGGATCTCGGCACGGCGATCGCGAAACTCGAGCACAGCAACCATGGACGGCTCGAGGGTCTGGTGCTCGATCTGCGCGACAACCCGGGCGGGGTGCTCGAGTCCGGTGTGGCCGTTGCGGATGCCTTCTTGAATCACGGGGTGATCGTGACGGCCAGCGGCCGTACCGCCGAAGCGCGATTCACGATGAACGCGACTCCCGGCGATCTGCTCGATGGCGCGCCGATCGTCGTGCTCGTGAACGGCGGCACCGCGTCGGCCGCCGAGATCGTCACCGGCGCCTTGCGCGACCACGGCCGGGCGCTGATCGTCGGCCAGAGAACCTACGGCAAGGGCACGATCCAGACGGTCATGCCGCTCTCGCAGGGTGCTCTCAAGCTGACGACCTCCCGCTACTTCACGCCTTCCGGCGTCTGCATCGACGGCAAAGGGATCCTGCCGGACGTGGTCGTCCCGCACGGCACGAAGCCGCCGGCTGATCTGCAGGCGAGCAGCCGGCCGCTGCTCGATCGGGACGTGGAGGTGCGGATGGCGCTCAATCTGCTCGAGAAGGGGGCGCACGTCGCGCGTACCGTGGCGACCGCCTCGACGCTCGTGCCCACGCCCTGATGCATTGGCTCCTCGATGCGGCGCCGCGCTTCCTCGACGCGGCGCTGCACATCGACCGCCATCTCGCGGCGCTCACCGCGCACTACCACACGGCTATCTACGGGCTGCTGTTCGCGATCATCTTCGCCGAGACCGGTCTCGTCGTGACTCCCTTCCTCCCGGGTGACTCGCTGCTCTTCGCGACGGGTGCCCTCGCTGCCGCCGACGCGAGCCACACGCTGACGGCTCCCTTCGCCTGGGTGCTGCTCGCGGCCGCCGCGGTGCTCGGCAACAGCGTCAATTATGCGATCGGGCGCGCGGTCGGCCCGCGAGCGTTCAGTGGGCGATTTCGGCTCCTGAAGGCGCAGCACCTCGAGCGCACGGAGGAGTTCTTCCGGCGTCACGGCGCGATGACCATCGCCCTTTCCCGCTTCATGCCGGTGATCCGCACCGTCGCGCCATTCGTCGCGGGAGTCGGCCGCATGCCTCACGGACGTTTCCAGGCCTACAACGTCGCAGGCGGCGTCGCCTGGACGGCGCTGTTCATCTGGGGAGGCTATCTCTTCGGCAACATCCCCGCGGTCAAGGGGCATTTCGGCATCGTCACGCTCGCGATCATCGCCATCTCGCTCCTGCCCCTCGCCTGGACGGCGGTCAGGGCGCGACGGTGACCCGATTGCGGCCTTCGTGCTTGCTGCAGTAGAGCGCGGCATCGGCGCTGCGCAGCAGCGATTCGGCCGCGATGCCGTCGGGTCTGCCGGGATCGAGCGCGGCGACCCCGAAGCTCGCGGTGACGGCGAGCTCGCCGGCCGCCGTCGCGAACGGCGCGGCCGCGCAGGAGCTGCGGATCTTCTCCGCGGTCCTCGCGGCGCCCTCCGTGTCGGTCTCCGGGAGCACGACCACGAACTCCTCGCCGCCATACCGCGCGATCCAATCGCTCGATTGGCGGATCGACGTCTTGGCCAGCTCGACGAAGCCGCGCAGCACGTCATCGCCGGCCTGATGGCCGTGCTGATCGTTGATGCCCTTGAAGAAGTCGAGATCGGCCATGACCGTCGCGAGCGGCCGTCCGTAACGCCGCGCGCGCTCGACCTCGTGGACCAGCTGCTCGTTCAAATAGCGCCGGTTGTAAGTGCCGACGAGCGGATCCGTGATCGAGAGCAGCTGGATCTTCTCGTTCGCCTCGCGCAGCGACTGCTCCAGCCGCACGACGCGCTGCCCGGCCTTCAGGCGCGCGACCAGCTCGGCTTCGTTCGGCGGCTTGCGGATGTAGTCGTCGGCCCCGGCATCGAGACCCGTGACGAGGCTCTCGGTGGATCCATGACCGGTGAGCAGCAGGACGTAGAGGTAGCCCGGAAGCTGCGCCTCGCGGACACGGCGGCAGAGCGTGACGCCGTCCATTCCGGGCATGTCCCAGTCCGTGACGATCATCTGGATGCGCCCCGTCGCGATCTTCTGGAAGGCTTCCTCGCCATTTGCCGCCGTCTCGACGGCATAGCCGGCGCGATGCAGCAGCCGCTGCATGAGCAGCAGCTGCGTCGGCTCGTCCTCCACGAGCAGCAGTCTCAGCTGCGGCTCGCGGCTCGATGGCGGCTCGAGCGGTGTGTCCGTCTGGGGAATCATGCGACCTGTGCCTCGATGAAGCCCGCGCATTCGCGCAGCGCGGCCTCGATGTGATCCACGAGCTCCTCGAGCTCGGCAGCGGCCCGCTCAGCGGCACCGCGCTCGAGCACTGCCGCGAGATCGGCCACTCTTTGGGCGCAGACGCTGCCGCTGCCGCCTTTCAGCTTGTGCGCGAGCATCGCGAGGGGGCCGCGATCGCCCGCGGCGAGCGCGTTGCGCAACTCGTCCACGATCCGGCCGCTCGACGAGAGGAAGGTCTGGCAGAGCTCCTGCACGAACCCGCGGTCCTCCCCGGCGATGACTCGAAGCCGCGCGAGATCGATCGCCGCGACGGGCAGCAGCGCGGAAATCCCGCTGCGCGGCCCGCCGCCCCGCTCGCCGCCGACGCTCCCGAGGCCATGGCGCGCCAGGATCTCGGCGAGCCGCACGGGCTCGAGAGGCTTCGTCAACAGCCCGTCCATCCCGGCCGCGATGCAGCGTGCCAGCTCATCCGTCATCGCGCTCGCGGTGAGCGCGACGATCGGCACTCGCCGGCCCGTGGCCGCTTCCTGACGCCGGATCTCGCGCGTCGCGGTGAGCCCATCCATGATGGGCATCTGCACGTCCATCAGGATCAGGTCATAGGACGACCGCGCGCAGAACTCGACGGCGCGCAAGCCGTTCTCGGCGAGCTCGACCTCGCAGCCGAGCCGCTCGAGAAAGCGCCGCGTGACCTGCTGATTGACGGAGTTGTCCTCGACGACCAGCACGCGGCCCCGGTAACGGGCGCTCTTCACGGCGGCGAGCGCGACCACTCGCTCCTGCGAGCGGTCCGGTGCCGCGCCGGCAGGGCTCGCCACATCCGCGGCGAGCGCGCAAGGCAGTGTGAACGTGAACGTCGAGCCCTTGCCGACCTCGCTGGCGACGGAGATCTCACCGCCCATCAGCTCGACGAGCCGCTTCACGATCGAGAGCCCGAGACCCGTCCCGCCATAATGCCGAGTGGTGGAGGCGTCGGCCTGGACGAACGGCCGGAACAGCCGGCTCAGCACCTCCGCCGACATGCCGGAGCCGGTGTCGCGGATCTCGAAGTGCAGCAAGATGCGCCCGGGCTCGGTCCCCGCCGCCCGCGCTCCGACCACGATCTCCCCCTGCTGCGTGAACTTCACCGCATTGCCGACCAGGTTCGTGAGGATCTGGCGCAGCCGGTGTGGATCGCCCAGCACCAAGCGTGGGACGGACGGGTCGGCATCGACCACCAGCTCGAGGTTCTTGGCGGCGGCTTGCACGGCGAGCATCGCTCCCACGTTCTCGAGGCATTCCCGCACGCTCATCTCGACTTGCTCGATCTCGAGCTTGCCGGCCTCGATCTTCGAGAAGTCGAGGATGTCGTTGAGCACTCCGAGGAGCGAGGTCGCGCTCGCGTGGATCGTGTCGGCGAACTCCCGCTGGACGGGCTCGAGCGTCGTGTCGAGCAGCAGCCCGGTCATGCCGAGCACACCGTTCATCGGCGTGCGGATCTCGTGGCTCATGTTCGCGAGGAAGTCGCTTTTCGCGCGGTTCGCCGCCGCGGCGGCCTCCTTCGCCGCGACCAGCGCAGCCTCGGCCTCGCGCTGCGTCGTGATGTCCTGGATCGAGCCCGAGAAGCGGGTGGGCGTGCCGGCCTCGTTGCGCTCGCAGCGGCCGCGCGCCCGGAACCAACGGTAGTCGCCCGATCTCGTCGGCAGCCGGTACGTCACGTCGTGGGGTGTCCCCTCCTCGAAGTGCCGCCGCATCGCCGTCTCGACGCGTGCGTAGTCCTCGGGAGGCATCTGACTCGCGAGCATCTTGGGTAGGGGCTCGCCGGGAGCGTAGCCGAGCATTTCCCCCATTCGCGGGGAATACCAGATGTGGTCCTCTCCCACGACGTACTCGAAGAAGGCGTCGGAGCTGCCGCGAATGGCGCGCTCGAGACGCTGCTCGGCTTCGATGCGCGCCGCCTCGGCCAGCTTTCTCGGGGTGATGTCCTGCGTGGATCCGGAGAGCTTGAGCGGCACGCCGGCGGCATCGCGCTCCACCTTGCCGCGGATCCGGAACCAGCGGTATTCGCCGCCCCGCGCGCGCATTCGCACCTCCATGTCGTAAGGCGCGTCATGATCCAGGTGCGCTCGGGTGATCTCCTCGAGCCGCGGCAAGTCGTCCGGGTGAATCTTTGGAGCGAGGGTCTGGCGGGCCAGGGTGAGCTCGTGCCGGGGTCCGAGCGCGCGCTCGTCGTATCCGATCAACTCGCAGAATCGGGGCGACAACCACATCGTGTCCGTCGCGATGTCGAGCTCCCACAGCCCGTCTTGCGTGCCGTGGATGGCGCGGTCCAGACGGCCGCGAATGCGATGCAGCTCCTCCTGCGCGAGCCGTTCCTCGTGTACGTCGATGAGCGAGCCGGCGAAGCTCGCCAGGCGCCCGAGCTCGTCCCGGTCCACCGCACCGCGCGTCCGGAACCAGCGCCACTCGCCGCGCGCCGTCCGCATCCGCAGGTCGACGTTGAAGGAATGGCCGGATTTGATGTGGTCGCGGAACGCCGTGGCGACGCGCGACTGGTCCTCGGGATGCGCCCGGGCGCGGAACTCCTCGGCGGGTATCCGCGTGTCGTGCGGCGGGAGCCCGAGCAGCTCCTCATGAGTGGCCGAGCACCACACGGTCTCGGTGCCGAAATCATAATCCCAGTGCCCCTCGGAGCTCGAGTGCGAGGCGCGCGCGAAACGGATCTGGATCTCGTGCTGCTCGGTCACGTCCTGGAACGCGCCGGAAAGACGGGTCGTCACGCCAGTGGTGCGCTCCGCGACTCCGATCGCGCGCAGCCAGCGTTTCTGCCCGGTCGCGGTGATGAACGGCACTGTGTGGTCGAAGGACATCCCGTGCTCGATGGCATCCTCGAGCGCCTTCTGCATCACGGGCCGCGCTTCGGCCGCATAGAACTCGAGCATGCTCGGCAGATCGAGCGGCACCGAGGGGTCCGTCTCGTGGATCCGGTAGACTTCCTGCGACCAGATGGGCGTCATGGTCGCCAGATCGAGCTCCCACCCGCCGATGCGGGCCATCGTGGCGACGGTATCGAGCAGCCGCTGGCCGCGGCGCAGCTGTGCCTCTGCGGCTTCCATGCGCGCGAGCGCCGCCTTCAATGCGGCGTTCGCCTCGAGTGCCCGAGCCGCCTCGCCCTGGGCACGCGCGTGCGAGCGTCCCGAGCGCTTCTGCCAGATCCCGATCCCGGCAATGGCCCAGATGAAAAGCACCGCCAATCCGCGATCGCGGAGCAACTCGAAGCTCGTCTCCAGGTGGGGTATCGCAAGCTTGGCCAGGGCGAGCGCCGTGCACCAGGCCGCCAGCGTCCATGTGTACCGCTCGGCGAGCCAGAGGGTGGCGAAGATCACCGCGAGATAGCCGACCCCCGCCCCCGTGCCGAGCGGTGCGGCGATATCCGCGAGGAACACCGCGAGAGCGAGCACTGCGAGCCCTAGCGGATACAGGCGCGCCTGTGAGCCCGCCGCGGACCTGGGCTCCGAGAGAATTTTCGCAGGGTTCAGCATCGGTCAGGATGGAGACAACGACATCTACCGGGGATCGTGTCCGCAGGCCGCGATTGCGCGTCCCCGCTCGCGGGAGCTCGGGCCATAGTGCGGAAGTACCCCGCGGGCGGTCCGAGTGATGCGTCACAGTGATTGCGTCGTAGAATCAAAGATATGAACGACCGCACACGAGGCTACGCGCACCGCATCGATGTCGCAGTCGGCGCCACGGAAGTCTGGAGCGCCCTCACGACCTGCTCCGCGCTCGAGCAGTGGTGTTCCCCTGGAGCCGCGATCGATGCGCGGGCAGGAGGATGGTTGCGGGCGAGTGTGGATCGCGTCACGCAATTCGAGACGTACATCGACGTGTTCACACCCGAGCGCCGCATGCGGCTCATCCATCTGCCCGGCAAGGCGCAGCCGCGGACCGAGAGCACGATCGTGGACGATCTGGTGCTCGACGGGTCGGGGACGCTCACGATCGTCCGCGTTCTTGGTTCAGGCATTCCGGGCGAGGAGCGCTGGGATGCCCTTTATCTGGCGCTGCGCGCCGGGTGGGAGCGAGCGATGGCGCGGCTGAAGGTATACGTCGAGCGCACGGCGGAGGAGGCTGCCGCAGGAGAGCGACCTAGCGGCGCCGCCGGGCGCCGAGGCCGCCGGTAACGATAGCTCACCCGGGAGAGTCGCATGCAGGACCAGCCATCGGGGGTGCCGGATAGCACGGCGGTGCGCGTTGCCCTGTGGCGGGCCTTACACCTCATCGCCGACGCACCGCCGCATGTCATCGACGATGACCTCGGGTTGCGTCTGGCGGCGCCGGCTGAGGGATGGCGCCGCCGCCCGGACATGGACCCCGAGGGCACGAAGCCTTTTCGGGCGTCGATCGTAGCTCGGGCGCGTTTCATCGAGGACCTGGTGACAGAGCGGGCCGCCCACGGGGTCGATCAGTACGTGATCCTCGGCGCAGGCCTCGATACCTTCGCGCAGCGCAGGCCGGAGGTCGCCTCCCACATGCGAGTCTTCGAGGTCGATCGGCCGGGCCCTCAGGCGTGGAAGCGGCACCGCCTGGAGGAGCTCGGCTTCGCCGTGCCGGACTGGCTGAAGCTCGTCCCGGCCGACTTCGAGGCGCGCGCAGGCGGATGGGAACGCCTCGCGGCGGCCGGTTTCGATGCGCGCCGGCCGGCCGTGGTGGCGTGCACGGGTGTCACGCTGTATCTCACGCGGGATGCGGTCGCGGGGCTGCTGCGCGACATCGCCGCGATCGCGCCGGGATCGAGGCTCGCGCTGTCCTTCATCCTCCCGCTCGAGCTCGTCGAGCCGCAGCAGCGGCCGCTGATGGAGGCGGCTCAAAGAGGCGCCGCGGCGGCAGGGACGCCGTTCCTGAGCTCGTTCTTGCCGCAGGAGATGATCGCGCTCGCCCGCGCAGCCGGCTTCAGCGAGGCGCGGTACGTCTCGGCGCACGCGCTTGCCGAGCGCTACTTCACGGGCCGATCGGACGGCCTGCGGCCATCGAACGGGGAGGAACTGCTGCTGGCGGGGACGTAGCAACGTCCGTTGGCGCCGGCAGGCCTCTCACGTTTGGTTCGGCGTGCCTGCCTCAGGCGCTCCCGAGCAACTCGCTCGCGGCGGCCCACAGGCGCCGCACGATCTCGCCTGCCGGCTCCGCGAGCGCAAGCGCGGCGCCCTGGCCGGCCCAGAGCTGCATGCGCGAGACATCGCCCGCTTGCGCCGCGGCGCGCCGCATCGGCGCGGTGAGGCCGCGCTGTACCGGATAGGGCGCAGGTGCCGGTGCATCGGTGCGGGCGGCCGCGCGCGTGTAGTCGTTCGCAATGCCGCGACCGGCGCGGCCGCTGAAGGCGCGAGTGAGCTGCGTGTCTTCAGGACGAGCACCGGCGAGCGCCTGCGACCAGACGGTCGAGATCGCGGCCTGCGGACTTCGCAGGAATCCCGTGCCGATTTGCACGGCGCTCGCGCCGAGCAGCAATGCGGCTGCGACGCCCCGCGCGTCTGCGATGCCGCCAGTCGCGACGACGGGCACTGGAACCGCGTCGACGACTTGAGGCAGGAGTGCGAAGAGACCCACTTGGTGTTGCTCGGCGAGGCTCGCATCGGCACAACCGCGGTGGCCTCCGGCTTCCATGCCCTGAGCGACGATCACGTCCGCGCCGGCTGCGGCCGCGAGCTTGGCTTCCGCGACCGTCGTGACGGTGGCGAACCATGCGATCCCGCGATTGTGCAGCGCGCGCACGGTTTGGGTCGGATACAGCCCCATGATCGACGAGATGGCCGCAGGCCGCGCGGCGATCAGGGCCTCGCACTGAGCGGCGAAGTCGGGGAGCGTCGTCTCCGCGGCGCCGTCCGGAATCGGCGGGCCCCATTGCGAGAGGAATTGCCCGACGGCGGCTTCGTGTGCGCGGTCGCGCGGCGGCGGCGGATCCGGAATCCACAGGTTCATCTGGAACGGACCGCTCGCACCCGCTCGCACGGCTTGGGCCCAGGCGGCAATCTGCGCCGGTTCCATGAGCAGCGCACCGCACCCTCCCATGCCGCCGGCGGCCATGACCGCGATGCTGAGCGGCGGCGGGGTCGCACCCGCCATCGGCGCGAGCAGGACCGGCACCCGCAGGCCGAAGCGCTGGCAGAAGGACTCGTAGCGGCGGGGGGTGGCGCTCATGCCGCCATCATAGATCACTGTGCGGCGGGTCATCGTCGGCCGCGGCGCGCTCCGCCAGCTCATCGAGCAGCGCGAGCTGCGACGGAAGTGCTCGCGTACGCGCTTGCGCGAGCGAGAACCACGCGCCTCGATCGACTTCCGGAAACTCGCGCGAGGTGCCGGAGCCGGGAGGCCACTCGAGCGAGAACGTGTTGCTCTGCAGCTGCGCCGGGTCGAGATCCCCGCGCGAAGCCCACGCCAACACTTGCTTGCCGCCGCGTTGCACGATGGGCCGCAGCGCGAGGAAAGGTCCCGTGGCGCTGACTCCGGTCTCTTCGCGGAATTCCCGCTGGGCCGCTGCCAGCGGATCCTCGCTCTCGGCGTATTCCCCCTTGGGGATCGACCATGCGCCGGCGTCCTTGCGCGCCCAAAAAGGGCCGCCGGGATGGACGAGGAAGACTTCCAGCCCTGCGGGGCCGGAACGATAGAGGAGGATCCCGGCGCTCTGACGCGGCTTGGCCATGGAGAGTCCTTCGCAACAGGCATTCTAAAGCAGTCCACGTTCCGCGAACGACACGCAAGTCCCGTCGCCCACGACGATGTGGTCCAGCACTCGAACGTCGACGAGCGCGAGAGAGTCGCGCAGCTGCCGCGTGATGAGCTCATCGGCCGGGCTCGGCTCGGCCACGCCCGACGGATGGTTGTGCGCGAAGATGAGCGCGGCCGAATTGTTCGCGAGGGCCTGCCGGACGACCTCTCTCGGGTGCACGCTCGCGCCGTCCACGGTGCCGCGAAACAGCTCCTCGAACGTGATGAGGCGATGGCGGCTGTCGAGATGCAGGCAGCAGAATACCTCGTAGGGACGGTCACGAAGCTGTGCGAGCAGGAAATTCCGCGTCATCTGGGGTGATGACATGAGGGGACCGATTTGCAGCGCTTCGAGATGATGCCGCCGGGCGAGCTCGAGCGCCGCGCGTAGCAGCGCGTACCGGGCGGGGCCAACTCCGAGCGCGCCGCTGAACTCGCGCCTCTCGGCGCACAGGAGCTGGCGCACCGATCCGAATTTGCAGATGAGATCGCGCGCCACCTCGACGGCGGAGCGTCCCCGTACGCCCGAACCGAGGATGACCGCGATCAGCTCGGCGTCGGAGAGCGTCTGCGGTCCGCGTGCGATCAGCTTCTCGCGCGGCCGCTCGTGCTTGGGCCATTCGCGTATCGCCACTCGTGATCCTCTCTCCAGCCGACGCCGCGGACGATTCTCGCGGCCGGAGGCGCGCGCCGCCACGCGCTAAACGGGTCAAAGCGTGCGATTATTCGCATTCCGCCGGGCGCACCGCCCGGTGCGGGGATGTACAGGATGAAGATCTACTCGTGGAACGTGAACGGCATTCGGGCGGTGCTCAAGAAGGGCCTGCTGCAGCCGTTCCTCGAAGCCCACCGCCCGGACATCCTGTGCCTGCAGGAGACCAAGGCCGAGCGGGGCCAGATCCAGATCGATCTTCCCGACTATCACGAGCACTGGAACTCGGCCATCAAGAAGGGCTACTCCGGCACGGCCATTTTCTCGAGGCGCAAGCCGCTCGCCGTGGTGAACGGGTTTCCGGAGAGCTTCGCCAAGCGCTTCAAGTTCGCGGACGAGCTCGAGAGGGATGCCAGCGAGGAGGGCCGCGTCATCGCCGCGGAATTCCCCAATTTCCACGTCGTGACCGTCTACACGCCGAATGCGAAGGACGACTTGAGCCGGCTCGCGTTGCGGCACGACCATTGGGATCCGGCATTCCTCGCATACTGCAAGGAGCTGGAGCAGAAGAAGCCCGTGATCTTCTGCGGCGACCTCAACGTCGCCCATACGCAGCTCGACCTCGCGCACCCGGGGCCGAACCGCGGCAAGAAGGGCTTCACCGACGAGGAGCGCGAGGGATTCCAGCAGTTCCTCGATGCGGGCTTCGTCGACACCTTGCGTCTGTTCGCGCAGGGGAACGGCCACTACACCTGGTGGAGCCACTTCGCAAACTCGCGCGCGCGCAACGTCGGGTGGAGAATCGATTACGTCCTCGTCTCCGCGAGCCTGCGCAAAGCCGTCAAGGCCGCCAGCATCCACGCCGACGTCATGGGCAGCGATCACTGTCCCGTCAGCATCGAGCTCGCGGCGTAGATCCCGTATGAAGCACCAGCCGCCTGCCCTGCCAATCCCGCCGCCCGCCGCCGGCTTGGAGCATCTCGTCGCCAACAATCGCCGCTGGGCCGCGGGAGTGCTGCGTGAGGACCCGGATTTCTTCCGGCGTCTTGCTGCGCAGCAGGCGCCGAAGTACCTCTGGATCGGCTGCTCGGACAGCCGCGTACCGGCAAATCAGATCATGGGCCTGCCGCCGGGAGAAGTGTTCGTCCATCGGAACATCTCCAACCTGGTGGTGCATTCCGATCTCAACGGCCTGTCGGTGCTGCAGTACGCGATCGAGGTACTGCGGGTCGAGCACGTCATCGTGTGCGGGCACTATGGTTGCGGCGGCATCGCGGCGGCGCAGAGTGCTGCGCCGAACGGCCTCATCGACAATTGGCTGCGGCACATCCAGGACGTGGCGGAGCGGCGCCGGTCCGTGCTCGCGGCCGAGAGTGATCCCGCGAGCCGTGCCGACCGGCTATGTGAGCTCAACGTGATCGAGCAGGCGCACAACGTTTGCCGCACGACGATCGCCCAGGACGCCTGGCGCCGCGGTCAGGCCCTGGCGGTCCACGCCTGGATCTATCGCCTCACCGACGGCCTCGTA
>JBOHZT010000075.1:0-11888 GCA_050738535.1 Steroidobacteraceae bacterium
GCCGGCGCCGGGCGCGGCTGTCGCCGAGCCTCCGGCCGCCGTGCCGGCACCGAGAGTGCTCGCCCCGGGCGGAAGCGAGACCGTGACCGTGCGATGGATGGGCGGGTAGCACAGGCCGGCATCCGCGCAGCCGCGGTAGGTGACCCGCAGCGGCACGCTGAGCGGCTCGGCCGAGCCGGGACGCTCGACGGGGAGAATCGCGACGAGCTCTCGGCGATAGATCTGCTGGGTTCCGAAATACGGGTCGGTCTTGGTCTCGCCCTGCGGGACCGCGAGCGCGCCCAGCCGGACGAAGCTCGTCCCTTGGGCTTTCAGGCTGCTCCGGTAGAGGTAGTACCCAGGGGCGATCTTCCAGCTGAGGCGGATCCGGTCCGGGCCGTCGGGGGCCGCCGAGAGCCGATAGGCGCGGTCCGACGGCAGGAATTTCCCGGCGCCCACGGTGCGGCCGAGCTGCACCACGTCCTCGAGGGAGGCGTGCGGCTGCGTTACGACGCCTGAGCTTGCGCCTGAGCTTACGCCTGAGCTTGCGCTTGTGCCCCCGGCTGCCGCTGCGCCGACGGATGCGACGGCACCCGCTGTGAGTAGCGCGGCGAGGGCGAAGGGCCAGCGAGGGAAGTGCCGATTCATGTCGAAGGACCCGAGGGAAAGGCTCCCGAGCCAGGAACTCCCGAGCCCGAGGCTCCCGAGGCGGAGGGCGGCCGCGTTTCCGCGGCGATCCAGGCCAGATAGCGCTCCGAGCCGGCGGTCACCGGCAGCGCGAGGAACTCCGGCAGGTCATAGGGATGCAGGGCCTGCAGGCGGACTTCGAGCTGCTCGAGCCGGGCTCTCGTCGTTTTGATGACGAGAAGCACCTCCGGTTCATCGTGAACCGCGTCCTCCCACCGGTAGGTGGACCGGAGTGCCGTCCGGCTGACGCACGCCGCCAGGCGCTCGGCGACGAGCGCGCGGGCAATGCGGTCCGCTGCGGGGTCATCGGGGCAGGTGCAGAGCACTACGAGCCCGTCCGTCATGAAATATTCTCGGTCTCCACCTTGAAATCAGGACAGTGCCGCCTATCATTAGCAGCCGTCAAGGGAGAGTGCTAACACCCTCCGGTCGTTCGTTCAGCCAACTACATATCTAAAGGAGCGTCAACCATGAAGATTCGTCCTCTTCATGACCGCGTCATCGTCAAGCGCCTGGAGGAGGATCGTACCTCTCCCGGTGGCATCGTGATCCCCGATACCGCGGCCGAGAAGCCGGTGCAGGGAAAGATCGTCGCGGTCGGCAAAGGCAAGATTCTCGAGGACGGCACCGTCCGTCCACTCGACGTGAAGGTCGGCGACAAGATCCTGTTCGGCAAGTACAGCGGGACCGAGGTCAAGCTCGACGGCGACGAGCTCGTCGTGATGCGCGAAGAAGACGTGATGGCCGTGATCGAGAGCAAGTAGGCCAGCACCCCCCCACAAAGGTAAACATATCATGGCAGCTAAAGATGTACGTTTCGGCGACGACTCGCGCCAGCGGATGTTCAAGGGCGTCAACGTCCTTGCCAACGCGGTGAAGGCGACGCTCGGCCCGAAGGGCCGCAACGCGGTGCTCGAGAAGAGCTTCGGCGCTCCGACCATCACGAAGGACGGCGTGTCCGTCGCCAAGGAGGTCGAGCTCAAGGACAAGTTCGAGAACATGGGCGCGCAGATGGTGAAGGAGGTCGCGTCCAATACCTCCGACGAGGCGGGTGACGGCACGACGACCGCGACGGTGCTCGCGCAGGCGATCATCCGCGAGGGCCTGAAGGCAGTGTCTTCCGGGCGCAATCCGATGGACGTGAAGCGCGGCATCGACAAGGCGGTCGCGACCGCGGTCGAGGAGCTCAAGAAGATCTCCAAGCCCTGCAAGGACTCCAAGGCGATCGCTCAGGTCGGCACCATTTCCGCCAACTCCGACGAGTCGATCGGCAAGACCATCGCCGATGCGATGGAGAAGGTCGGCAAAGAGGGCGTGATTACCGTGGAGGAGGGCTCCGGCCTCGAGAACGAGCTCGAGGTGGTCGAGGGCATGCAGTTCGACCGCGGCTATCTGTCGCCCTATTTCATCAACAGCCAGCAGAATCAGACGACCGAGCTCGAAAAGCCGGTCATTCTGCTCGTCGACAAGAAGATCTCGAACATCCGGGAGCTGCTCCCGCTGCTCGAGAGTGTGGCGAAGGCCGGCCGAACGCTGCTGGTGGTCGCGGAGGACGTCGAGGGCGAGGCGCTCGCGACGCTCGTCGTCAACAACATCCGCGGCATCCTCAAGGTGGCCGCGGTCAAGGCGCCGGGATTCGGCGACCGCCGCAAGGCCATGCTGCAGGACATCGCGATCCTCACGGGCGGCACCGTGATCTCCGACGAGGTAGGCCTGTCGCTCGAGAAGGCGACGCTCAACGATCTCGGCGAGGCGAAGAAGGTGGTGGTCGAGAAGGAGAACACCACGGTCATCGATGGCGCCGGCAAGCAGGCCGACATCAAGGGCCGCATCGAGTCGATCCGCCAGCAGATCGAGGAGGCCACCTCGGACTACGACAAGGAGAAGCTGCAGGAGCGTGTCGCGAAGCTCTCCGGCGGCGTTGCGGTCATCAAGGTGGGCGCGGCCACGGAAATCGAGATGAAGGAGAAGAAGGCTCGTGTGGAGGATGCGCTGCACGCGACTCGAGCCGCGGTCGAGGAAGGCGTCGTCCCAGGCGGTGGCGTCGCGCTGATCCGCGTTCAGAAGGCGCTCGACAAGCTCGAGGGCGCGAACGAGGACCAGTCGGTCGGCATCCGCATCCTGCATCGCTCGATCGAGGAGCCCCTGCGTCAGATCGTGGAGAACGCCGGCGAGGATGCCGCCGTAATCTTGAATAAGGTCAAGGAAGGCAAGGGCAGCTACGGATACAATGCCGCCTCGGGTGAGTTTGGCGACCTCATCGAGCAGGGGATTCTCGATCCCACGAAGGTGACGCGGCTTGCGCTGCAAAACGCGGCCTCCGTCTCCGGGTTGCTGCTGACGACGGAGGTCATGATCGCGGAGGCTCCGAAGGAGGAGGACCACGGCCACGGCGGCCCCCCGGGCGGCATGGGCGGAATGGACATGTAATGGAAGCGTAATGTCGCGAATGTGGTGTCCCGGAGCATGGAGCCCCATATCCAGGGTATGAAATTCGTGAACTCTTTCGATCAGGGACGGTCCATAAGCTAGACGGTTACGGTGTTTCGCCCCGCCCAGCGGGGGGGGACGCCGGAAAGTCGCGGAGCAAGACCCCCTAATCCGCGCATTACTTGAACCCCGCTTCGGCGGGGTTTTTTTTGGGTGATAATGCCCGCCGGTGCCGAACTCCCCGGGGACGCCCATGAAACCCTCGAAGCTTCCGCAGTTGGGAATCCACGCCGGCCCGTCTCGTGTGGCACTGACGCTGCTGCTTGGGCCTTTGAGACGAGCGACTGGGCTGTTTTGGGGCGCTGTGCTTTGTTTCACCGTCGCCCTCGCCGCCGGCGTCGCGCTCGGCGCACCGTCGCGGCCTTCACCGGCTGCACTTGCCTGGGCGCAGCGCGCGCTCAACGACAGCGGCGCGATCACGGTCGTTGCCGCCGATCCTGCGACCGGCACCATCACGGTGAAGGTTGCTGAGGCCGGTGCGTCGTCTTCCGGCGGGCGAGTCCTGCTCTCGGGCCCCGGCTACCGCATTGCCGCGGTGGGCCCGCCCACGGTTGCAAGGGCCTCGGCCGCCGCGACGGCGAGCACCTCGGCCGCGGCGGGCGGCGCGAACGGCGGAGCCCAGCTCGTCAGTCTTCCGGTCGAGCACAGGCACAACCCGATCGTCTGCCAGGGCTCGCGGCTACTGCACATCGATAGCCGCAATCTTCAGTTCGACGGGAATGCGTTGACCGCGGAGAGCGGCTGCCAGGTGTACATCACGAACAGCCGCATCGTGGCAGGGGGCCTCGGCATCTTCGCCCAGGGCGCGAGCGTGCACATCGACAACAGCGCCATCGAGGGCGGTGAAGGCTCGGTCGAGGCCTCGGACGGCGCGCAGGTGTACGCGCGCTCGTCGACTTTCAAGGGCCTCATCCGGCGCGAGGGCGCGGCGGCATTCCACGACCTGGGCGGTAATGTCGGGGACTGAGGCGGCCGCGGACGCATCGCTCGCGACGGATTCACACGCGGCGGACTTGCTCGCCGGCGCCGCCCCGGAGGTTCGCGAGTCGCTCGAGCGGGCGTGCGCCTCGAGCGACTTCGTGAGCCGCGCCTGCGCGGCGCATCCGCAGCTCGTCGCCGAGCTCGTCGCGAGCGGCGAGCTCGGACCTCGCTCGCCGGCACGAGCCCCCACCTGGACGGCCGGCGCGCCGCCTCCTGAAGCGGAGTTTCTCGAGACCCTGCGCCGCTGGCGGCGGCGCGAGATGGTGCGCATCGCCTGGCGCGATCTCGCCGGCTGGGCGACGCTCGAGGAGACGCTCGCGGAGCTCAGCGCCTTTGCGGACACGGCGATCGTCACGGCTTGTCGCTACGCGTGGAGCGAGCTCACCGCCGTCCACGGCGAGCCGCGATCGGAGGCGGGCGTCGTGCAGCCGCTCGTCGTGGTCGCGATGGGCAAGCTCGGGGGCTGCGAGCTCAACTTCTCCTCCGACATCGACCTGGTGTTGCTCTTCCCGGAGCATGGCGAGACGACCGGCCAGAGCGGTTCGGACGCGGCGGGAGGTGCCGACGCGACGGGCGGCCGGGGTGTGCTCTCGAACGAGGAATTCTTCACGCGGCTCGGCCAGCACCTCATCCGGCTGCTCGATGCGCGGACGGGCGAGGGGTTCGTGTTTCGCGTGGACATGCGCCTGCGGCCGTTCGGGGCCAGCGGGCCGCTCGTCGTGAGCTTTGCGTCGCTCGAGGACTATTTGGAACGGCACGGGCGTGATTGGGAGCGCTACGCGTGGATCAAAGCTCGTCCGGTCACCGCGCCCGAGCGCTACGCGGAACTCTACGAAGCCGCGATCCGGCCGTTCGTCTACCGGCGCTACCTCGACTACGGCGTCTTCGAGAGCCTGCGCGAGATGAAAGGCCTCATCGAGCGCCAGGTCGCGCGGCGCGAGCTCGAGGACGACGTGAAGCTCGGCCCCGGCGGCATCCGCGAGGTCGAGTTCGTGGTGCAGGCCCTGCAGTTGATTCGCGGCGGCCGGGATACGCGGCTGCAGACTTCGTCGCTCCTCACCGCGCTCGGGCAGCTCGACGGCAAGAAGCTGCTCTCCGCGCAGGCCGTCGCGCAGCTCGGCGAGGCTTACCGGTTTCTGCGTCGGCTCGAAAACCGCTTGCAGATGCTCGGCGACGAGCAGACGCACCGCTGGCCGCGGGACGCCGCCGCGCGCGAGCGGATCGCGCTCGCGATGGGGGCGCGGGATGCCGAGGCGCTCGCCGCGGAACTCGGGCGGCATCGGGCGCTCGTCAGCGGTCATTTCCGCGCGGTGGTGTTCGGCGCGGGCGCACCGGGCACGCATGCGGGCGCACCAGGGGCGGGCGCGGCGGTCCCTGGCGTGGCTGCGGCGGCAGGCGTGGCCGCGATCCCGGGCGTGCTCATCGATCTCGAGGCCGGCACCGGCGCATCGACCCCCGCCGCGCAGGCGGAGGAGAGCTCGGTCCTCGAGCAGCTGAGGGCAGCCGGTTTCGGGGCAGGCGCGCCGGAGGCCGCGAGGCTGCTCGTGGAGCTGCGCGATTCGGCGCTCCTGCGCAAGCTCGACGACTTTGGACGCAAGCGTCTGCAGGCGCTACTTCCGCTGCTCGCACTGGACGTGGGCGCGGCCGGCGACCCCGTGCCGGTGCTCGCGCGGGTGCTGCGCATCGTCGAGGCGATCGGGCCGCGCTCGACGTATTTCGCGCTGCTCATCGAGAGCGCGGGCGCGCGCACCCGGCTCGTCGAGCTCGCCTCGCACGGCGATTTCCTCGTCAATCAAATCGCCGCCTATCCGCTTCTGCTCGACGAGCTCGTCGACGAGCGCGTGCTCTCTCGGGTCCCGAGCCGCCTGGAGCTCCACGGTGAGCTCGCGCTCGCGATGGGACAGGTGCCGGAGGGCGATCCGGAGCGGGAAGTCGAGGCGCTGCGCCACTTCCAGCAGGCGGCGACGTTCCAGGTCGCCGTGGCGGATCTCACGGGGCGGCTGCCGGTCATGCGCGTGAGCGACCGGCTGACCGAGATCGCGGAGCTCATCCTGGAGTACGCGATCGAGCTCGCCTGGCGGCAGATCACCGCGCAGCTCGGCGTGCCGATGTGCGGGGAGTGCACGTCGCGGACGCCGGTCGCGCTCTGCGCCGTGGGGTACGGCAAGCTCGGCGGCTTCGAGCTCGGGTATGCGTCGGATCTCGATCTGGTCTTCCTGCACGATTCCGCGGGCGAGCGGCAGGAGACCGACGGGCCGCGGCCGGTCGAGAATCAGCTGTTCTTCGCACGGCTCGTGCAGCGCGTGGTGCACTTGCTCACGTTGCACTCGACGGCCGGGAGGCTCTACGAGGTGGACGTGCGGCTGCGCCCGAGCGGCAAGGGAGGGCTGCTCGTCACGAGTTTCCAGGCGTTCACCGAATACCAGCAGCGAGAGGCGTGGACCTGGGAGCATCAGGCGCTGCTCCATGCCCGCGCGGTGGCTGGAGCGCCGCGGCTCGAGGAGCGCTTCGAGCGCCTGCGGATGGACATCCTGCGCCATCACATCAGGCGCGAGACGCTGCGCGGCGACGTTCGGTCCATGCGCGGGCGCATGCGGCGCGAGCTCACGAAGGCGAAGGCGGGCGAGCTCGATCTCAAGCAGGATGCCGGAGGCATCGCGGACATCGAGTTCCTCGCGCAGTACTGGGCGCTCGAGTGGGCGCGGGATCATCCGCCGGTCGCGCATTTCTCGGACACCATTCGGCAGCTCGAGTCGGTGGCGTCCGCGGCGCTCGTGCCGCAGCAGACGGTCGACACGCTCACGCACGCCTACCGCGAGTACCGCACGTGCGTGCATCATCTGTCGCTCGCGGGCAAGCCGCCGATCGTCTCCGCGGAGCGGTTCGCCGCCGAGCGCGCGGCCGTGAGCGCCATCTGGGACGCGTCGATGGGCTCGGGGACGGTATAATCCCACCAGCCATGGCCGAGCCCCGGATTCTTCTGCCCCCGAACGCCCAGATGAGCTACGAGGTCACTGCCGAGGACCTCCCGCTCTCCTGTCCCATGCCGGAGATGGCGCTCTGGAGCTCCCATCCGAAGGTCTATCTGCCGATCGAGGCGACGGGCTGGGCAAAGTGCCCCTATTGCGGGGCCGAGTACACGCTCGATCAGCCCTCCGCCCGGTAGGGCGCGTAGGCTTTCTCCTCGACGAGCCGTGAGCCGAGGCGCAGGTTGATGCGCTTCTTGATGGCGGCGCGCTCGTCGTTGCACAGATAGACCGAGCGGGCGAGCTCGATGAACTCGGCATCGAACGCTCGCTCGGATTCCTTCCGGCGGATGCGGTCCTCGATGTCCCAGAGCTTCTCGTTCACCGTCTGCAGCGCGCGCTCGTCCGCGCCGAGCGGCGTGCCGTCACAGCCGCCGTCCCGCCAGGCGCGCGTGAGCGCCTCGAGCTCGAGGCGCACATGGTCGAGCTGCGCTCCGGCCATGCGGGCGGCCTTGATGCGCAGGATCGTGATCTTGTCGAGCAGCTCTCCGGGAGAGAGCGGGACCAGGATGTCGCTCATGCGCCCAATGATAATATCCTCGGCTATGAGAGCGCAGTGGCCGCTCGGCTCCGAGGTGCGGCGCCGGATCATCACGGACGGGGCGATGCTCTACGATGCCTCGCGGGCCGGCAATCTCCCCGTGGCGTCGTTCGATCCCGAGTACTGGCGCTCGCAGGGCCAGGTCGAGCGCGCGGCGCGGGGCCGCGGCGCGACTCACTTCCTGCGGTCCGAGGGACGGCAATGGGTGCTGCGCCATTATTGCCGCGGAGGTCTGCCCGCCCGGCTCTCCGCCGACCGGTACGTCTGGAGCGGCGAGCCGGCCTGCCGACCGTTCGCCGAATGGCAGCTCACCTACCACTTGCATCGTGCCGGCTTGCCGGTGCCCGCGCCGGTCGCGGCGCGTTACGAACGGCAGGGGCCCTGGTATCGCGGGGACATCATCACCGAGCGGCTCGCGGAGACGCTCGCGCTCTCGGAATGCCTAGGCCTCGGAGCGCTCTCGCTCCTCAACTGGATCGCGATCGGCCGCTGTGTGCGGCGCTTCCACGATCTCGGGGTCTGCCACGCGGACCTCAACGCGCACAACATCCTGCTCGGGCGCGAGGTGGAGGTGTTCCTGGTCGACTTCGATCGCGGGAGCCTGCGCAAGCCGGGACTGTGGCGGGATGCCAATCTCGTGCGCCTGCGGCGTTCGCTCGAGAAAGTCACGTACGCGCTGCCGCCCGAGCGCTTCACCGAGGCGGACTGGCAAGGGCTTCTCGACGGCTATCGCGAGCGCGCGAGTCGCAGCGGGAGCTCGCCGGGGCCGCTGCGCCCGTTCGAGCCGCCGCCCGAGGGGCAGGCGATCCGGCCGCGAGGGCGGGCGGGATCGGCTTGACTCGCACAGGGAGTGTCCGCGCAGCTCGCGGCTCGCTCGGCCGGCGCCTGTACTGTCTTGCCGCCTACGGGCTCGCGCCCGCGTACTGCGCGGCGCTCCTGTCGCGAGGCGTGCGCGAGCGCGCGTACTGGCAGCATCTCGGCGAGCGGCTCGGCCTGGGACCGGCGCTGCGCAGCGGCGGCATTTGGATCCACGCAGCGTCGGCGGGCGAGGTGCAAGCGGCCGCGCCGCTGATCGCGGCACTGAGGCGGCGCGAGCCGCAGGGGCGTTTCGTCGTCACGGCGTCGACCCCCGCGGGGGCGGAGCGTGCGCGTGCGCTCGCGAGCGGCTCGAGTGCGGCCGGAACGGGCGTCGACGTGCGGCTCGTACCGCTCGATCTGCCGGGCTCGGTGCGGCGGTTCTTCGCGCGCACCGCGCCGCGGCTCGCGCTGGTGCTGGAAACGGAGCTGTGGCCGCACCTGTATTACGAGTGCGCGCGCCGCGGCGTGCCGCTCGCGCTCGTCAGCGCGCGGCTCTCGGAGCGCTCCGCGCGGCGCTATGCCCGCGTTCGCGGCATCGTCGGTCGGGCGCTCGAGGATTGCACCCTCATCGCCGCGCAGACGCAGGCCGATGCCGACCGCTTCGTGGCGCTCGGCGCGCCGCCCGGCAAGGTGCACGTGGCCGGCAATCTCAAGCTCGATTTCGAGGTCCCGCAGGAGACGCTGGTGCGCGGCCGCGAATTGCGAGCGCGGCATGCGCCGGGCCGGCCGCTGTGGGTCGCGGGCAGCACGCATGCGGGAGAGGAGTCCGTGCTGCTCGATGCGCACCGGGCCGCGTGCGAGGTCGCGCCGGGCGCCTTGCTGGTGATGGCGCCGCGCCATCGGCCGCGCTTCGGCGAGGTCGGCTCGTGGCTCGAGTCGCGCGGGGTGCGCGTCGCGCGGCGCTCGCTGGACGCAACGTGCGATTCGCGCACGGAGGTGCTGCTGCTCGACTCGCTCGGCGAGCTGCTCGATTTCTACGCCGCGGCGGACGTGGTCTTCGTGGGCGGCAGCCTCGTACCGATCGGCGGGCACAACCTCGTCGAGCCGGCGGCGCTCGGGCGACCGATTCTCGCGGGGCCGCATCTGTCGAGCGCGGCGCAGATCGCACGGCTGCTCGAGGAGCGCGGAGCGCTCGAGATCGTCCGCGATGCGCACGCGCTCGGCCGGGCGCTCGGAGCGCTCCTCTCGAGTCCGGACGCGCGCGCCCGCGTGGGCGCCCGAGCGCGGGCCGCCGTCGAGGAAAGCCGCGGCGCGGTCGTGCGGGTGGTCCGCCTGATCGAGCCCTATCTCACCGCAGGGGCTCGAGCACGGGAGACGTCGACAGGGTCTGCCGCACGGTGAGCCAGGAGTTGATCTGGGCCAGCGTGTGCTCGTCGAGCGTGCCCGCGGCCAGCTGCAGCTGGATGGTGTCGAGGATGTAGCCGTAACGAGCCGTCGCGTAGCTCGTCTGCGCCGCAACCAGGGCCTGGCGCTCCTCGAGCACATTGAGCTCCGTCTGCGTACCGATCTTGTAGCCCGCCTCGGTCGCCTTGAGCGCCGTTTCGGCCGACTCGACGCCCTGCTTCAGCGCCGCGACCTGGGCGACCTCGCTCACGACGCCGTTGTAGGCATCCCGGGCCTGGTACTCGGTCTGGCGCGAGACGGTCTCGAGATTGTCCTTCGCGGCGATCCACTCGAACTGCGCTTGATGCACCTGGGCATGCACGAGCCCGCCGCTGAAGATCGGCACCGTCACCTGGATGCCGATCTCGCCGTCGGTGAGCTCTTCCGGATATCGCAGTCGTCCCGGCGTCCCGCCGAAGGAGAACTGCTCGTCGATGTTCTCGTGCGTGTCGGTCCGGGTGCCCGTGATGGCGATGGTGGGCAAGTGGCCTCCGAAGGCGATGCGGACCTGATCGCGCGCCGCGTCCGCGGCGAGCCGGCTCGAGATGAGCGCGAGATTCTGGTTCATGGACGCGGAGACCCAGCGCTGCGGGTCGGCCGGCTGGGGGACCTTGAGCGGCATGGCGTCGCCGGGCTTCGCGAGCATCGAGTAATCGCGCTCGGTGATCTCGCGCAGCAGCCCCTGCATGCTCGCGAGGTTGCGCTTGGCGGCGATGACCGCCGCCGCGGCGGCGTCGTGCGCTGCCTGCGTCTGCTGGACGTTCGTGAGCGGGATGAGCCCCACCTGATAGCGCTTGCGCGTCTGCTCGAGCTGCCGCGTGTCGGCGTCGAGCGAGGCCTCGTTCGCGTCGAGGGTGTCCTTCGCGTCGAGCACGTTGAAGTAGGCGGTGGCGACGCGCTGGACGAGGTCCTCCTGGGCCGCCTTGAAGGTGGCCTCGGCCTGCGCCACCTTCTTGTGGGCCTGGGCGAGCGTGGCCAGGTTCTGCCACGAGAACAGCGTCTCGGTGAGCTGCAGCTGGTAGCCGTGAGTATTGATGTACTCGCGGGTGTTCTGCGAGAACGGCTGCACCGATCCGCCGCTGCCGGGCAGCGGGAACACGGTCGACTCATCCTGCTTTTGGCGGGAGAGCGCGTAGTTTCCGGAGAGCTGCGGCAGCAGCGCGGCCCAGGCCTCCGGCGCCGCCTCGCGGGCGGCCTTGTAAGTCGCCTGCGCCTGCTGGATCTGGGTGTCGAAGCGCAGCGCGTCCTGGTAGACCCCGAGCAAATCCTTGCCGGAGGCGCTCCCCACGCACGCGAGCGCGCACAGCGCCGCGCTGCACCGCACGGCCCACAGGTTCATCGAGCTAATCATTTAGTGTTGTATATCACTATAACAGATAGGTCGCCGGCCCGCTTCTGCCAGTCAGTACGTCCGCAGGCTGGGGTCGATATCGCGCGCCCAGGCGAGAATGCCGCCGGCCAAGTTGTCCGCGCGGTAGCCCTCACGATCGAGATAGGCCGCGACCTTCGCGCTGCGGCCGCCGGACCGGCACATGACGACGATGTTCCGGTCTTGCGGCAGTTCCGCCAGGCGGGAGGACACCTGGTCCATCGGAATGTCCACCGTCCCGGGCAGCCGCGCGATGTCCTGTTCCCAGCGCTCGCGCACGTCGAGCAGGACCGGCGGGTCGGCGCTCGCGAGCCGTGACTCGAGCTCGCTCGGCGTGAGATCCTCGACCATGACTTCCTCCGCGACTGCTAGAAAACGAATGGGTTCGGGCGCAAGGCGTTGATGAGCGGGTCGACCACCGTCTCGAACAAGCTCTCGCGCGCCCAGATGTCCGCGGCGACGCAGCGCACGAGCCAGGCCTCCATCACCGGAGGCTCCCCGACGATCACGAACATCCGGCCGCCGACGGCGAGCCGCTGCTGGAAGCGCTCGTCGTAGAGGGGCAGCGAGGCGG
>JBOHZT010000076.1:0-11796 GCA_050738535.1 Steroidobacteraceae bacterium
GACTTTCTGGCCCTCGGCCCGCCGCCTGCTCGGACACCTGCGCCCCGAGCGCTTCCGCGTCGTGTGCGTCATCGTCCTCGGCGTGGTGAGCGTCGCGCTCTCGGTGATCGGCCCGAAGATCATCGGGCGAGCCACGGACATCATCTTCTCCGGGATGATGAGCGCGCATCTGGCGCCGGGCTCGACGCCCCTGCAGGCCGTGCAGGCGGCGCGCGCGGCGGGCCACCCCCACCTCGCCGAGATGCTCGGTCGCATGCATCTCACGCCCGGAGTCGGCATCGACTTCCACGCGCTCGGGGCGACGCTGCTGCTGATGATCGCGCTCTATCTCGGCTCGAGCGTGTTCTCCTGGGCCCAGGGCTACATCCTCAACGACGTAGTGCAGGCCACGATGCTGAGGCTGCGAGCGCAGGTCGAGGCCAAGATCCACCGGCTGCCGCTGCGCTACTTCGATCAGCAGCCGCGCGGGGAGTTGCTGAGCCGGGTCACGAACGACATCAGCAATATCTCCCAGAGCCTGCAGCAGACGCTGAGCCAGCTGCTCACATCGCTCCTGACGGTGGTGGGTGTGATCGCGATGATGTTCGTCATCTCTCCCCTCCTCGCAATCATCGCGATGGTGACGATCCCGCTCGCCATGTACATCACCAAGATCGTCGCGAAGCGCTCGCAGGGGCATTTCATCGCGCAGTGGACCCATACGGGGCATCTCAACAGCCAGATCGAGGAAGCATTCACCGGACACGAGCTCGTCAAGGTCTTCGGGCGGCAGCGCGAGGTCGCGCAGAGCTTCGACGCGATGAACGAGGAGCTCTACGCCGCAAGCTTCGCCGCGCAATTCATCTCCGGCATCATCATGCCGGCCGTGATGTTCATCGGCAATCTCAACTATGTGCTGATCGCCGTGATCGGCGGCCTGCGCGTCGCGACCGGCGCGATGACCTTGGGCGCCGTGCAGGCGTTCATCCAGTACTCGCGGCAGTTCAATCGGCCGCTCACGCAGGTCGCCTCGATGGCAAACAGCCTGCAGTCGGGCGTCGCGTCGGCCGAACGCGTGTTCGACCTGCTCGATGCGACCGAGCAAGTCCCGGAGCCCGCCGTCACCGAGCATCCCGCGGTGCTGCATGGCCGAGTCGAGTTCGAGCACGTGTCGTTTCGCTACGAGCCCGAGAAGCCCCTCATCGAGGACCTGTCGCTCGTCGCCGAGCCGGGGCACACCATCGCCATCGTCGGACCGACCGGAGCCGGCAAGACGACGCTCGTCAATCTCATCATGCGCTTCTACGAGCTCGACGGCGGGCGCATTACGCTCGACGGCACCGACATCACGGCGATGCGCCGCGACGACCTGCGATCCTGCATCGGCATGGTGCTCCAGGACGCATGGCTCTTCAGCGGCACCATTCGCGACAACATCCGCTACGGCCGGCCGAGCGCGAGCGACGAGGAGTTGATCGCCGCCGCGAAGGCGACCTTCGTCGATCGATTCGTGCGCGGCTTTCCGGCAGGCTACGACACGGTGATCGATGAAGAGAGCAGCAACATCAGCGTCGGCCAGCGCCAGCTCATCACGATCGCGCGCGCCTTCCTGACGGATCCGGCGCTGCTGATCCTCGACGAGGCGACGAGCTCGGTCGATACGCGCACCGAGACGCTGGTACAGCACGCCATGGCGGCGCTGCGCTCGAACCGCACGAGCTTCGTGATCGCGCACCGTCTTTCGACCATCCGCGACGCGGACCTCATTCTCGTGATGCGCAACGGCAGCATCGTCGAGCAAGGCACGCACGACGCGCTGCTCGCCGCCGAGGGCGCCTATTACGAGCTCTACAACGCGCAGTTCGCGGGCGCCGCCCTGGAAGAGGAAGGCGAGCGCTCGGCGGTGAGCGCCTGAGGGAGGCGGGTCAGGCCCGCGCGAGGATCAATGCCGCGGCAGTTCAGGTAGTCCCGCCGCCGCCCGCCGGCAGACTCCAGATGTCGAGCACTCCCCTCGCGGTGCGCCGGTTTGCGTTGCCCTCGGGGAGGACGATTTCGCCATGGACCACGATGGGACTCTCCCAGTGCCCGGGGCCGCAGGGCAATAGGGTGACGAGCTTCCCGGAGATGGCCTGGTACACGGCCAGTCCGCCCGCGGGGGAATAGACGAAGAGCAATCCATCTGCCTCGAGCGGACTCGTGCCCGCGGTCCGGTTCTTCCAGACCTGGCGGAGCTTGCCGCTCTCGAGCTTCCAGGCCGCGGTCCCTCCAGTATCGGCCGCGAACATCCACGTTTGACCAGCGTGTCGCCAGACGGAGGGTTGGCTGAAGAGGTCGGCGCCGCTCGGCGTGGAAACCGTCTCGAGCTCATGGTCCTCGTGGGGACCCGCGCCAGCCATGGCCTCGAGACTGAGCAGGCGGATCTTCCCGTCCTTGCCGCCTTGCGCGATCAATCCGCCTCCCAGCAGCACCGGCGAGGTCGATCCCAAGTCGAGGTCGTACGTTTCGAGCTGTTGGTAGTCGGCCGGGGTGTAGCTGCCCAACACTCGAGTCGCGTCCGCATCCAGCTCGATGAGCGAGTCGCCCCAGTCGGTCTTGCCGTTAAAGTCCCCATTGCCGGTCGCGATGAAGACGTGCCCGTTCTGCGGTTCGATCACCGCACCCGCGCGCCCCCAGATGGCCGATCGGGTCGCCCCACAAGAAGCCGGCGACAGGAGTCCGGAATGATCGCTGCACAAGGAGTTCCAGACATGCAGGAGCTTCCCGGAGCGTGCATCGAGAACGGCGACGTGCCCTTGATAGGGAGGGCGGTCGCCGATGTATCCTCCGGTCACCGCGATGACGCGCCCGCGGAAAACCTTGAGCGGTGAATCCATCTTCTCCCGCTGCGGCAGCTTCGTGATCGCCGTTCGCCACACGGGATGCCCTGTACTGACGGTGAGCTTCTGGATGAACCCGTCCGGCGAGGCCGCGTAGATGAATCGCCGGTCAGGATCGGCCGCCGGGGTCGAGTTCGTGAATTGCCGGGTACCCTGGAGGCGGGCGTAGCTCGGCGGCGTGTAGGTCCAGAGTACCGCGCCGCTGTGAGCATCGAGCGCCAGGGTCTTGCCGTAGCTCGTCGTCACGACGAGCGCGTCGTGCCGGACGCCCCGGACGGTGACGCCGTGCAGGTAGATGGCACTCGCGTCGACGACGCCATCGAGCGTGACCTGCCGTCGGCTCAGGCGGAAGACATTGGCGGCGGTAATGCCCGCCGGGTGCGGATTGGCACTGGTGCTCTCGACGTTGCCGCCGAACATGGGCCAATCCTCAGCGAACGCGCGCGGAGCTGCGCTGGTCGGGAGGGCTGTCGCGACGACCATGCTCATGCCGAGCACCAGCGCAATCAGCAAGCGGGGTTTCATACTGTAGATTCGCCTTCGAGCACTGGGCTTCGCGGTTTGACTTGGAGTTCTGCCTCGACCGGGAAGTCCGAATTGGACCGGCAGCGCACTACCGGCCCGGCCGCGCCCGACCCGACTATAGCCCCGATGGCTCGCAGACGGCTAGAACGCCTCGCCTGCCTGCCGATCGCATTCGCCATCGGCGAGCTGTGGCTAAGCTAGCGGCGCGCCGAACGATCAGCCCTCGGGGCCGGTACCGTCGTTTCGCCCGCGCGCGAGCGCTTCGGCAAAGGCAAACCACGGGGCGAGTCGATCGATCCGGGGCGGCTCAGCCCCAAGGGCGCGCAGGGACTCACGCCACTGCTCGGAGACGATCGCACCCATTCGCGCGAGCCGCTCGCTCGCCTGCTCAGGATCCAGGCCGAATCGTCTCGCGCGCGAGAGCAGATTCCGGCGACCGATGCGCCTGCCTTCCTCTCCGAACGCCATGGCAAGATCCTTCGCCGGAAGGTCGCTCGATGCGACCGGGTCGAAAAGCGGCGCCAGACGATAGCCATACTCCGGGCGATCGCGCACGAGACCGTGGTTGGCATCGTGATCATCACCGTTGGCGGTGGCCGCGTTGAATACGATTCGTTCGTAGAGCGCGCGCCGGTCGTCCGCAGGATTGGGAATCCAGCGAGCCAGCTCTTGCGAGAGGCCGACATACGATGCCATATAGCTGAAGCGCATGGCCTCAGGGTTGGACCATGCCACGGTGCGCGCACTGACGTATGCAAAGCGCTCTCTCGCCTTGCGATCGAAGCGACGCACGAGCAGCGCTGGTGTGCCGCCAGCATCTATATAACGGTGCTCCGGCACTTCGATACCGCATTTCGCAGCGAGATCGAGTGCCGCACATTCGCGCAGCGGCATCGAGGGTACCCGCGTGGAATCCTTTCTGGAGGGAAGCTTCGCGAGCCACAGTTCGTTTTCGTACAGCAGCGTGAACTTCGGACGCGCTCCGCCAATCGACGTTCCGCAGACGAGGAGCTGGGAGAATTCAGCGGCTATCTCTCCGCCCTCTTCTGCTCCCTGGACGACACGCGCAGCCTGGGCAAGCTCGTCGAGGCCCCGCAGGACCCGCGGCGCCAAGGGCGGCGTGTCTCGCCCGGCTGAGAAATCGAGCGTGCCGGCACGTTCTCCCGCGGCGTGGAGCAAGTACCCGAGTTCACTCTGAGGTCCATACAGCCGCTCGATCAGGAATCGGCCCCAGGAATCAGGACCCGCGTCGCGGAGTGCCGAGAAAATCCCTCCGAGGGCCGTGGTCGTGAACTCAGCATCCCGAAGCGGCAGCAGTACGGGGTCGATCGGCCAGGCATCGGCCCGGTCGAGATACGTACGCGCATAGGTGAACCTTCCGACCCAAGTGCCGCCTGGAGCGGCCGCCAGCTGAAATCGCCCACACAGGACCGGTGACGGGTCGCCGCGCAGGGTGTTCCATACCCACAGCGTTTCGGGCTCAGACGGCATGTTTCTTCCGCAACCTCACGCGCTTCTCGCGCGCATCGAACGTCAGCGCCAGACCTTCTCGATCGAGGCCCGGATCAGCAAGGAGATCGACTTCCCGCTCGAGACCGTAAACCCAGAGCACGCTGAGGTATGCCCCGACGGTCGTGGTCATGCTGCCGCGCTCGACAGCATTGATGGTGTCCCGCGAGAACCCGAGTTTCGCAGCCACGTCATCCTGTCGGAGCCGGCGGCGCAGGCGGGCATCGCGGAGTCTCGCACCGAGCGCCTCGAGCATCGCCGGGACGTTCTCCGGTACTAGATCAAAGGACGATACGCGGCTCATAAGCCGCATTATGCACGATTAGGTGGATTATAACCAGGCCCTGACGCAGCGTCCGCCTCAGACGCTGGCCGGTAACGCGTGCTGTGCGGCTACTGCAGAGGTCGGGATGCTCGCAGGAGCGAGGCGACGGCCCCGGATGAGGTCGGCCGCCTTCTCGCCAATCATGATCGTCGGTGCGTTGGTATTGCCGCCCGTCACGCTCGGCATGATGGAGGCATCGCAGACGCGCAAGCCTTCAACCTCGCGCACGCGCAGCTCGGGATCGACCACCGAATCCGCACCGACGCCCATCGCGCAAGTGCCCACCGAATGATGCGTCACCACCAGCGTCTGGCGCAGGTACTCCTCGATGGCCGCGTCGCTCGTCACGGCCTCGCCGGGACGCGTCTCGCGCCCCATCAGGTCCGCAAGGGGTTTGGTGTGATAGATCTCGCGGGCAAGCTTGACGCCGCGGACCAGCGTGTCGAGATCCGAGCGCTCGGCCAACAAGTTGAGCATGATCCGCGGCTCGTCCCGGGGGTCCTTCGAGCGCAGCAGCATCGAGCCGCGGCTGCGCGGCTTGAGCAAGCACCCCACGGCATTCACGAGGTGCTCCTGCGCCGGGCGGATGCCGGGGAACCACGGCCTCGCATCGGCTCGGATGGGATTGAAGTAGAGCTGCAAGTCCGGCTGCGCGAGCCCCGGACGCGACCGGATCTCCGCATGGCAACTGTTCGACTGCGATGCGAGCACCCCCGTACCGAATACCCCCCAGCGGGCGAGCGAGACCAACAGGCGGTCCGCGCGCAGCTCATTGAGCAGCGTCACCGGCGCGCGTGTCGCGTATTCGATCCAAAAGCCGGCGTGCTCGGAGAGGTTCTTGCCCAGCGCCGGGAGGTTCACCAGCGGATCGATGCCGAGCTGCCTCAAATGGCCCGCCGGCCCTATCCCTGAGAGCATCAGCAGCTGAGGGGAGTTGTATACCCCGCCGCAAAGGATCACCTCCCGCCGCGCTCGGGCAACCTGCGCCTGCCCCTCGTGCTGGTATTCCACACCGACCGCACGCCCCGCCTCGAGGACCACGCGCGTCGCAAGCGCTCCGGTCTCGACGCTCAGATTGGCGCGAGATTGTGCGGGGCGCAGGTACGCACGCGCAGCGCTGGAGCGCCGACCGCGACGCGTCGTGGTGGTATCTCCCACGCCGAAGCCCTCGTGCAATGCACCGTGATGATCCTCGGTCACGGGATAGCCGAGGGTGCGCGCCGCCTCGAGAACGGGCTCGCGGAACGAGGAGGTCTCGATACGGCTCACCTGCAGCGGGCCCGAGCCGCCGTGGTAAGGGCCCTCCCCGCGCCAGTTCGTCTCGGACCGCTTGAAATACGGGAGAACCTCCGCGTAACTCCAGCCGCTGCAGCCCGCCTGAGCCCAGCTGTCGTAATCGTGCGGGTGCCCCCGAGAATAGAGCATGGCGTTGATGGTCGAGGAGCCCCCGAGGACCTTTCCGCGCGGCACCTGGATCCGGCGATTCTCGAGATTGGGCTCGGGCTCCGTCTCATACCGCCAGCTGGTTTGGGGGTACCGCCAGCTGTGAAAGCCCATGGCGAGGCGATAGAAGAACTGGTTATCCGGGCCGCCGGCCTCGAGCACGAGCACGGCGATGTCCGCATCCTCCGACAAGCGGTTTGCGATCACGCATCCCGCCGAGCCGGCGCCCACGATGATGTAGTCGTATTCCGAGGTCATTTTGACGGCTCTATTTTAATGTGTGGCGGACTCATGACGATAGACCCATCGGCCCCGGAATATCCCATGCGGCGCCTTTCAGCCGGTGCAGAGCCTCGCGATGGGTGCGCGGACTTCCACGGTCTGCCCTTCCTTCGCGAGGATCTCGACGAGCTCGCCGTTCTCCGGAGCCGGGACCTCGACGGTCGCCTTGGCGGCCTCGACCTCGACCAGAATCTCTCCGCTCTTGACCGTATCCCCCACGGCCTTGCACCACCGGCGGATCTCCCCGTCCTTCATCCCCATGCCGTATTGCGGCAGCAGTACTTCGATGACCGGCATCAGCGCGCTCCGGGGTCCTGCGCGCGCGAGGCGCCGCCGCGGTCGAACCCGACCACGCTTCGAACCGCCTCGATGATCCGGCGCTTGGTCGGAAACAGCCGAGCTTCGAGCGGAGGACTGAAGGGGATGTGCGTGTCCGGCGTGGTGACGCGCAAGACCGGCGCGCGCAGCGCGCCGAACGCCTGTTCGGCCGCGATCGCGGCGATCTCACTCGCAGCGCTGCACGTGCGGTGCGCAGGATCCACCACGACGAGACGGCCGGTTTTGCGCACCGATCCGAGAATCGTCTCCACGTCGAGCGGCACGAGCGTGCGCGGATCCACGACCTCGATCGATATCCCCTCCTTCGCGAGATCCGCGGCGGCCGCGAGAGACTGCGCCACCGAGGCGGCAAGCGCGACGACCGTCACGTCAGTCCCCGCGCGCTTCACGGCCGCCTTGCCGAGCGGCACCCTGAAATTTTCGTCGTCGGGGATTTCCATTCTCGATGACCACAGGCCTGCATCCTCGAAGCAAAGCACCGGATCGTCGTCTCGAATGGCAGACTTGAGCAGGCCCTTCACGTCGAGCGGGTTCGATGGAACGATGATCTTCAGTCCCGGGACGCCCATCAGCATCGGGTACGGCCGGTCCGAGTGCTGCGCAGCGGTGGAGTTGCCGTAGAACATACTCAGGCGCAGCACGAGCGGCAAACGCGCCTGTCCGCCATAGAGATAGCGCGACTTCGAGACGATGCTGATCAATTGATCCATCGCCGGATAGATGAAGGAGGCAATCGTCACGTCCACGATCGGACGCATGCCCACCATTGCGGCGCCGGCCGCCGCGCCGATGAAGCCGGCCTCGGAGATCGGTGTATTGCGCACGCGCTCCTCGCCGAAAGCCTCGATGAAGCCCGTCGTCGCTCCGAAGAGGTTGGAGACGAGGTCCTCGCCCATCATGAAAACGCTGGGATCACGTTTCATCTCCTCGAACTGCGCATCGCGGATCGCCTCGAGGAAGCTCTTGCGTGGCATGTAGCTCTCCGATCGGTAGCAGGGATCCGTAGCAGCGATCCGTCGCGGCGTCAGCCGAGGTCCAGAACACCGTGTGCAAGCGGCAAGCGCTCGCTGAAGACATGATCGAAGGCCTCCTCGTACGACGGGAAGGGACTCGACCGCGCGAACTCGACGGCGTCGGCAACGGCGGCGCCAACCTCCTTCTCGATGTCCGTGATCTCCTGCTCCGCGATGCCGGCCTCGATCATCCGATTCCGAAAGAGCGCGATCGGATCGCGCTGACGCCACCGCGCGAGCTCCTCGCCGCGATCGATCGAGAAACCCGCGCCGAGATTCACCGCGTGATCGGCATAGCGATACGTCTTCGCCTCGATCAACGTCGGCCCCGCCCCGCCCCGCGCCCGCTCGACGGACTCGAGCACCCGCTCGTGGACGAGCAGCACATCCTGACCATCGACGATTAGCCCCGGGATGCCATACCCGCCAGCTCGATCGGCGACGTTCGCAACCGACGTGACGGTCGATGCCGGAGTCGTCGCGCCGTAGCCGTTGTTCTCGCACAGGAAGATCACGGGCAGCGACCAGATTGCCGCGAGATTCAAGCTCTCGTGGAAAGTGCCCTCGTTCGAGGCGCCGTCCCCGAAGAAACAGAGCGTGACGCGGCCGCTCCTCTTGAGCTTCGCGCCGAGCGCCGCACCCACGGCGACCGGCATTCCCGAGCCGACGATGCTCGTCTCCCCGAGGCTGCCGACCGAAAAATCCGCGAGATGCATGGAGCCGCCCTTGCCGCGGCACACGCCCGTCTGCTTTCCGAAGAGCTCGGCCATGAGGGGCCGCAACGCGGCGCCCTTGCCGATCGGATGGCCATGCGAGCGATGGTTGCCCACCATGTAGTCGTCCGCTGCGAGCGCCATACAAGCGCCGACGACCTCGCCTTCCTGCCCGGCCGCCGTGTGAAGCGCTCCCGGGATCTCGCCCTTCGCGGCGAGCCGCGCGGCCTCGTCTTCGAAGGTGCGGATCCGGACCATCCTGCGATAGAGCTCACGCCAGAGGCCATCGTCGAAGTGCGCCATCGCCATCCCCCGAGAGTCGTGAGGTGCCGATCGCCGACGTTACCCTCGCGGCTGCTCGAGCGCCAGCTCCCCGGCTCGCTCGCGGCGGTGGTGGTGGTGAGGTTGCCGCGGCTCACGGTATGCTGTGCCCAATGCAGCGCCGCGCACCGCACCGATGATGCTCGGCGATAGCCGGCCCGCTCCAGCGGCTCCCCGAGCATCCGACGATAGCCGCCGACGATCCAATGACGACCGACTGGACGCCCGCCCTCTACTCCCGCTTCGAGAACGAGCGCACTCGTCCCGCCGCGGATCTCCTCGCGCGTGTTCCGCTCGAGACGCCGCGATCCGTGGTGGATCTCGGCTGCGGTCCCGGCAACTCCACCGAGCTGCTTGCCACGCGCTTCCCCGCGGCTCGAATGCTCGGCTGCGACACCTCCGCGACGATGCTGGCCGCAGCTCGCAAGCGCCTACCGTCGGTGACTTTCGAGCAGCGCGACATCTCGGAGTGGTCGGCGTCCGAGCCCGCCGACCTGATCTTCGCCAACGCATCGCTGCAATGGGTTCCCGATCATCCCCGGCTCATGCCGCGATTACTCGGCGCGCTGACGCCCGGCGGCGCACTCGCCGTGCAAATGCCGGACAACCTCGAGGAAGCGAGCCATGTGCTGATGCGCGAGACCGCCCTCGAGCCGCGCTTTGCGGCGCTCATCGGCGATCCGAATCGGCTGCGGCGGCGCATTCTATCCGAGCAGCGTTACTACGATTTGCTCGCGCCGCTCGCCGACGTGATGATCTGGCGCACGACCTATTACCACCCGCTGGAGCGCGCGGCAGAGATCGTGCAGTGGCTGCGCTCGACCGGCCTGCGGCCTTTTCTCGAGCCGCTGGCTCCCGAGTTCCAGGCGCAGTTTCTGGACGACTACGAGCGCCGGCTCGAGTCGGCCTATCCTGGCCGCGCCGACGGGAAGCGGTTGCTCGCGTTTCCGCGGCTGTTCATCGTCGCGCGGCCGCGACCTCCGTCGGACTGCAGCGCGCCGCCGAGGAGGACCGATTTGAACGCAGCGCCGCTCCAGTGCTCGCCGGAGTTCGGTACGACATAGAAGCCCTTGCCCGTCTTCGCGTAGTTCGCGGCCGGGTTGAGGATCGGGTGGCCGTGCGCGTCGAACCCGAAAATCAATGGCCAATCCGGTAGCGCACGCCTGCGACAAAGTAGACTCCGGGATTCTTGTAGCCAATGACTTCGACGATAGGGTGATCGAGCGCGTTCTGCACTCGGGCGTACAGATCGAATTGGCGCGTCACGTGATAGCGTCCGAATAGATCGAGACGGGCGTACCCCGGGGCCCAGAACCGGCCTGAGTAGTCCAATCGATGACCGGTCATGTAGAGGTTCGTGCCGAAGTCGAACTGCGTCTGCGTCCAGGTCAGGCGGAGATTCCCCATATTGCGGGCGTTCAAGATCATGTAGGACCATCCAGCAGGGGGCTGGAAGATGTAGGCATCCGTGCGGGTATAGTTGCCGTTCAAGATCAGATGCCGCGTGATCTCGTATGCCGCCTCGACCTCCACGCCCTGTGAGCGCTCCGCCTCGGAGTTGGCGTACTCGCCGTAAGGGGACCCGAGCGAATTCGGAATGCGCGGATTGTAGACGTCGTAGTCGAAGGTGACGACGTTAGCGACATAGGAGTGCCAGAACGTGGCGCTCTCGGTCAGCCGCCCCCCCCACTGTCGCCCCCGCACGCCCGCCTCGATCGTATCGGCGTTCTCCGGGGTAATCTGCTTGTTGCCGTAGAGGGGATCGTAGAGCTGATCGAGCGTCGGTTGCGTGAAGCTCGTGCCGTAATTCGCATAGACCGCCAGGCCTCCCGGCAGCGGGAGATCGTAGGTCGCTCCGACGCTGTAGGTCGCCTTGTTTCGCCACTCGGTGTAGCTGTCGAGACGCGCGCCAAACTCGGTGTGCAGCCGGTCGTTCAGCCACCCGATGGAGGCGTCGCCATAGACCGAACGGATGTCCTCGCTCTCATGCGTGGAGCTCGCATCGCTCGAGCTCGAATCGTAAAGCTGTCCCAGATACGTGGCACCGAGCAATGCGGAGACTCTATCGCTTTGGTATCGCAGGTTGTAATCGGCCTCCTGGTTGTCCTCGATCGCCTTTTCCGTGAAGGGGAACTGATACACCGGCACCTGCTGTCCGGCGTCGTACGTCTCGCCGGAATCCGGATCGGTAAAGCCGCTAAAGGGCGCAGTGTACGTACCGAGCAACCCGCCATTGGCGAGCGCGCCGTCGTTGACACTGAAGTCCTGCCCCGCATAGCCGATCGTGAGCTTCTGGGACAGGTGTGCAGCGAGCTGCTGCTCGAACCACAGGGTGCCGATGCCGGCCTTGGTCTGATCGACATTGCTCGGGTCGGCGATCTGCACCGCGAAGTCCCCGTCCGGGTACCCCGGATAGTACTCGTCGAGCGCCGCGGACTGGAATTTGTTGTCGGTGAGATAGAAGCTCACGC
>JBOHZT010000077.1:0-11449 GCA_050738535.1 Steroidobacteraceae bacterium
CCGCGCGGCCGCGCTCGATGGGAGACCGGGGCCCTGGCGCATCTGGATCCAGGCCCCGCCGAGCGGGGCGCCGCTCGCCCTCGGCCACTGGCAGGGGTTCGCGCAACTTGCATTGACCGCCGCACAGACTTGGCGTCTCACGCTGACTCAGCGCGAGGGTTTCCCGAAGGAGGAGCGGGACGCGAAGCGGGAGGCGAGCGAATGGCTCGCCGAGCTCTCGAGTATCGCGGGCGCCCGCGAGCTGCTCGCCGAGCTCGCGAACCTGCCCGTGCCGCAAATCTGCGCGGACGATGCGCTCGCGCTCGCGGCGCTCGCACGCGTGCTCCGGCTCGCCGCCGCAGAGCTCGAGCTCACCTTCACGGAACGCCGCCGCGTCGATTACCCCTACGTCGCGGCGGCGGCGCGCCGCGCGCTGACGGAGGAAGGCGCGCCGACGGATCTCGCGCTGCGCATCGGAACGGACATCCGGCACCTCCTGATCGATGAGTTCCAGGACACCTCCATCGAGCAGCTTGCCTTGATCGAGGCGCTCACCGCCGGCTGGGAGGCTGGCGATGGCCGTACGCTCTTCGTGGTCGGCGATCCGATGCAATCCATCTATCAGTTCCGGGAAGCCGAAGTCGGCCTGTTCCTGCGCGCGGCAGCCCATGGGATAGGCGGCGTGGTCCTCGAGCGGGCCACGCTCACCCGGAACTTCCGGTCCGCGCCCGAGCTCGTCGCGTGGCTCAATGCGATCTTCCCCGCTTGCTTCCCGGCAAGCGACGATGCTCGCACGAGCGCCGTCGCCTACCGCAAGTGCGTCGCCGGGCCGGCGCGGCCCGGCGGCCTCGTGCGCCTGCATGCGACGAGCGGCGATCTCGACGAGGAGGCGCGGGCGGTCGCCGCGCTCGTCTCGCAGAGGCGGCGAGAGCAGCCGCAGGCGAGCATCGCCATCCTGCTCGCCTCGCGCGCCCATGCGCCGTCGATCTTCGAGGCGTTGGCCGCCGCGGGGGTCCCTGCGGCGGGCCTCGACCTCAGGTCGCTCGCGGACGTGAGGGTCGTGCGGGATCTCGAGACGCTCACCCGCGCGCTCGATCATCTCGCCGATCGGACGGCCTGGCTCGCCGTGCTGCGTGCGCCATGGTGCGGCCTCACGCTGCGCGAGCTGAGCCTGCTTCTCGAGGACGCGCCGCAGCGGACCGTCTGGGAAACGATGCATGATGTTGAGCGCACCGCGCGGTTGCCTCCACCGGCGCTCGAGCGGCTTGCTCGCGCTCGAGCAGTGCTTTCCTTGGCCCTCGAGCAACGCGACCGGATCGATATCGCGTCGCGGGTCGAGCGGGCTTGGCTCGCACTCGGCGGGTCGGCGACTTGCGCGGACGAGGCGGATCTCATGCATGCGCGCGCATTTTTCGAAGGCCTCTCGCGCTGGTCTCGCGAGCCGGGATGGCCCGGACCGCTCGGGCTCGAAGCGCGGCTCGGGGAACTGCGTGCCGCAGAGCCTGCCCGCCCCGCCGGCGCGGTCGAGATCATGACGATCCACCGTGCCAAGGGACTCGAGTTCGACGAGGTGATCGTCCCGGCGCTCGGGCGCTCGCTGCGCTCGAGCGCCGAGCCGCTGCTGCGCTGGCTCGATCTGCCCGCCGAGCGTGAGGGAAGCGATCTCATCATGGCGGCCATCCCGCCTGCCGGGGACTCGAGCTCGCCGATCGGGGAGTATTTGAAGCGCCTGGAGGCCGAGCGCATGGCCCACGAGCGGGTGCGGTTGCTCTATGTCGCGGCGACCCGCGCGCGCCGGGAGCTACATCTGTTCGGCGAATGGCCCAAGCCGCCTGCGAGCTCCGAGGGGCCGCAGCGCCGCCGGCCGCAGGCCGCGGCGCCGCGACCCCGCTCGGGCACTTTGCTCGCGGCGCTGTGGCGGGGGATTGCGGATGTGTTTCCGCAACAGACGGACGCGGTAGTGTCCTGCGACACGCTGGGGCGCGAATGGCCGGATCGGGCGCAGTCCGAGCGGCCGGGTGAGCCCGCGATTCCAGCCGGAACTCTCGAGCGCCTCAGCGCGGATTGGCGCTTGCCGGTCATGCCCGAGGGGCCGCGCCCTACCGGGGTTGGGTTGATCTCAGCGGGGGGGAGCCGTGCGGAGCCGCTGATCCTCGACAGCGAGGCGGCGATCGCACGGGTGATGTGCGATCAGCTGCGCCGCTGCGCGCGCCTCGGGCGCTTGCCCGCGCGCGGCGAGGACATGGCGCGTCCCTTCGAGGAGCGGCTCGAGCGGCTCGGACTCGAGGACGTGGAGCTCGAGCGCGCCGCCGGTCTCGCCGTCGAGCGCTTTGCCGCGTGCCTCGAGGATCCGCAGCTCGCGTGGATCTTCGCTCCGGCCCATGCGCGCGCGGAGAGCCCGCTGACGCTCACCGGGGTCGAGGGGGATGCGCTGGCGAGCGTCAGTATCGATAGGACTTTCGTCGATGCGGACGGGGTGCGGTGGCTCGTCGGCTTCGGTGTCGATTCCGACGAGGATAGTTTGGGCCGCGAGGATGAGGAGATCGAGCGGGGTATCGCGCTCGCGCGGGCGCTTTGGGATGAGCCGGTGCGAGGAGCAGTGTATTCCCCGGCGGAACGCAGGCTCCGCGAGGTGCTGCCGTAACACTACAGGGTGCCCGCGAACGAAAAAGGCCGCCGGCCTTGAGCGTCCGGGCTACCGAGGTAGCGCAGTGCCGCCGTGAGATCGGGCGGCGCGCCGGGCCTTGCGGCAACGAGTCCCCGGACCACATAACCTTCAGCGGTGAGATGGACGGTCCCCGTGACGGAGAATGGACCGCCGAGGTCGGTCAACCGCCCGACGGGCTCATTGCCGGAGCCGGAGCCGGTGGGAAAGAGGAGGGCATAGCTGCCGAGCGGCTCCCCGCGGCCGGTGGTGATCCTGCGCACCTCGATCCGGCCTTGCAGCGCGGTGACGCGCCGGCCGTCGAAGCGGATCGACGGCAAGTCGACCGCGGCGGTGCCGCCGACGGAGCGCGGTAACGCCGGGATGAGGCCGGCGCCGAGCGCGAAGCGGGCGTGCACGGCCGTCGCGACGATCGCCCCTCCAGGGTGCAGGTCCACCCGCGCGCGGGCGTCGCCGCCCGGGGGGCTCACAGCCAGATCGAGGCTCAGCTTGCCGGTGAAAAGGACCCATGGCCGCAAGTGCCACTGCGCCGTCCCGAGGTGCGTGCCGGCGGCCTCGAGTCCGCTGCAGGTCCCGCTCCAAACCGTGCCGCCGATGTGCGCGCAAGCGACGCTGCCGGGGAGCGCAGCAGCGGCCCACCGCGCCGGAAACCGTGCGGCGAGCACCAGCCCGAAGGCGATGGCGCCTGCGGCGATCGGTCTTGCCGCACGTGGCATTCAGCGAGCGGCTTCGAGGACGAGGCCGGCGTTGACGATCCCCGGTGCGCCCGTGCTGTCGATCGTCGCGGACTCGACGTGGATGCCGCTTTGCTGCGAGAGTCGCGCGAGCCAGCCGACCATGATGTCGAACGGCGCTTTCTCGAGACGCACGCGCAGGCCGTTGCGGCCGCTCGGTTCGCTCTGGGTGAGCGCCGGGCCGAGCCCCACCTCGCGCGCCGAGGCGTCGACGATGACGATGAGCGAGCGCGAGGAGGAAGGCCGCTGCGGGCTCGCCGGACCTGCCGCGGCAAGCTGCGGCGCCACGTGGCGCATCCAGGCGAGATCCTGCTCGCGGTGCGCGAGGCGGGAGCTCGCGTGCGCGACGCTGCGGTCGAGCGAGACCAGCGCTGCGAGGATGAAGATCGCGATCACCGCTGCGCCGATTTGCAGGAAGCGCCGCTCGCGCTCCTGGAGCGCCCGGTAGCGCGCCGTCAGGGCCGTCAGCATGCGAGCGCTCCCCGCGCCGCGGCGCTGCTAGGCGCCCGGCTTGATCTCGACACGGCCTTCATAGTGAGTCCCCACGGTATTGCCCGCGATCAGATTCGCCCGCCATCCTTGCGCGCGCAGCTTCGTGCTCAGGTGATCGAGAACCTCGGGATTCGGCGCGGCGATCGTGAGCTCGAGGGATCCCCCGCGGTACGACAGCGCGCGCAGCGACGTGCCCTGCGTGCCGGCCTGAGCTGCCGCGACCGCATCGAGCGCGGCGAGCAATCCGGATCCGCTGCCGCTGCCGTGCAGGCTCTGGAGGCGCTGCTGCATGCGGCGGCGCGCATCGATCGCGTCGTGCTCGCCAGGCATCGCGGCGCGGAAGGTTCGCACGATCGCGGCGTCGGTGCGGTGCTCGGCTGCGCTCAACGTGAGCAGTCGGGCCGCGCTCGATGCGGCGTGCAGCAGTACGAGGGCTCCGAGGAGCACGGCCGCCACGCGCCACGCCTTCCATCCCGGGCGGTGCGCCGTGACCGGCGCATACGGGCCCTGCAGGAGATCGATGCCGCCGGCTGCGGCGGCGGCGATCCGTTGCGCGTAAAGAGGGAGGGGACCCTCCGTCAGCAGCTGAATCTTGATGCCGTCGAAGCGATCGCGGACGGCCTCCACCTCGGCGGAGTGCCGGTGCCACTCGGCGGCGCCGGTATAGAGCACGAGGCCATGCCCGGGCCGGTCCGCGGGAGCATCGAGCGGCTCCTGCACCGGACGGCCGAGCTCGAGCGCCTCGGCGAGCGCGTCGATCGGCATGGCGATCGGAAGCCGCCCGGGGGGCCGCACGATGGCGCAGTCGGCGTCCAGCAGGGCGACGGCTTGCCCGGGATTGACCGGCAGGAGCTCGCTCTCCGAATGCAGGGAGTCGGGCGCGATGCCCGCCTGGCGCAAGCGCGCGAGCCACTCCTCGAGCAGGCCTCGGGAGACGACCGCGACCGGCGTGCGGCTCGACTCCGCCCTGCGGCCCACCGCGAAATGCAGGCTCTCCACGTCCTCCGCGAGCTGCTCCTCGAGGGCGAAGGGGACGATCTGCTGCGCCCTGGCGCCGGATCGGGGCGGGATGTCGACCTCGGTCAGCACGACATCGACGGCCGGTACCAACACGGCAACCCGACGCCCGCCTGCAAGGGCCGCCGCTTCGGCGAGCGGCCCCTCGTGCACCGGTACCGCGATGCGTCCGGCCGTGTCCGCCACGATCCAGGAAGCGCCGGCGCCGGGCCCGCGGGGAAGCCGGATGATGAGCCACTCGGCCATGTGTCAATCCGTCGTGAAGCTGCGCTGGATGACGGCAATGCGTCCGTCGCTCGCTATGTGCAGAAGACTGTACAAGTAGAACTCCGCATTGCCAACGTCGACGATGCTCGTCAAGCGAAAGTACTGCGACTTCGTCCCCACGTCTCCGCTCGTCATCGCGACGCTGCTCGCGCTCCCGGGGCTGTTCGCGAACGGCGCGTCGTATGCCTGGACCGTCGGAAAGCATCCGCGAGCGCGCTGCTTCGCGAGATCCTGCGGGGAGATTTCGCTCCACTGGCGCTCGTTTCCGGGCGCGAGCGCGTCGAGCAGCGGGCCCGAGGCCGTGCAGATATTCACGGCCGTGCCTTGCGGCAGGGCCGTCACGTAAGGGGCGATCTTGGCATAGCGATCGGGGCCGAAGCCGGGGAGCGCGAGCAGCGCGCTCGCGCTCGTCAGTTGCCGGTTCGCCGCACGATAGGGCGGGTCCTGCGAGAGATAGGTGCTGTCCTCCGCGCCGTCCGGCGATGTCACGATGCTGTCGGCATCGATCCAATCGGCGATCAGGGGCCCCCACTTGCTCTCGAGTCCTAGGATGCCGAGCAGATTCTCGAACGCCTGGAGCTCGCTGCGGTCGATCACGCCCGCGGCGTTCACGAGGTCGTTGAGATTGAACCGGCCCTGCAGGTCCTCGAGGGAGGCCTGGAGGCTGATGCCGGGCGCGAGCTCGACCGGTCCGTACGGCTGCGACCAGGGCTGTGCGAGGTCGATCTCGCTCGAATCCTGCTGGATGCTCTTGCGAAGCGCGTATGCGGCCATTGCCTCGGCGGCTTGCGCGGCGAGGATGCCCTGTCCGAAATCCATGGTGCCCTGTCCGCGGCGTGCGGTGAGCGCGGTCTCATACCCGAGCGAGGCGGCGATGATCGTTCCGATGGCGACGAGCAGGACCGCAGTGAGGAGCGCCACGCCTCGCTCGCGGCGCGGCATCGCCCGCCGCGACAGACGCGCACGGGGCGCAAGCGATAACCGCGGCGGATACTGCCTGAGGCCGGATGCGGGAAGCTGGGGCGCCTGCCGTGCGCGGCCCGTCATGTGGGTATCTCGATGATGCGTACGATCGTGCCCCAGTCGGTGAGATCGAGCGTGACCTCCACTGCGATCGGACGCAGGCGCAGCATCTGGTTGCCGGCGAGCGGCGCGAGCGCTGCGGTGCCCTGGGGCGGCCACTGATCCGTCCATTGATGCGCTTCCGTCAGATAGCGGAACGTGACGGACTTCACATGATCGAGCAGATCCTGGGTGACGGGCAACGTACCTTCCGTGACGTCGAGCTCCGGCCAGTGCAGGCGCTCGAATACGCCTTTCTCGAGGCGGTAAGCCACGCGCTCCTCCGTCGGACGCTGGATGCCCGCGGGATTCGCCCATCCCATGCGCGTGAGTACTACGAGATCGAGCCCGCTGTTTGCGCCCGAATCGGTGCCTGATGACGTGCCGGTGTCATCCGGGCCCGCGCCGCTCGTGGAAGCCCCTGGGTCCACACCGTCCACGCCGTTGCCGGAAGCCGCGGTGGAAGCGCTGGGCCCGAGCGTGACGCTGCCGGGGCTCGCCGCTTCCGGGCCCGTGAGCGATATGCCTGTGGGGCTGCCCATCAGGCAGGGGAGGGAACCGTTGCCGATCTCATCGCGCACCGGGCGCGGTGTGAGCTGGGTGAAGTCCTGCACGAGGACCTGTACGGCGTGCTGCACTGCCGTCAGGCGCTGCTGCTCGGCCTTCAGGGCCTTCTGATCCGCGAGCGCCTGATCGATCGCGCCGTAGCCCATCACGAAGATGATCGCGGTGATGAACAGGGCGACGAGCAGTTCGATGAGCGTGAAGCCGCGCGAGTGACGGCGCATGCTAGGGCGCTCCGAGGCCGAGGGAATTGCTGCTGCTCGTGGTCGAGGGCGTGCTTGCCTCGCCCGGCTGTGCGGTTGGGCTCGCGGCCGGCGTGAGCGGTCCGCTTTGGCCCAGGCTGAGCTGTCCGCTTTGGCCCGTCTGCCCGTTCACGCCGACCTCGCCGCTCCCGCCGGTCTGTCCAGGCTGGCCGGGACCGGTGTACTCGAGGTACTGCGATGCGGACAGCGGCGGCTCCACGGCATCGCCCATCGCCCCCATCGCGGAGGCGATCCAGGGCGCCTTGTCGCCTTGCGGGGTGTCCGCTCGCTGCACGCTCACCTCGATGCGGTAGATTCCCGGGACCGCCGCCGTCGAGACGACCTGCTGCCAGCGCCATTTGCGGCCGGCGAAGTCGAGCTTGCCGTCCGTCGTTCCCGCAGAGGGCAGCTGACCGGTGAGTCGCGTCGTCGCGATTCGATTGAGCGCGATCCATTCGGCGAGCGTCTTCTCTCGCAGGTACGACACGGTGGTCGCCGAAGAGCCGACGGTCGTGAGGACCGCAGCCATGCCGATCGCGATGATGACCAGCGCCGCGAGTACCTCGATGAGCGTGAATCCGCGAGCGCCGCCGCGGGACGGCGCGCCGGTCGGCCGATGTCGGATCATGAGCGGCTCTCGGCTGCGCTCGCGACGGCCGCAATCGAGCCCTTCTTGTCGGGCGCGATCGTCGCGCGGTGATCGGTGCCGTCGCGCTCGAGCGTCAGCCGGAAGGCAGGTAGATCGCCGTTCGAGAAGATCAAGATGTCCGGCTTGAGGGCCTCGGGGTCCGTCTTCACGCGCTCGCGAGTCTCGGCCGCCGTCTCGAGCGTCACCGACTGGTTCTCGATGCTGAGGCTCAGCGTCACGCCGCCCGGGAGCTTGCGCGCGCGGAGCGCGCCGTCCGCGGGCAGGTCCTCCCACAGCCTCGTGCGCGGATCGAACTCGAGGAACTGATAGCCGTCGCTCGTGCACAGCAGGCCGAATTCCCGGGTCTCGAGCCCTGCTCGATCCCGCGCGAAGTTCATGAGGTCGACGAGCCGGTCCGTCTCGGTCGAGAGCTCGCGGTCTGCGCCGAGCGCCGCAAGCGACAGCACGGCTCCGGCCGCGACGACCGCGATGATCGCGCAGACGACGAGGATCTCGACGAGCGTGAAGCCGCGCGCTGGCCTAGCGCGGGGCGCCGCTCGTGTCCGCGGCGACATTCGTGGCGCTGCCGTCGAGATTCCAGTTGCCGATGACCGAGCTGTCGTCGCCTGACTCCTCCGCGCTCGTGCCGTTCGGGCCCAGCGAGAATAGGTCGTAGGCCCGTCCGTGGGTGCCGGGATAGACGTATTGATAGGGGTTGCCCCAGGGGTCCTCGAGGGAGCCCTGGGAGATGTAGCCTCCCGGGCGCCAGTGCTTGATAGAAGGATCGGAGGGCTGCGCGATGAGCGCCTGCAGTCCCTGGTCGGTCGTCGGGTACTGGAAGTTGTCGAGTTGGTACATCGTGAGCGCCGTCGTGAGCGCCTGGATGTCCTCCTTGGCTCTTGCGACGCGAGCCTCCTTCACATGGCCGACGACCTCCGGGACGATCGCGGCTGCAAGCAGACCGATGATGACCACGACGACCATGATCTCGATGAGCGTGAAGCCCGCCGCACGGAGCGGTCGCCGGGGGAGCCGTGGGACCTCGAGGAGGGATTGGCGCATGGGTTTGCTGGAAAGCATTTTGAGGCCGTTTGGGATGGAGCCGAGGCGGTTGGTCCGATTCCCCCGCTTCCGGGTGGATGGTGGCGGATCATATCAATTTCATGCCGCCTGTCGCGAGTGCGTGGAGATCAGATCCTCGATGGCCCCCACGCTCGCCGAACAAGGTGCGCTCGCCGCCGCCGGTCGGCAGGAAATCTGGCTCGATCGAGCCTGTCCGGCCAACGAATGGGACCTGCGGGTGCCAGTCGGCAGCGAGCAATGCTTGAGCATTGCCGTTCGGCAGCGCTACTTCGGCCGCGCCGTTCCTCGGTTGCCATACGCCGCGTAGGACAGCGCCGCATTCAATGTAATCCAGGCATCCAATCTCGTCGCATCTTCGTAGCGAGATGGAGACGCCCGCGCACACCAGAGCTGTGTACGGCAGGTGGCTTAGTGGAAGATTGAATCCGATTCAGCACTCGGAGGACGCATCATGTTTGGTCATCGATTGTTGCTCGACAATTTCCAGAATCGAATCCAGTTGGGGCACGAACGGCGACAGTTTCTGCGGAAGACTGGCGGCCTGGCGGTCGGCATGGCGGGTGCCATGATGCTCGGCGCGGATGGAAAGGCGTACGCTCAGGCAGAAAGTGGCCCCACGGAGATGGGAGGCGCTCTCACGGACGAAGAGATTTTGAACTTCGCGCTCAACCTGGAATATCTCGAGGCGCAGTTCTACCAGTACGCCGCGAATGGCGTTGGATTGCCCCAGAGCATGTTGACCGGAACCGGTACCCAAGGCGCCATCGCCGGCGGAATGCCGGCGTGTCTCACGGACCCGGTAGTGCGGGCATACGCCAAAGAAATTGCCAAGGATGAGATGGAGCATGTCAGTTTCCTGCGATCGGCGCTCGGGTCCGCGGCCATCGCGATGCCGGCCATCGACATCAGTGGCACTGATCCGAATGGTGCGTTCTCCGCCGCTGCTCGCGCTGCAGGCTTGGTCGCGAATGGCGTCGCCTTTAACCCCTATGCAAGCGACGATGATTTCCTATTGGGCGCGTTCATCTTCGAGGATGTGGGGGTCACGGCCTATGCGGGCGCGTCCCCCCTCGTCAGCAATAAGACCTATCTGCAGGCGGCGGCCGACATTCTTGCGGTCGAGGCCTACCATGCGGGCCTGATTCGGACGACGCTGTATGCAAGGGGCACGGCCATGCCGGACCTACGGATCGACGCCGATGCCATCTCCCACGCCCGCGATACCTTGAATGGCTCGATCGGCAACGATCAGGGGATCAGCACATCGACCTCCGGAGTGGCGAACATCGTTCCGGCCAATTCCAACGGGATGGTGTACAACCGCACGCCAGGGCAGGTGCTCAACATCGTCTATCTCACCCCCAACGCAGCGAGCCAAGGGGGGTTCTTCCCCAAGGGCGTCAATGGCACTCTCGTCATGAGCGCCTGATGGCGTTCGTTCGGCGCCCTCCCGTTGGGAGGGCGCCCTATTTCGCGAAGGAGTCGACGGTGACCTGCACTGCCAGGGACGGCGCCTACCTGTGAATTCGACCGCCTATGACGATGTGCTCATAGCCGCCAGGGCTGGCCGCCGCGGCCTGGATCGACCCAGCCCACCGGCGGTCCTCCACTCGATTGACGTTCCGACGGTCATGAGCGGCGCCTCCAATGCCAGACGGCTTCTCGCGTTCGCAGGGCCCGGCTTCCTGGTGGCCGTGGGCTACATGGATCCCGGCAATTGGGCCACCTCCTTGGCAGGCGGATCACAGTTCGGCTACTCGCTCCTCAGCGTCGTCATCATGTCGAACTTCATGGCCATGTTGTTGCAGGCGGCCGCGGTTCGCCTGGGCATCGCCGGTGGGATCGATCTTGCGCAGGCGTGCCGCCGGCATTTTCCTCCTGTGCTGAATCTGCTGCTGTGGGCTGGCTGCGAGGTGGCTATTGCGGCCTGCGATCTGGCCGAGGTGCTCGGCATGGCCATCGGGCTGAATCTGCTGCTCAAGATCCCTCTACCGGTCGGAGTCTGCATCACCGCAGCGGATGTGATGTTGGCGCTCGGATTGCAGCGTCGCGGTTTCCGTGCTCTCGAGGCATTCATCATCAGTCTCATTTGCCTGATCGGCATGTGCTTCACCTTGCAACTGTGTTGGCTGCATCCCGCGGCCGACCAGGTCGCAGGCGGCCTGCTACCCTCGATTCAGCTGTTCAGTAACGGCCAGATGCTGTACTTGGCCGTGAGTATCGTGGGTGCCACCGTGATGCCCCACAACCTTTATCTCCACTCCTCCATTGTCCAGACGCGAAACTACGAGACCAGCTACTCCGGGCTCAGGCATGCGATCCGATTCGCCACCATAGATTCCAGCGTAGCGCTGGGTCTCGCCATACTCGTCAACGCGGCCATCCTCATCGTGGCCGCCGGTGTATTCCACCGCCAAGGCCGGGCGCCTGTCACGGAGCTCGCCGACGCTTATCGATTGCTGTCTCCGCTGCTTGGCGTGAGTGTCGCCAGTGCGGTATTCGGGATTGGGCTATTGGCGTCCGGATTGAGTTCCTCGATCACGGGAACCCTCGCCGGCCAAATCACCATGGAGGGCTTCCTGGAGATCCGAATGTCGCCCGCCGCTCGCGCGGCGCTGACGCGATGCTTCGCCATCGTCCCTGCGATTCTCGTGACCCTCTGGTACGGAGGCAGGGGCGCTGGGACTCTTTTGGTGTTCAGTCAGGTGGTTCTGAG
>JBOHZT010000078.1:0-11311 GCA_050738535.1 Steroidobacteraceae bacterium
CCAGAGGCCGGCGCCGATCGGCATCACCACGTCGTTCTCGGTGAACTTCACGTGCCGCGCGAAGGGCACGCGGGAGGGGTCGTGGTGCGCGAGCGCGTCCATGTAGCGGCGCGTGAAGCCGACGAGACAGCGGTAATCGCAGGCGGTCGAGACGACCGCGCTGTCGAAACCAGGCGGCTGCGGAAAGGCCCGCGGGGACGGTGGCCCCATAGCCCCGGCGGACGGTGGCCGCGCAGCCCCGGCAGACAGCGGTCGCGCAGCCGCCGCCGGGTGCCCAAACGCCGCAGCGGGCACCTCGGCGAGGCCGAGGGTGAGCGCGGCCGCGAACGCGATGGACAGGAGTCTTCTCATGGTGCGGCAGAATAATGCGCTTGCGATCATCGTGCTTGATCCTCGTGGAGGCGCGCATTGACTGAGATAGAAGCCCGCAGCCGGTGCGCGCGCGACTACGCTACGATGGGTCCCCATGACACGCCCGTTCCCCGACACCCCGGATTTCAGCGGCCACAACGCGCCCTCACGCATCGAGTGTGACATCTTCGACCTCGTCGTCGAGGGGGAGCTGCCCGCGGAGATCGAGGGGGCCTGGTACCGCTCGATCCCCGATCCCCAATTCCCTCCCATGCTGGGCGACGACACGTATCTCAGCGGCGACGGCATGGTGAGCGTGTTCCGCATCGGCAAGGGCCACGCGGATTTCTCGATGCGCTACGTCCGCACGGACCGCTGGAGGAACGAGCGCGCCGCGCGGCGCTCGCTGCACGGCCTGTACCGCAATCCGTTCACCGACGACCCGAGCGTGCGGGGCAAGGGCCGCGGCGCGGCCAACACGACCCCGATCTATCACGCCGGACGGCTGCTCGCGGCAAAGGAGGACAGCCGCGCCTGGGAGGTGGATCCCGCCACGCTCGAGACACTCGGGGAGTGGGACTATCACGGCAAGCTGCGCAGCGCGACCATGACCCCGCATCCGCGCATCGATCCGGACACGGGCGAGATGTACTTCTTCGGCTACGAGGCGAGCGGGCTCGCGAGCCGCGACGTGGCGTACTGCGTCGCGAACCGCGACGGTGAGCTGGTGCGGGAGGACTGGTTCGAGGTGCCGTACTGCGCGCTGATGCATGACTTTGCAGTCACCCAGGAGCACGCGATCTTCCCGGTCTTCCCGATCACCGCCGATCTCGCGCGCCTGCGCGCGGGCGGTCCGCACTGGGCCTGGGAGGGCCACCGGGACAGCTTCGTCGGCATCATGCCGCGCGACGGGCGCGTCGGGCAGATGCGCTGGTTCCGCGGCCCGCCGTGCTCCGCGTTCCATTACATGAACGCGTTCACGCAAGGCAGCCGGGTCCATCTCGATTTCAGCGTGACGAGCGTCCCGGTGTTCGAGTTCATCCGCGCCGCATCGACGCCGCCCGTCGGGGTCGAGCAACTGACCGGGGAGATCGTGCGCTGGACGTTCGATCTCTCCAAACCCGGCGACGGCATCGAGCGCACGACGCTCGCGCCCGCCGGCGACTTGATGCGCATCGCCGACCGGCACGCGATGCGCGACTACGAGATCGGCTACTACGGGCGGATCATGCTCGGCGAGGGCCCGCCGTTGCAGTCCGGCCCGGTCGGTCCCGGATTCAACGCCTTGAGCCGCCTCGAGGTGCGCAGCGGCCGCATGACGACACTCACGATGGACGCGCGCTCGACGCTGCAGGAGGCCGTCCACATCCCCTCGAGGAGCCCCGGGCACGAAGGCTACCTCGCGTTCCTGGTGGACCGGCATGATAGCAACCTCACCGAAGCTTTCATCGTGGAGGCCGAGCGCCTCGAGCGCGGCCCGATCGCCCGCCTCATGATCCCGCTGCGGCTGCGCTGCGGAGTCCACGGCACCTGGGTGGCCGCCCGGTAGGCGCGGCCGACGATCAGATGGCCCCGGCCGCCGCCGCGCTCGCCCGCCGGGAGAGCGCCCTCGGAGCGGTCTCCCGCAGTCCGAGCGCCAGCGCCGCGCCCACGAGCGTCAGCCCGAACATGATCCACAGCGGCGCCTGCAGGCCGAGGCGGTCCGCCGCGTAGCCTGCGAGAGAGGGCGAGAGCACTCCGCCCACGATCTCACCGGTTCCCATGCAGATGCCGAGGACCGTGGCGCGCAGGTGCGGATCGACGCTCTCTGACGGCACGGTCGCCATGAACAGCGGGAAGATCCCCGTGAGCCCCCACCCGACGACGAAAATCGCGGCCAGCACCCACGCCGAGCCCATGTAGTACATCGCCCCGAGCGGCAGGATGACGCCGATGAGCGGCATCACGATCATGAGCGGACGACGCCCGATCCGGTCCGAGAGCGCGGAGATCACGAACGCGCCCGCCGTCGCCGAGAGTCCCAGGGCACCGATGAGCCAGCTCTCGTCGTGGGGGCTGAAGTGGCGCACCTGCGTGAGGTAGAGCGGCATGAAGGTGAGGCAGATGACGAAGAACGACACGAGCACGATGCCCATCAGCGCACACAGCACCACGTTGCGATCGGCGCACGCCTCTTTGAGCAGCGGGCGTGCCGCGACGGCAGCATGCGCCGGGATGGGGGCGTCGCGGGGCGCCCGCATGAACAGCGCGAGCAGTATCGCGGCGATGACGCCCGGAATACCGGCGAGGAAGAATGCATGCCGCCAGGTGTACGCCGCCGCGACGCTCGTCAGCACGACCGGCGCGATGAACGAGCCGAGGAGGTTCGAGCCAAAATTCTGCGTCACGCCCATCGCGAGTCCGCGCCGCTCCGGCCGCACCTCCGCCGCGACGATCGCCTGCATGATCGGCATCATGCCGCCCTCGGCGACACCCATCACAAGCCGCGCGCCGAGCAGGATCGCGAAGGAGGTGGCGAGGCCCGACAGGAACGAGCAGGCGGAGAAGAGCAGCGTCGCGAGGATGAGCAGGCCCTTGCGGCTGCCGGTCTTGTCCGACACGTAGCCGATGCCGAAGGCGGCGCAGGCCCAGGTGAGCGACAGCGCGCTCGAGAGCATGCCCACTTCGGTGTCCGAGAGATGCAGCTGCGGCTGCACGAAGGGCATGAGGAAGCCGAGCGAGTTGCGGTCGAAGAATACGATGCCGAACGTCACGCTGAGGAGCGTGACGAGCAGCACCTGGTAGGTCGCGGACGAGGTGCTCTCGGCACCCGTTGTCGTCTTCGGTGGACCTTGCATCATCGCCCCCACGGTGGATAAGGTCCCGGCCAATATAAACGATGCCTTCCCTCGATGGGCCTGCCATGCGCACAATCGGCACCGCCCATGGCGGTGAATGCGCGAGGGAGCCTTGCATGACGAGCGATCGCACCCCGGTCGATGTGACCGAGATCATCGAGCAGCGCGCCATCGGCTGGCCGATCGTCGGGCTCGCGCTCGCCTGCGCGCTCGTGACGTTCTTCGACGGCTACGACATGTTCGCCATCTCGTTCGCCGCGCCGTACTTCGCGCCGCTCTACCACCTCGACAAGATCGCGCTCGGGCATATCTTCAGCGCGGCGATCGCCGGAACGCTGGTGGGAGGGTTCCCGTTCGGCTGGCTCGGGGACCGGATCGGGCGGCGCCGGGCGATCATCCTCACCACGGCACTGTTCGGGCTCCTGACGCTTGCCTTGCCCCTCGCGAAGAATTACTCGCAATTCATGCTGCTACGATTCGCGGCCGGCATCGCGCTCGGCGGCGCGATCCCGCTCACTTGGGCGCTCGGCACCGAATACGTCGCGGCCCGCTACCGCGCGACGATCGTCACCCTCATCATGCTGGGCTATGGGCTCGGCGTCGCCTCCGCCGGGCCGGCCAGTGTGTACCTGATCCCGCGGTTCGGCTGGCTATCCGTGTTCGTCGCCGGAGGTATCGCATCGCTGATCGCAGCGATAGTGCTGGTCGGAACGCTGCCGGAATCGCTGCGGTACCTCGTGACGAGCGGCCGGCGCCCGCGAGAGCTCGCGCGCGCGGTGCGGCGATTCTGTCCGGAGCGCGACCCGGCGGTCGAAGTGCGTTATGTGCTCTCCGACGAGTCGCGTACGTCGGCTCGCGCTCGCCTGAGCGACGTTCTCGAGTTGTTCCGCGGCGATCTGCGGCAGATCACGCCGCTCCTCTGGCTGGCGTACCTGGTGAGCTCGATCACCACGTTCTTTCTCGCCTCGTGGGGACCGATCGTGTTCGAGGGCCTCGGCTTCGCGCGTAGCTCGGCCGCCTGGCTCACGACGGCCAATTCCCTCTTCGGCATGGCCGGCGGCCTCGCGATCATGCGCTTCACCGATCGGATGGGAGTCGTGAGCATCGCGGTGCTCTCCTTGGTCGCCGTGCCGCTGCTCATCGTCGTTGGCTTCGCCCATCTCGGGGAGGCGCAGTTCATCGTGCTGCTGCTCGCGCTCGCCTTCTTCCTCAGCGGCAGCCACTTCGGTATCACGAGCATCACGGGAATCTTCTATCCGACGGCGTACCGCGGCCTCGGCACTGGATGGGCCTCCTCCGTCGCGAAGATCGGATCCGTCGCCGGCCCGTGGATCGGCGGGATCGTGCTCGCCTCGCACCTGCCGATCCAGCACATCTTCGCGCTGATGGCCGTCTGCCCGGCCGTGCTCACGGTGTGCCTGCTCGCGATCGGCGTCCTGGAACTGCGCGGAAGACGCAAGGCGACTGCGCCGACACAGGGCGCCGCTGGAGCCCCGGTCGGCGGCGCGTCGTGAGGAGATGGCCCGCGCGGATCAGACGGGCCCGTACGAATTAGCCCGGGCCTGCAAGACCAGCCCGGGCCGTGCGGATCAGCCGGGGCCGTGCGGCAAGTTGTACATGATCTTGCCGCTCGCGAGCTTGACGCTCACGTCGAAGCCGCCTTTCTCCCCATTCTTGAGCGGGTGAATGGTCAGCTCGACCTTGTCGCCCGGCTTGAGCGTGTGCAGGCTCCAGCCGTTGCGTGCCAGATAGTTCGGGCTCATCCCCTCGATGCCGTACTGGTCGACACCGCCCGCCGCATTCGGCACCTCGAACACGATCCAGGTGTGCGGATTCTGCCAATCGAAGCGCTTGATCGTGCCCTCGAGCGTCACGTTCTTCTTCATGTTGAACATGGCGGTCGAGTGATGGGCGAAAGCGCCCCCTGAGGCGACGAGCGATGCGGCCGCGAAGAGTGACGCGGCCGCCAAGCCGGAAGTCGTCATTCTGAAGAGCTTGTTCATTGAATTGAACTCCTACCTCAAACGATAACGGCGCCGCCCAGGGCGAATCGCCAAATGCGCGCACCCCCGGGGGCGATGCGCCAGGGGCGCGCGCCGAGCGCGCCGCGCTCACGGTCCTCCGATGCGCTCTCCCGGACGGCCCTGGGCCGTGGCGGAATCGCGGTTCCCCTCCTCGCAGATGTACTCCATGAGATCGCCCTTCTCGCGCACGTACGGCAACGTGACTGTCCAGGGCTTCACCAGCACCTTCGGATCGATGATGGTGCGCGTGATCTGCATGTGGTTCGCGTCGATCTTGCGGATCCGCTCGATGATGTGCATCGAGCCATTCTGCGGCACCCCGGATGCGATTCCCGCGCCGGTATGCGGGCCGGGACCCTGGCTCCCCAGCACGCCGACGGTATCGATCACGAGCGTGTCGCCCTCCCAGTGACCGATCGAGTTGCCCTGGAAGGTGGGCGTGAGGGCATTGGCGGCCGGGTGCTTGCGCCCATCGGTGTAGATCGTCCGCTCCTCCTCGTAGGCCTCGATCAGGATGACGACCTTGCCGGGATTGAACAGGAACTCGATCGGGTACGGCTGCGTCATGATCTGCGGCATGCCGGGCGGCAGGCAATTGGCCGTTTGCGGCTGCAGGTCCTCACCGAACTTCTGTTTCGCCATGAACGAGGTGTGGTACGCCTTCGCCTTCGGCGTGAGATCGTGCGCGGGCGACATGCCGCCCAGGAGCTTCAGATTGTGCTCCCAGTCGAGCTGCCAGATGCCCTGCCAGTTCGGCAGCTTCGCGATCGACGCCCAAGTGCCCCCCTGCGGGCCGTGAGGCGTCCCGGCCCAAGCCGCCCCTGGCGCAGCGGCGAAGCCGAGCGCAAGCGCGCCGGCGACGGCCACGAGCATCGTTGCGGTTCTATCTCGAGCGGCCATTCTCATCGCGGTCCCCTGTTTCTCGACCGGTGCTCCCGGTCCTCTCTATCGATTCTATCGATGCCACGCACGATTCCAGCTCTCGATCGGCCCGTTAAGCATAGTCCAAAAACTCTTCGCAGGGAGCCCCCCACCCATCGGACTCGCGCCGTCGCGGCACGGAAGCCCGCTGTTCCGTGTCGTCAAAGCTCACCATCGCAGACGCGCAAGCTCCCGGGCCGCCGGGAGTGACGCGGCGACGGTGGGGCGGCACGGACCCGGGGCCGGCCCCTGCGCGCCTTTGACATGTCATCCGACCATTGATCCATGTCATTGATATGGATACGCTTGAATACCGAGAGGCGCTCGATGCTCGCACCCATGACCGCGCTCGCAACCCGCATCTGAGGCTCATGCAAACGGCATCGTCCGTGTTGCCTCCCCTACTCGACCTCGCCCGCATCGCTGCCGACGAGCGCGCGCGAGTCTGGTCTTCGCGGGCACCCGAGCTGTTTCCAGGGCTCGCCATCCGGCGTCTGCCATACCGGCCTCAGCTCGGTGAGCTCAAGCAGGTGCCGCTCGGCAGCGGATCGCTCTGGTACATCCACTCCCCGCCCGCCTCACTGCAATACGCCCCGCCGGGGCCCGGCGCCGCGCAAGCCCCCTCGTTCAGCATCGTCCTGCAGCTCTCGGGAGCCCTCCTGGTGAGTCAGTCGGGGCGCGAGTGCGCGCTCGAAGCAGGCTCGATGAGCCTCATCGACGAGCGCTTCGGATTCCGGCTCGAGGGTGGCGGCGTGTGCGAGATCGTGGTGCTGCGCATGCCGCGCGCGGCGGTGCTGAGCAGCCGGCCGCACCTCGCCCACCGCACCGCTTGTCCACTCCCGCGTGGAGCCGGGACGGAGCTCCTTTGCGACACGGTCCGCAGCGCTGTCCGCGTCGGACCGGAGCTGGTGGCCGACCAGCGCGTCTCGCTCCTCGCCGCCATCATCCAGATGCTCGGGCTCGTCGATACCACCGAGCGCGCCGCGAACGACGCGGCCTGGCGCATCCAGGCGGCACTCGCCCACATCGAGCTCGAGCTCGCCGATCCCGGCCTCACGGCAAGCGCAGTCGCGGCCGCGCAGAGCATCAGCCGCCGCCGCCTCGATGCGCTCTTCCAGTCGGCGCTCGGGGTACCCGTCGCAGCGCAGATCTGGACTCGCAGGCTCGCACTCGCAGCCGAGCTGCTCGGCGATGCGCGCCGCGCGAGCGACACCATTGCACAGATCGCGCATGCGGCCGGTTTCGACGACGCCTCGCACTTCACCCACGCTTTCAGCCGCCGCTACGGCTGCTCGCCGCGGCAGTTTCGTGCGCGCTCGGAGCTCGCGCTCGCGCACGCCGCGCGCTCCTCTCAGCCGGATGTCGACGAATGAGACCGATAATGAGACCGATACTGACCGTCGAGGCGGCGCTCGCGGCTGCGGCCCGTACCGCAGGAATTATCGCGGCCGCAGTGCTCACGGTTTCGGTACTCGCAGCGGCGGCGATGGCAGCGGCGGCGGCGACCGCGACAACGGCGGCTGCGGCGGCTGCGCCGACATCCGCGTCTGACGGCGCCGCAGCCGCGCGCAACGTAGTGATCGACGGCACCGGGGTCTACCCGGAGAGCCTGAGCTCCCTTCCCGATGGCACGCTCTACATCGGCAGCGTCACGGGCATCATCTATCGTGCCGCGGCCGGCCGCACCCGGGCGAAGCCCTGGATCCGCAGGAGCCCGCGCAACCACCTGCTCTCCATCTTCGGCGTGCTCGCCGATCCGCGCACCCACTCGCTCTGGGTGTGCTCCTCGCCTGCGAAGCTCCCCGGGGGGGTCGCGGAGGGCACCTCGAGCGTCGTGCGCTTCGACCTCGCGACCGGCGCCGAGCTCGGCCGCTGGCCGCTCCCGAGCCGCGGCGCGGTCTGCGACGACATCACCTTCGCGCCGGACGGCACGGCCTACGTCAACGACATCGCGAGCGGGGAGATCCTGACGCTCGCGCCCGGCGCCAAGTCGCTCGCGGTGCTCGTGCGCGACCCGACGCTGAAGGGCATCGACGGGATCGCGTGCGCCGCGGACGGCACGCTCTACGCGGACAACATCACGACCAATCAACTGCTGCGCGTCAACCGCGGCCCGAGCGGCCGATTCACGGGACTCACCCGCCTCACGCCGTCGATGCGCATCAACGGCCCGGATGGGCTGCGCCTCATCGGCGGCAACCGGTTCGCGCTCGCGGAGGGCCGCAGCGGGCGCATCGACGAGGTCACGATCCAAGGCGACCGGGCGATCATCCGGGTGCTGCGCCGCGGTCTCGCGTCGCCTGCCGGCGTGACCGTGGTGGGCGCTACGGTCTACGCGGCCGACGGCAAAATCATGTATCTCTTCGATCCGCGGCTGAAGGGCAAGCGTCCGGGACCTTTCATCGTCCACGCCATCCCGATCCGCGCCGTTCGGCTACACTCCGGCCGATGAAATACCTTCCCCTCGTCTGGGCAGGTATCTGGCGCAAGCGCAGCCGGGCGGTGCTCATGCTGCTGCAGGTCGCGAGCGCATTCGTCCTCTTCGGGGTGCTGCAGGGATTCAACGCAGGCGTCGCGCGGACGATCGCGATGCAGCACGGGGATATCCTGATCGTGGGAAGCCGCGTCGCGCTCGGCAACGCCCTGCCCATCGGAATGCTCCCGAAGATCCGCTCCGTTCCGGGAGTCGAACTCGTCTCGCCGCGCGCGGGCTTCGGCGGGACCTACCAGAAGCCGAACCAGCACGTCGGGTGCGTGGCAATCGACGCGAACACTTTTTTCAAAATCAACCAGGACGAGGTCAAGCCGTCCCCCGGCGCCGTCGCGGCGCTGCAAAAGGACCGCACGGGCGCGGTCGCCGGCATCGACACGATGCGCAAGTACGGCTGGAAGATCGGCGAGCACGTGGTGCTGGTATCGGGGCAGCCGAGGCTCGGTGGCTCGCGCGACTGGGGTTTCGACATCGTCGGAACGTTCGACGTGCAGCGCGGGCGCGGCAATTCGGCGACGGGGCTCATCGTCAATTTCGCTTATCTCAACGACTCGCGCGCCACGAAACGCGATACCGCCAACATGTACAGCGCCAAGATCGACAGCGCGGCGCATGCCGGGGCGATCTCGCTTGCGATCGATAATCTGTTCGCAAACTCCCCGAATGAGACCCATACCCAATCCGAGGCGGAGCTCGCCGCCGCGCAAGTGCAGCAGATCGGCGATCTCCAGTTCATCGTCCATGGCGTGATCGGAGCGGTGTTCTTCGCGCTCCTGCTCGCGACCGGCGCCCTCATGATGCAGTCGATCCGCGAGCGCATCCCGGAGCTCGCCGTCATGAAGACGATCGGCTTCACCGATCGTCGGATGCTCGCGCTCCTGCTCTGCGAGTCCGTGGCCTTCTGCATCGTTGCAGCCGCGATCGGGCTCGCGATCGGTTCGGCGGTCCTGCCCCTCGCGCGCAAAGAGATCGGCATCGCGACCGTGCCCGGCCTGGTATTCGCCGAGGGGATCGGCTGCGCCATCGTGCTCGCGGTCATCGCCGCCTGGATCCCCGCGCGGCGCGGCGCTCGGCTGCAGGTGGTCGATGCGCTCGCCGGGCGCTAGCGCGATGCTCAGTGCGGGCGCGCCGCTGAGCCGGGCGGCGCTTCGCGGGCGCGAATTGGCACGACACGCAGGCCGGACGGCACCTTCATGACACTCTTCAAACAGACTCTCGTTCTCACCGTGACCGGGCTGCGGGGCATGCGCGAGCGGCGCGGCGCCGCGCTCGTCACCGTCATCGGCGTGACGACCGTCGTGGCGGTCCTGGCTTCGCTCCTCGCGCTGAGCCGGGGTGCGCGCAATCTGGCCGACCGCGGCCTCGAGCCAAACGAGTACGTGGTGCTGGGTGCCGGCGCGGGAAGCTCGCAAAACAGCACGATCAGCCGGGCGAACGTGGCCACCGTCGAGGAGGCCCCCGGCATCAAGCGCGGACCCGACGGCAAGCTCTACGCCATGGCTTCCACGATGGTATCTGTCGACGCGATCCGCACGAACGGCAAGCGCGGCGGTGTCGCGCTCGTCGGCTGGACGCCGGGCGTCGCGCTCTTCCGCCGGGACTACAAGATCATCGCCGGCCGCATGTACCGGCCCGGCGTGCACGAGCTCGTCGTCTCCGAGCCGATCAGCAAGATGTACCGGGGCCTCGCGCTCGGCGATCACATCGACTTGCGCGGCACCGAGTGGAAGGTCGTCGGCATCGCGGCGACCCAAGGATCGGTCAACGACAGCATCCTGCTCGCGGATGCCGATACCGTGATGTCGGCGTTCGGAGAGAACGATTATCAGCAGGTTGTGGTGCGCCTCAATTCGCCCGCCTCGATCGGCCCCTTCAAAGCCTGGGTCGCTCGCAACCCCGCGCTTTCCGTGCAGATAAAATCGGAGGCCGAGGACCTGCACGACACCTTCAAGGGGCTGTATCAGATTCTCGACTTCGTCGCCTACTTCATCGGCGCAGTGATGGCGATCGGCGCGATCTTCGGGGCGCTCAACAGCCTGTACGCCTCCGTCGACGCGCGCCGCCGCGAGCTTGCGACCTTGCGCGCGATCGGCTTCGGCGGCGCGCCGGTCGTCCTCTCGGTCCTCATCGAGGGCATGCTGCTCGCGCTGCCGGGCGCATTCATCGGCGCCGGCATCGCCTGGGTCCTCTTCAATGGCCACGCGGTGAGCACCGGGAGCCTCGTTCTCGAGCTCGATGTCACCTCCCATCTCCTCGTGGTGAGCGTACTCTGGGCGCTCGCGATCGGCCTCATCGGCGCCTCGCTGCCCGCGATCAGGGCCGCCCGCGTGCCCGTGGCCGTCGCTCTGCGCGCGACTTGAGAGTAGCTGCGCGCCGCGCGAAGGTGGCTGAAGCCCGGCGTGTAATCCTGTGACCGCGAGCGTTGTGACGCGAAGCTCGCGACACTAGAATGCGTCACGCTCGCTTGGTCGAGCCCCTCCCATGCAGCTCATCGCCTCCGATTTGCAATTCCCCGAAGGACCCGTCGCGATGGCCGACGGATCGGTGGTGCTGGTCGAGATCCGGCGCGGCACCTTGACTCGTGTCGGGCTCGACGGGCGGCGCGAGACGCTGGCGCAGCTCGGAGGAGGCCCGAACGGCGCCGCCATCGGGCCCGACGGAGCGGTCTACGTGTGCAACAACGGAGG
>JBOHZT010000079.1:0-11261 GCA_050738535.1 Steroidobacteraceae bacterium
TCAACGTGATCGGCTCGTACCGGTTCTTCGGACCTCGTCGCATCGCTTCCCCCTCGATCCTCCAGTCTATGCTTGGACATCGAAGGGAAACAATCGTTCAGTATTTATTGACTCAGGACACTAGCATCCGCCCGAACATCGCGAGATCGGCTGTCTCATCGGTCTTCAGAAGTATGTCGGCTGCGGTGAACTTGATGTCCTCTCCCCCGAGCGCCCGATCAGCGAGCGCGAAGGCCCGTGCCCGCTCTTGAGGTGCAACGAATGCGAGCTGTTTGATGAACGTGGATCTCGGATCCGATTCCGGCTTGAGCTTCCCGAACACGTCGGCGATCGCCCGAGCCACTTCGATGGCCTTTTTCGCTGCCATCCCTTGGCCGGTGAGGTGGGCATGGATTTCGGCACCGATCCGTTGCGTGCGCTTGCCCATCCGCCCGTCAACGGTGCTGGCAAATACGTCACTCATGCGCCAGGCCCTCTTCAGGCTTTGCGAAGAGATGCGTAATCGTGGGCTTCCGCCGAACACGCACGTCTTGGGACGTCCGGTGTCGTCGCGATTAAGATTTGCGGGTGGATAGGCGGTCAGCAGGTGCAGCTGCAGAAACGTTGTCATGGGCAATCCTCGGTTCAGTCGCGGGCGTCGAGGCCAGTCGTGGTCGCACGGAAGTACGTGAGGGCGAGGTCGCGCTTCGTGCGATCGTCATCCCAGGTAAGGAATACCCGAGCGAGATCTGTGACATCGGTCTCGTCTCCGGCGAGCGCTACGAGGCGGGAGAACGCCGTCACCAATTGATCCTCACCGTCGGTCTGCAGGAACCGTTTGAAGCGCAGTTCCGAGAGAAGGGGTCGACCCTCCGTAGCGTCCGTTTCCTTCTTGTCGTGGGGGAACTGGCCCCAACCGAGCGTACGCAGCAAATTGGTGGACGTGTTGACTCGCACATGCGCGAGCACGATCGCCAGGGAGAGAGCACGCTCGAACCCTTTCTGCTTCCAGGGCGGCGCGCCGCGTTCCGGGACGCGGCCGAGGCGTCGGGCAAGGCTGATCGCCGCAGGGACCGTGACGGCATCGAGCGGAGTGCCGCAGCGGCGCAGTTGCGCCCGCACACCGCGGTCGCCCTCCGTATCCGAGATCGTCATTCGCCACCACTCGTACGCACGCTGCTGCGGGGAACCCGGCGCGGTTGGGCCTGCCTTCGTAACATCGGATGGCAAATTCATGCGGCACTCTGCTTCTTGGCTTTGCGGATTTCGGGTGGTGCAAGATTGAGAGCCTTAAATAATGCGCTGCCGTCTTTCCCAAAACCCTCAAGCGTCATGACCAGTCGGTGGCGCGCCGCGATCGGCCGGCGCAGGTGACTGCTCTCGAGGCCGGCCGTAAGGGGACAGGCGAGGTCGAAGATGGTGAGTGCGGCCTCACGCAGTACATGGCGAAACCGCTCGCGCATCGCAGGACCATCGGCATTCGGAACCTGCGTCACTTCGCCGACGAGGTCGAAGAACGGAGCCTGAGTGCGCGCCCATAATGCCTGCTTTAAATACCGATAGTCTCCGGGGGCATCCTTCGGACGCTGTAGAAGCGCGGCTTTCACGGCGAACATCACAACCGTGGCCAGTAGCTGGGCCGCGGCCGTGGCGGCATCGGTGAAGGCTCTCACGGACTCCAGCATCGCATCCGGGAAGGCCGGAAGCTCCGCCTGAATCCAGGACCGCGCTTTCATCTTGTCGACGTCATAGCCGAATACTAGGATTCGGAACGGTCCGTCGGCGCGGCGCGCCCGGTAATGCGCGATTGCCTGCGCTGGGCGCGAACCGGACTCGTCTGCGCTATCGAACAGCAGGCCTTGCCAGTCCCGCCACGCCACGCCCCCGGGCTGGCCGTGCTCCGGCAAGAGTCCGGACTGCTTGTCGTAATAGTAGGGGGTCAACGGGTGCCGCCAGCCGGTGTACTGCACTCCGTAGTTCTTCATCCGAAATGCTTTGATCTGGGTGGTATCGGGGAGCCCAGTCAGGGCACAAATGCCCGCAGCCTGCGTGATCTCCAGTCGAATGCGCCGGGGCAGACCAAAGTAAGCCTGTCCCGGCGCTGCATCGGTCGGGTACGTCGGCACGCCGCGCTCCTTCGGATAAGACGTTCGTGTCGGCGCGAGCCAGGGAAACGTATCTGCGGGCGACCAGGCACGTGCCCTACCGCCGTCACGTTCATCGAATTGCGCCACGCTCTCAGCATTTGCCCAGATCAAACGCCAGAGCGGTTCGGTGCGCGGCTGCGCCCGGGGCTCGGCAAGGGTCGTCAGCGGGCCGCCGCCGCGCAACGACGTGCGATGCCCCTGTCCTCCGGATGGCGCGTACGTCTGCATGGTCACGAGTGCCATGGCGGCCGCTGGTCTACCGAGAGAGAGGATGCGGTCCCGTTTTGCGAATAAGTCCGTGTTGCGACGCCGCGCCTGCTCGCCCGCGGCGTCAATCAGAAGATTCTCAATGGGTGTGGCCTCAACACCATCAAGCGGATCGAGGTCCTGAAACGCCCGCGCGCTGTCCCCATCGAGCGCGAAGGCATCGGGCAAACGTGAAAGTGCGGCCCGTAGCGCAGCGGGTGAGGGTGGGGCACGCCCAACGGCCTCCCATTCTGGCTCGTTCTCGGGTGCAATTGCTACCGAAAACAATCCGATCAGGAACTCAAGGACCGCAGCATCGAAGTCCGCTCGCGGACACGCAAGGGCGATGATTGGATCCTCAGCGAGGCGTTCCGTGAGGCCAGACGGCGGCAGCCAGTCGACGCCGCCGCTCGCTCGCCGAAAGGGAATCCACGATTCGAACCGAAGATCGTAACTCACGCTTCCCCTGCCTCTCGATTCATTTTTCTCAGCGTAACCGATATTCGCTGGTTGCGTTTGTCAGCTCAAGCCCTGTTATGAGATTTTAAGGCCAATATCCTTCCAATAAGTAAAGGTAATGGGAGGGCCCTGCGCGGGTACCAGGGTTCCGCACCAGTGGTCGTCGGCGCGCTCGAGCGGCAGTAGCAGGAAATCATCGCGCTCCCGCTCACGCACGCCCCATTCGGCACGAGCGATCGTGGCCTGCGGCTCAAATCGCGTCAGCGGTGCGGAACCGCGGGGAGCGCGGTACGCTGCGACTTTGACCTCCGAGAGTGCCCAACGATTCCACAATGGCGCATCTCCCTCCGCCCACGGCAGCAGGCGCCCCTCGCCGGTAATCCGGGCGAGACGCAGGACCGACTGCGCGGCGCTCAGACGAGTCTGTACCTGGATGCGATCCTCGCTCACCCAGGCCATCTGCTCGCCGCGGTAGCCCTGCACCAGCGACAGCAAGCTCTGGCGGGCTCGTCCGCCCTGGGCCAATGCGATTCCCTCCGCCTTCATTGACTTTGGATCGAGCCCGCTCGGTACGAACGCGTCCGCCGCGTACACTTCTTCGATCAATGCGCGCATGGCATCGGGGGTCTCGATCACCCCGCGCTCTCGAAGAGCACGCATCGTCCGCCACAGCACAGCCGGGTCACCGTAGACGAATGAAGTCCTTCGCATCGGACCATCGAGCCAGTTTGGCGGGGGATCCTCGTCGAAGGAAGGCGCGCGGACGATCAACTCAAATGGCACGGCCGGTCGGGTCATCTCGCGCAGAGGGTGTCGACGTAATCGACCCGCGCGCTGAATAATGAGATCGATCGGTGCGAGGTCGCTTGCCATCAAATCGAAATCGAGATCGAGTGACTGCTCGATCACTTGTGTCGCAATCACGATCGAGCCACGGCGCGCGTCCGCGCTTGCCCCCGGTCCGAAGCGAGCCATGACCGCCGCCTCGATACGCTGCCGATCGATCTGTGCGAAGCGCGCGTGAAATGTAATCGGCTCAAGCCCGTGACGACGGATCGCATCGGTCGCTTCGAGCGCGTCATCGACGGTGTTGCGGACCCATGCGACCGCAGCTCCGTGGTGCACGGCACCCACTAAGGCCTCGACGATCGTATCGTCCTGGTCGACGAATCGCACGGGCACGGAGCGCCGACCCCATGGCGCGGTTGCGACCGGGTATTCGTTAATCGTAGCCGCCCCAACGACAGTGACGAGTGGATAATCGGCGCGCTGAACGACCGACTTCCCAGCGCGATCCCTGATGCGCGCGCCGCAACCTTCCATCCAGGCGTGCACGAGTTGCTCGCGCCCCGCCTTGTTCTTTACATCGCGCGGAAGGGTGGCGGACAGTACGACGGCCGAACCGCCCAGGGCGGCCTGGAACTGCAGCAGCCCGCGTAGCTCGGCACTCATGTACGCGTCGTATGCGTGCGCCTCGTCGATGACGAGGACCTTGTCCGAGAGTCCGAACAGACGCACCGCCTGGAACCGCGCCGGAAGGACGCCGAGGATAGCTTGATCGACTGTTCCGGCACCCAGATCGGCGATCAGTGCCGCGCGAGAATCTTCGGCTAGAAACGCAGCGCACGCAGCAGTGGCGGTCTCATCGGGCTCTCTGTCTCCGTAGGTCCGCTCGGAAGCCGCCGCCGCTCGCAAAATCGTCTGCTGAAATTCTGTGTGCAGGCGCGCGCCGCCGTGCGAAAGCACAAGCTGAGGTCGCGAGCCATCGGCAAATAGTGCCGCAAGCACGTGTCGTTGCCGCTCGTACATCGCGTTCGCGGTTGCCTGAGTCGGCATGGCCCAGTATGCCCCGGCGGCACGATCGGCCGTCATCAAGCGATTGACGAGCACTTGGGCGGCTTCCGTCTTTCCAGCGCCTGTCACGTCTTCGATGATGACCAGTACTGGCCCGTCTGCGAGATCGACGCTCTCTACGAGGGCCTGCAACGGTGTCGGTGGGCGCGATTGTTTGGTGAGTGCCAAGAAGGATTTTGGACCGCCACTGGGCGCGGATACGAGCCCGAGGCACCGAACGGCGGACGCCGCCTGCTGCTGGGCGACGGTCCAATAGCCCGCAAGCGACAGGTCCGGTGCTCTGTAGGGGAAATACACCTGTCCAGATCCCGCCCAGTCCGCTATGGTGACAAACCCTGCAAACCAAAAAGACGCCGCCCCGACAGCGCGGTCGCCGGGAGAGTCCGCGCGCACCGGTGCCGGCAGAAGAAGGTCGATCAGTTCCGTCACACATGCCGCTGTTGCAGCGATCCCCTCGGGCTGAAAGATCTCCGCTGGACTTCTTAACTCAGTAGCTAATGCGCGCCCGTGGTGCCCGAAGCTCGCGCCGAGTAGCGCCTTGACAGCATGTTCCGCGCCAGGCCAGATCCGCGACCCGAATTGCGGACCAAGGTGATAATGCCACAGGGCAAGTCCATCTCGATCGTGCTCGGAGACGCCGTACAGTGCGTCTCGCGGTCGCGCGAAGGGCCACTCCGGACCTTCCGCCTTGCGCTGGAATGGCGCCGCAAATTTGCCAAGATCGTGGAACGCGGCAAGGAGAACGGCGAGACTCGACGCGTCCGGCTCACTGAGCCCAAGAAACTCCGCCAACGTTCGCCGGTTTCGCGATCGCACCGCAAGCAAATGTTTTGCGCAGGCTGCGACATCGAGCATGTGCCACAGCAAAGGATGCCATCTTGGTCCAGCCTCTGTTGCGGGCCTTGCCTTTCCCCAAAAGGAGGACGCCGGGTTGACGGAAATGGTCACCCCGGAAGTATCACACGCGCGCTTCGCCCGTGAACCGGGCTCATGCTTTCCGTGACCTTATCCAATGGCTGTGCCCCGGGGGTCTCTGACCGCGAGCCGCGGCGCTTCGTGTGTGCTCGTACCGCGAGCTCCAGCGCGCCGCCCGCGGTGAGGCCTAAACCGCAGGGCTCCCCTTATCCGGTCGTGGAATATTGTCCAGATTTGTGGGGCCGACCCAGGGCTCCGGCCGGGAGGGCAAAGGGCGTTTGCAGTCCGATTTGCACGGACGCTCAAGATTCGGGAATTTCCGCCCGAAAGCGGATTTCGGGTATCCTTGCCAATCATGCGTTTACGTGCCGATTGCGTGATGCGGACGCGCTTTAGCTGCTTCTTTTAATCCGCTGGTCGTGGGTTCGATTCCCACACGCCCCACCACGAAATCTGAGCCTGGTGCAGGATTTGCGCCGCGGGAGCATCGATCCGCCGTGATCCCTGGAGAGAGCTCCCCATCCCTCGAGGCGGCTCGGTCGTCCGAGCCCGTCGTGCGTCGGCTCGCGGCGGGGGGGCTCGCCATCCTCACCCTCGTCAATCTTCTCAACTACCTCGACCGGTACGTCGTCTCGGCCATCGTGCCGGATCTCGAGAAGGCGCACCTCGGACTCAATGACTTCCGGGCGGGGGCGCTGATGACGGGATTCCTCGTCGTCTACATGCTGATCGCGCCCGTGTTCGGTGTGCTCGGTGACCGGACGTCGAGGCCCAAGACGATTGCCATCGGGGTGCTCCTCTGGAGCATCGCCACCGGCCTGTCGGGGCTCGCGCGCAACTACTGGCAGCTGCTCGGCGGTCGGGCGCTCGTGGGGGTGGGGGAGGCGGCCTACGGCACGATCGCGCCGGCGCTCCTCGCCGACTACTTCCAGCTCGCGCGCCGCGGGCGCGTATTCGCCATCTTCTACATGGCGATCCCGGTGGGGTCGGCGCTCGGCTACATCGTCGGCGGGCTCGTCGATCATGCATTTGGCTGGCGCGCCGTGTTCTTCGTGGCCGGCGTGCCGGGGCTCGTGCTGGCGGCTTGGTGCCTGCGCCTCCCGGACCCGCCGCGGGGGGTGCAGGAGCGGCCCTCGGCCGCCGCACGGCCGAGCGGCGCCTCGGTTGTCTCGGTCTATCTCGGACTCCTGAAACGCGCGCCGTACCTGCTCACGGTACTCGGTTACGCGGCGTACACATTCGCGCTGGGGGGGCTCGCGTTCTGGATGCCGACGTTCCTCGAGCGAGTCCGAGGGATCCCGGGGCCGGAGGCGACGACCGGATTCGGCGCGATCGTCGTCGTCACGGGCTTCGCGGGGACCTTCGCCGGCGGCTGGCTCGGCGATTATTGGCTGAAGTTCTCCCGGGGCGCTTATTTCTGGCTCTCGGCGCTCACCGCGCTCGCGGCCGTTCCCTTGTCGGCCGTCGCGCTGATGGCTCACTCGCCGGCCTATTACTACTCGGGGATCGTCGCGGCGGAGCTGCTGCTGTTCATGTCGACCGGTCCCATCAATTCGGCCATCGTGAACCTCGTGGCGCCGCAGGAGCGAGCGTCCGCGGTCGCATTGAGTGTGCTCCTCATCCACCTGCTCGGCGACGTGGCGTCGCCTCCGCTCATCGGCGCGCTCTCCGATCGGTCCTCCCTCGGCGAGGCGGTGCTGGTGGTGCCGGTCGCGATCGCAGTCTGCGGCGTGCTGTGGCTGCTCGCGGGACGGGCATCCCGGGCGACGGGTGTTTGGGCGGTCGCGGCGTAGGAGGCGGGTGCCGCGGCAGGGTGGACAGGGCGCCAGGGCATAGGCGACGGGCGCCTTCAGCGCGAGGGCCGAGCGCTCATTGCAAGGGTCGTGCTACGATGTTTGGTGCGCGTCAGTCATGAAGCGCCAGGGTGTCTCGTTTGATCCTTCGTTTCGGAGCGCAACGCGCCAGAACATGTAGGACAAGCTCTGAGGGACTTTACCGCGGACAAGCGGGTGCTTGTACTCTGCGCGATGGCGTTCGTCGTGGGTACGGGTGGCGCGGTCGCGGCATGGGCCTTGCTGCACCTCATATACATCGTCACGAACCTCGCGTACTTCGGGCGATGGAGCACCGTCAACGTCGATCCGGCCGGCAGCCCGTTCGGCTGGGGCATGGTGCTCGTGCCGGTCATCGGCTGCATCCTGGTCGGCCTCATGGCGCGCTACGGATCGGAGAAGATCCGCGGGCACGGTATCCCCGAGGCGCTCGAGGCCATTCTCATCGGCCGCAGCCAGATCGACGCGACCACGGCGATCCTGAAGCCGCTTTCCTCGGCCGTCTCCATCGGAACCGGTGGGCCGTTCGGCGCCGAGGGCCCGATCATCATGACGGGCGGAGCGCTCGGATCGCTGTTCGCGCAGCTCTTCAACATGTCTCCGGCGGAGCGCAAGACGCTCCTGGTCGCCGGCGCCGCGGCGGGCATGAGCGCGACGTTCGGTACGCCGATCGCGGCGATCCTGCTCGCGGTAGAGCTGCTCCTCTTCGAATGGAAACCGCGCAGCTTCATCCCGGTCGCCGTGGCATCGATCATCGCTGCCCTGTGGCGGCCGTGGATGATCGGCCCGACGCCGCTGTTTCCCATGGCGGCGAGCCCAGCGGTGGGGCTGATCGGGCTCGGCCTGTGCGTGGTGCTCGGAATCGTCGGCGGGGTGGCGTCCGGCGTGCTCACGCAGATGGTCTACAAGGCGGAAGATTTCTTCCAACGCTTGCCGATTCATTGGATGTGGTGGCCGGCGCTCGGGGGCATCGTGATCGGCCTCGGCGGCATGATCGCTCCTCACGCACTCGGCGTGGGCTACGACAACATCGCGGCGCTCCTGCAGGGTCACGTCAGCAATCCGATGGCGCTGCGCATGATGCTGGTCAAGTCGATCATCTGGGCCGTCGCCCTCGGGTCCGGCACCTCAGGAGGCGTGCTGGCGCCCTTGCTGATCATGGGCGGCGTCGTTGGCCGGCTCATGGCGAACGTGATGCCGGTCGGCGACGCGCCGTTCTGGGCCCTCATGGGCATGGCTGCCATCATGGCCGGCACTATGCGCGCACCGCTCACGGGGCTGCTGTTCGCGCTCGAGCTCACGCACAATTTCGACACACTGCTGCCGCTGGTCATCACCTCGACGGCGGCCTATGCCACGACGGTGCTGCTGCTCAAACGCTCGATCCTCACCGAGAAGATCGCGCGCCGCGGGTATCACATCACGCGCGAGTACACCGTGGATGCGTTCGAGCTGATGCGGGTGCAGGACATCATGGCTCATCCGGTCGACACCTTGCCCGCGCAAATGCCCCTTGCGGAGGTCGTCAAGTTCTTCACAGCCCCCAACGTGCCGCGGCGGCACAAGAGCTACCCGGTGATGGATGCGTCTGGACGACTGGCTGGCATGGTCTCGCGCCACGACGCCCTCTCCTGGATGGTGGACGGGCGGTCGGTCCCGGGAACCCTAAGCGAGCAGCTCGGCGGGCGGGATCTCGTGATCGGGTACGAGGACGAGCTCGTCGGCAGACTGGCCGATCGCATGGCAGAGACCCAGATCGGGCGCATCCCGATCCTCCGGCGCTCGGACTCGAGACTGGTCGGCCTCGTCGCCCGGCGGGACATCCTGCGGGTGCGCGCCGCGGTCGCGAGCGAGGAAACCGATCGCGAGGCCCTGATCCATTTCGGCGGATTCGGCCACCCCTCCACGAATTCGTCGCGGCACTCCTGAAGCGCGGCGGCGGCACTCGCATGCCGCGGAAGGAGGGACGCACGGGCCGAGGCCGCGGCTGCGTTCCTTGGGAAGCAAGGCGGGCGGGGCGCGCATCCGCGGCCCCGCCGACATCGTCACCGCAAAATTCGACCGGTGCATACGCGCAAAAGTCCGGTCCGCCGTGAGACGATGCTGCCCTCATCGTGAGCTAACGGCGGGTAGCCGTCGAAGTTAACCCTCCGCCGATGACGTCGGCGTAATGCAACCAGGGCAGACGCGGAAAATTGAGCACGGATTCACGGTCCATCACGGCCCCGGAGGAAGCCGCAGAGCGCGCTCAGAAGCTCAATACCCGCGCCGCCGGGACCGTCGGCGCTGCGGTGCTCGTGAGCCGTATCCTCGGCGTGGTGCGCGAGCAAGTCTTTGCCGCGCTGTTCGGCGGCGGCAGGCTCATGGACGCGTTCACCATCGCTTTCCGCATCCCCAATCTGCTGCGCGACCTGTTCGCCGAAGGCGCCCTGTCCACCGCGTTCGTCACGACGTTCAGCAAGACGACGGTGACCGATGGCGATGCCGCCGCGTGGCAGCTCGCCAACAAGATCGCGACGCTCGCGGTCATATTCCTGAGCCTGGTGACCCTTGCGGGCGTGCTCGCGGCGCCCTGGCTGGTCGCGCTGCTCGCGCCGGGTTTCCACGGGGCGAAGGCGGAGCTCACCGTGAGCCTCACGCGCGTGATGTTCCCCTTCATCTTGCTGGTATCCCTCGCGGCGCTCGCGATGGGCATGCTCAACGCCAAGAACGTCTTCGGCATGCCGGCGCTCGCCTCGAGCTTCTTCAATCTCGGGGTGATCCTCGCGGGTGGCACGCTCGGGTGGTGGCTCGACCCGACGTTCGGCCCCCGCGCTCTGGTGGGACTCGCCATCGGCACGTTGATCGGCGGATCGCTGCAGCTGCTCGTGCAGATGCCCTCGGTGCACCGGATCGGATATCGGTTCCGTCCCGATTTCCACTGGCGCGACGCGGGAGTGAAGGCCATCCTGCGCCTCATGGGCCCCTCCGTGGTCGCCGCGAGCACCACGCAGGTCAACGTTCTCGTGAACTCGATCTTCGCCTCCGAGCTCGGCGACGGACGGACGTTCTGGCTCGCGAGCGCCTTTCGCCTGATGCAGCTGCCGCTCGGGTTGTTCGGGGTCGCGCTCGGGACCGTATCGCTGCCGCTCCTGTCGCGCATGGCCGCCGCGGGCAATACGCGCGGGTTCCGGACCGAGCTCGCGCGCGGCATGCGGCTCGCGTTCATCATGACGGTCCCGGCCACCATCGGCCTCATCCTGCTCGCCGACCCGATCATCTCGGTGCTCTATCAGCACCGCAGGTTCAATGCCTACGACGCCGCGCAGACGGCCGGCGCGCTAGAGTTCTATGCCCTCGGGTTGTGCGGCTATGCCGCACTCAAGGTGCTCGTCAATGCGTTCTACGCGATCGACAGGCGCAAGACGCCGATGATCGTGAGCGCGGTCGCGGTCGGCCTCAATCTCCTGCTCAATTGGCTGTTCACGTTCCATCTTGGCTGGGGCCACCGGGGGCTCGCATTCTCCACGGCCTGCATCGCGACGATCAACTTCCTGATTCTCTATTTCCTGATGCGCGGACATCTCGGCCGCCTCGAATCGAAGACGATGCTGCGCCTGCTCGCGAGGCTCGCCGCCGCCTCCGCCGTGCTCGCGGCAATCTGCTGGGCCGGATCCCATTTCCTGCTCGCACACTGGGCGACCGAGCGCTTCTGGCCGAAGTGTGGCTCGCTGGCCGCGGTGATCGTCGTGGGGGCGGTCGCATTCTTCGCTTGCGCGCGGGCGCTCGGGATCGAGGAGGTGCGTGAGCTCCTCGACGCCGTGAAGCGGCGGCTCGGCGGCGCTCGCGC
>JBOHZT010000080.1:0-11199 GCA_050738535.1 Steroidobacteraceae bacterium
CATGAGCAAAGAGAAGTTCGAGCGCACGAAGCCGCACGTGAACGTGGGGACGATCGGGCATGTGGACCACGGGAAGACGACGCTGACGGCGGCGCTGACGAAGGTGATGGCCGAGACCAACGGCGGCACGTTCACGGCGTACGACCAGATTGACAAGGCGCCGGAGGAGCGGGCGCGCGGGATCACGATCTCCACGGCGCACGTGGAGTACCAGAGCTCGCAGCGGCACTACGCGCACGTGGACTGTCCTGGGCACGCGGACTACGTGAAGAACATGATCACGGGCGCGGCGCAGATGGACGGGGCGATTTTGGTGGTATCGGCGGCGGATGGGCCGATGCCGCAGACGCGCGAGCACATCCTGCTGGCGCGGCAGGTGGGCGTGCCGTACATCGTGGTGTACATGAACAAGGCGGACATGGTGGATGACGCCGAGCTGTTGGAGCTGGTGGAGATGGAGGTGCGGGAGCTGTTGACGACGTACGAGTTTCCCGGAGAGAAGACCCCGATTGTGATCGGCTCGGCGCTGAAGGCGCTGGAGGGGGACGCCAGCGACATCGGGGTGAAGTCGGTGGTGAAGCTGGTGGAGGAGATGGACAAGTACATTCCGGTGCCGAAGCGGGATGTGGAGAAGCCGTTCATGATGGCGGTGGAGGACGTGTTCTCGATCTCCGGGCGCGGGACGGTGGTGACGGGGCGCATCGACCGCGGGATCGTGAAGGTGAACGACGAGGTGGAGATCGTGGGTCTGAAGCCGACGGTGAAGACCACGTGCACCGGGGTGGAGATGTTCCGCAAGCTGCTGGACGAGGGGCGTGCGGGGGACAACGTGGGGGTGCTGCTGAGGGGCACGAAGCGCGAGGAGGTGGAGCGCGGGCAGGTGCTGGCGAAGCCCGGGAGCATCACCCCGCACACGAACTTCGAGAGCGAGGTGTACGTGCTCACGAAGGAGGAGGGGGGGCGGCACACGCCGTTCTTCAAGGGGTACCGGCCGCAGTTTTACTTTCGCACGACGGACGTGACCGGGACGATCGAGCTGCCGGCGGGGGTGGAGATGGTGATGCCGGGGGACAACATTCGGATGACGGTGGAGCTGATCAGCCCGATCGCGATGGAGGAGGGGCTGCGCTTCGCCATCCGCGAGGGCGGCCGAACCGTCGGCTCCGGCGTCGTCTCCAAAGTGCTGAAGTGAGGGAGCCGCCATGGCCAACCAGAACATCCGTATCCGCCTGAAAGCCTTTGACCATCGCCTCATCGACAACTCGGCGAAGGAAATCGTCGAGACGGCCAAGCGTACCGGCGCCACGGTCCGCGGTCCGGTGCCGCTGCCGACGAAGATGGAGCGCTTCACGCTGCTCGTCTCGCCGCACGCGGACAAGGACGCGCGGGATCAGTTCGAGCTGCGCACCCACAAGCGGCTGATGGACATCCTCAACCCGACCGACAAAACGGTGGACGCGCTCATGAAGCTCGAGCTGCCCGCCGGCGTCGACGTACAGATCAAGCTCAATTGATCGCCGGGGCGGCCGGTGACGGCGAGCCGGGCCGCTCGCCGCCGCATCGAGGCCGCTGACCGGGCTTGTACCGGAGGCGGACGCACCTTATACTGCGCGGCCTTTTCCACCTGGGACGAGCTTCCCAGGCGTGTCGAGACCCGCGCAAAGCGGAATCGGGCGAGGTTGGGACATCGAGCGTCCCAAGACCACTCGAGCAACTGGCGACCCAGTCGGCCGCCGGGCTCCCGTCTTCCTCGCCCTCTGGTTCGAGCCACTAGTGGCTCTTTATCGGCGCGTAGCGCCGCAACATGTCGCGGGTCGCGCGTAGCGCGATCCCGCAGGAAAGTTGGGCGCAGCCCATGACAATTTCATGGTAAGTCTAGTCGGCCGCAAGTGCGGCATGACGCGAGTGTTCACGGAGACCGGCGAATCGGTGCCTTGCACCGTGATCGAGGTGCTCCCGAATCGTGTCACCCAGCTCAAGTCGACCGAGAACGACGGCTACCGGGCCGTGCAGGTGACCTGGGGCTCGCGCCGGCCGCAGCTGCTCAGCAAGGCGCTCGCGGGCCACTTCGCCAAGGCGAGCGTCGCGCCCGGGCGCGGACTCGTCGAGTTCCGGCTCGCGGCGGACGAGGGGGCGGATCTGAAGCCGGGTACGGAGCTGCGGGCGGACCTCTTCAAGGCAGGCGAGAAGGTCGACGTGACCGGCACGACCCTCGGCAAGGGATTCGCCGGCACGATGAAGCGCCACAACTTCGGCGGCATGCCGGCCACCCACGGCGTATCGCTGTCGCATCGCGCGCCCGGCTCGATCGGCCAGCGGCAGACTCCCGGCCGCGTGTTCAAGGGCAAGCGCATGTCCGGCCACCTCGGCGCGGTCCGGCGAACGACGGAGAGCTTGCGGATCGTCGAGGTGGACCTCGAGCGCAATCTGCTGCTGGTCCGGGGCGCGGTCCCCGGGTCGGAAGGCGGCAACGTCATCGTCCGTCCGTCGCTCAAGGCGAAGCGGCGCGCGGCCCGCAAGTCCATCGCGCCGTCGAAGGCGGCGCCCGCGGCCAAGCCGGGCGCGGCGGCATCGAAGGCCAAGAAGTGAGCAGGCGCTCGAGAACCCCATGAACTTGAAGTTGGTCAATGGCGGCGGCGAGGTTCCGGTCTCCGAGGCGGCGTTCGGCCGCAAGCTGAACGAGGCGCTCGTGCATCAGGTCGTCACCGCGTATCGCGCGGCAGGGCGCTCGGGCACCAAGGCCCAGAAGTCGCGGGCCGACGTACGAGGCGGGGGCAAGAAGCCCTGGGCCCAGAAGGGCACCGGCCAGGCGCGCGCCGGGTCGATCAGGAGTCCCATCTGGGTCGGCGGCGGCAGGGCGTTCGCGGCGCGGCCGCGTGATTTCGCGCAGAAAGTCAATCGCAAGATGTATCGCGGTGCGATGTGCTCGATGCTCTCCGAGCTCGCGCGTCAGGACCGCATCCGCGTCACGCCCGGGATCGAGCTCGATGCGCCGAAGACGAAGCTGCTCGCGGCGCGTCTACGAGACTGGTCGCTCGAGGATGTGCTGATCGTGGTCGAGGCCTCCGATGCGAAGCTCGGGCTTGCCGCGCGCAACCTGCCGCGCGTCGAGGTGATCGAGGCGGGCGCGCTCAATCCGCTGAGCCTGCTGTCGCACCGCAGCGTGCTGCTCACGGCGGCTGCGGTGAAGCTCATCGAGGAGCGCCTGCAGTGACTCGCGAAGAGCTGATGACGATTCTGCTGGCGCCGCACGTCACCGAGAAGACGTCGGCCGGGATGCAGAACCACAATCAGTACACCTTCCGCGTCCGCCGCGACGCGACCAAGGTGGACATCCGCAAGGCTGTGGAGCTGATGTTCGACGTGAAGGTGCAGAGCGTGCAGGTCGTGAACGAGCGCGGGAAAGCCCGCCGCTTCGGGCGCATCACCGGCCGCACTCAGGACACGAAGAAGGCCTACGTCAGCCTCGCGCAAGGTCAGACGATCGATTACGAGGCGAAGGCGAAGGCCTGAAGCGCACGCAGAAACCGTCCATGGCACTCATCAAGTACAAACCTCGCTCCCCCGGAACGCGCGGCGTCGTCAAGGTCGATCGCTCGCACTTGCACAAGGGCGACCCGTACGCGCCGCTCACCGTCGCGAAGCACAAGACGGGCGGCCGCAATCACTATGGCCGCATCACGACGCGCCACATCGGCGGCGGCTCGCGGCAGAAGTACCGGATCATCGACTTCAAGCGCGACAAAGACGGGATCACGGGCGTCGTGGAGCACATCGAATACGATCCGAACCGCACCGCTCACATCGCGCTCGTGCGCTATGCCGACGGCGAGCGGCGCTACATCCTTGCCGCGAAGGGCATGGCCGCCGGCGACGAGGTGCGCTCGGGAGCCGATGCGCCCATCAAGCCGGGCAATGCCATGCAGCTGCGCAACGTGCCCGTCGGCTCGCTGGTGCACAACGTCGAGATGAAGCCCGGCAAGGGCGGGCAGCTCGCCCGCAGCGCTGGCGGATCCGTGCAGTACACGGCCCGTGAAGGCGGCTACGCCTATCTCAGGATGAGATCGACCGAGATCCGCCGGGTGCCCGTCGACTGCCGCGCGACGATCGGCGAAGTGAGCAACGACGAGCACAACCTGCGCAGCTACGGCAAGGCGGGCGCCGTTCGTTGGCGAGGGGTGCGGCCGACGGTCCGCGGCCTCGCGATGAACCCCGTGGACCATCCGCACGGCGGCGGCGAGGGCAAGTCCGGCCAGGGCAACCCGCACCCGGTATCGCCCTGGGGATGGAACACCAAGGGTTTGAAGACACGCCACAACAAGCGCACCGATCACATGATCGTGCAGCGCCGCCGCAACAAGATCAGGTGAGGAGATAGGCCATGCCGCGCTCCTTGAAAAAGGGACCGTTCGTCGATCTGCACCTTGCGAGCAAGGTGGCGGTCGCGCACGCCAAGAACGACCGCAAGCCGATCAGAACCTGGTCGCGGCGCTCGATGGTCACGCCGGACATGGTGGGACTCACCCTCGCCATCCATAACGGACGCCAGCACATCCCGGTTCTCGTGAGCGAGAACATGGTGGGTCACAAGCTCGGCGAGTTCGCCCCGACGCGCACCTTCAAGTCGCATTCGGGAGATCGCAGAGTGGAAAGCGCGAGCTGAGGCCATGGAAGTCACCGCCGTACTGCGCCACGCGCGCATCTCGCCGCAGAAATGCCGTCTCGTCGCGGATGCCGTCCGCGGCCAGCCCGTCAACCGTGCGCTCAATGCGCTCAAGTACATGCCCCAGAAGGGCGCGCGGCTGGTCTACAAGACGCTGTGGTCCGCGATCGCGAATGCGCAGGAGAACCAAGGGCTCGATATCGACGATCTGAAGGTCGCGCGCATCCAGGTGGATACCGCGCCCGTTCTCAAGCGCTTCGCGGCCCGCGCCAAAGGCCGCGGCGCGCGCATCGTCAAGCGCAACAGCCACATCACCGTCGCGGTGAGCGACGGGCAGAGGGACTAAGGCATGGGCCAGAAGGTCAATCCGCTCGGCATTCGGCTCGGCATCACCCGCGACTGGATGTCGAAGTGGTACGCCGGCAAGAAGCAGTTTCCCATGCACGTGCACACCGACTTCCGTGTCCGGGAGTTCCTGCATGGGCGGCTCGCGGATGCCTCGGTGAGCCGGATCCAGATCGAGCGCGCGGCCAAGAAGGTGAACATCACCATCCAGACCGCCCGTCCCGGCATCGTGATCGGCAAGAAGGGCGAGGACATCGAGAGACTGCGGCACGAGACGGCGAAGCTCCTCGGCATGGCCATCGGCGACGTGCGGCTCAACATCTCGGAGATCAGGAAGCCCGAGCTCGATGCGAAGCTCGTGGCCGACGGCATCGCGCAGCAGATCGAGAAGCGTGTGATGTTCCGTCGTGCGATGAAGCGCGCGGTGATGAGCACCATGAGAAGCGGCGCGCTCGGCGTGAAGGTGCGCGTCTCCGGGCGCCTGAACGGCGCCGAGATCGCGCGCACGGAGTGGTACCGCGAGGGCCGCGTCCCGCTGCACACGTTCAGGGCCGACATCGACTATGGACTCTCGGAGTCGCATACGACCTACGGAGTGATCGGCGTGAAGGTGTGGATCTTCAAGGGCGAGGTCTTCGAGAAGGAGTCCGTGGAGATGGCGGCGCCCGAGAGCGAGGCGCGCCCGAGCGGCGAGCGCCCGGACACGACGTCCGGGCCGGGTGCCCTGCCGCCGGGGACGGCGAGTGGCACTGCCCCATCGGTATCCGCGCCCGTGGCCGCCGCGCCCGAGCCGGCGGCACCGGTCTGAGGTCGAGCCATGCTGCAACCCAAGCGAACCGAGCATCGCAAGCAGTTCAAGGGCCGTAATCCCGGGCTCGCGCTGCGCGGCAGCTCCGTCTCGTTCGGCGAGTTCGGGCTGAAGGCGACGACCCGCGCACGCATGACCGCGCGCGAGATCGAGGCGGCCCGGCGCGCCATGGCGCGCTACGTCAAGCGCGGCGGGCAGATCTGGATTCGCGTGTTCCCTGACGTGCCGATCACCAAGAAGCCCCTCGAGGTCCGCATGGGCAGCGGCAAGGGCAACGTGGAGTACTGGATTGCGCGGGTGAAGCCGGGCAAGGTGCTCTTCGAGATGGAGGGCGTCGACGAGACGACCGCCCGCGAGGCATTCCGTCTCGCCGGCTCGAAGCTCTCCGTGGCGACGACGTTCGTGAAACGGCAGGTGCGATAGATGGACGCGAAGGAGCTGCGCGGGAAGCCGCGCGAGGAGCTCGCCGAGGAGCTTCTGAAGCTGCGCAAGGAGCAGTTCGCACTGCGCATGCAGCAGGCGACCGGCCAAGCCGTCAAGCCGGACCAGTTCTGCAAGGTGCGCCGCAACATCGCGCGCGTGAAGACCGTGATGCGCGAGCAGCAGGCGCCCGCTGCCGCGGGCGATACCGCTGGGGCTGCCGCGGGAGTCCAGAAATGACCGAATCGAATCCCAATGCAGCCGGCTCGCCCGGCGAGCTTCCGGTCGGAGAGTTGGCCGCAGGCCATGACTCATCCGCAGGCCATGACAAACGCGCCGCCCGTGAAAAAACGCTCACCGGGCGAGTCGTGAGCGCCAAGATGCAGAAGACCATCGCCGTCGAGATCGAGCGGCTGGTGAAGCATCCGACCTACGGCAAGTACGTCCGCCGCACCACCAAGGTGCTCGCCCACGACGAGCGCAATGAATCGCGCGAGGGCGACACCGTGACGATCGCGCCCTCGAGACCGCTCTCGCGCCGCAAGTCCTGGCGCCTCGTGGCGGTGGTACAGCGATCCTGAAGCCCCGCCGAACCGCACGCGAGACGAGTCCATGATCCAGTTGCGCACGATGCTCCATGCCGCCGACAACAGCGGCGCCCGCACGCTGATGTGCATCAAGGTGCTCGGCGGCACGCGCCGGCGCTATGCGTCGGTCGGAGACGTCATCAAAGTGAGCGTCAAGGACGCGATCCCGCGCGGGAAGGTCAAGAAGGGCGAGGTCTACGATGCCGTCGTGGTGCGCACGCGGCGCGGCGTCCGCCGGCCCGACGGCTCGCTCATTCGCTTCGACGGCAACGCCGCGGTACTGCTCACGCAGAAGCTCGAGCCGATCGGGACCCGTATCTTCGGGCCCGTGACGCGTGAGCTGCGTACCCAGCAGTTCATGAAGATCATCTCGCTCGCGCCGGAGGTGCTGTGAAGAAGATTCGCAAGGGCGATCACGTCGTGGTGCTGACCGGCCGCGACAAGGGCGCGCGCGGAACCGTGATCCAGGTGCTCCCGGGCAGCCGCGTGCTCGTCGAGAACATCAATCGGGTCAAGAAGCACCAGCGGCCGAATCCGCAAGCGAATCAGCCGGGCGGGATCATCGAGAAAGAGATGCCGCTCGATTTGTCGAAGGTGGCGATCTGGAACCCGTCGGCCAAGAAGGCCGACCGCGTGGGATTCAAGACGCTGGGTGACGGCCGCAAGGTCCGGTGCTTTCGCTCGAACGGGGAGATGCTCGAGGCGTGACCGCCCCGACCCAGGAAGCCATGGCGAGACTCCAAGATCACTATCGAGAGAAGATCGTGCCGCAGCTCACGAAGGAGCTCGCGCTCGAGAACCCCATGCAGGTGCCGCGGATCGCGAAGATCACCGTGAACATGGGCGTCGGCGAGGCAGTGGCGGACCGCAAGGTGATGGATGCGGCGGTCGCCGACCTCACCAAGATCACGGGCCAGAAGCCGCTCATCTGCAAGTCGCGCAAGTCGATCGCGTCCTTCAAGCTGCGGCAGGGCCTCGCGATCGGCTGCAAGGTGACGCTGCGTGGAGCTCGCATGTACGAGTTCCTCGATCGGCTGATCAGCATCGCGATGCCGCGCATCCGTGACTTCCGCGGCGTCTCGCCGCGCTCGTTCGACGGCAGCGGCAATTACAGTCTCGGGGTGAAGGAGCAGATCATTTTCCCCGAGATCCAGTACGACCAGATCGATCAGATCCGGGGCATGGATATCACGATCACCACGACGGCGCGCGACGTGAAACAAGGGCGAGCGCTGCTCGAGGCATTCAACTTCCCATTCCGGAAGTAAGAGGGTTCAAGCACTGTGGCCAAGACGAACATGGTCGAGCGCGAGCGGCGCCGCGGCAAGATCGTCCGGAAGTACGCGGCCCGGCGGGCCGAACTGAAGGAACTCGTGAGGAGCCCGAAGACCTCCCCCGAGGAGCGTCAGGCCGCGCAGGCGCGGCTGCAGACGCTGCCGCGGGATGCGAGTCCGTCGCGGCTGCGCAACCGCTGCCAGATCACGGGCCGCTCGCGGGGCGTGTACCGCAAATTCGGGCTGTCGCGCGCGAAGATCCGCGAGGTCGCCATGCGCGGCGAAATTCCCGGACTCACCAAGGCGAGCTGGTAAGGATAAGCCGCATGAGCATGACCGATCCCATCGCCGACCTGCTGACACGCATCCGCAACGGCCAGAGCGCGCGCAAGACCGAGGTGAGCATGGCTTCCTCCAAGCTGAAGACCGCCATCGTGCGCGTGCTCGAGGAGGAGGGATACGTCGCGGGCTTTCATTTGGCGAGCGAAGGCGCGAAGCAGACGCTCACCGTCGGCCTGAAGTACTACGATGGCCGTCCGGTGATCGACCGCCTCGAGCGCGTGAGCCGTCCGGGACTGCGGATCTACCGCGGCAAGGACGAGCTGCCGAAAGTGCTGGGCGGCATGGGCACGGTGATCGTCTCCACCCCCAAGGGCGTCATGACCGACCGCAAGGCCCGCTCGATCGGCCAGGGCGGCGAAGTCCTGTGCATCGTCGCGTGATGAACATGATTTCTGATGTCTTATTGAAAAGTTGGCCGCAGGCCATGACGAGCGGGCGCAGCCCATGAGTAGAGTTGCCAAGGCCCTTATCGATCTCCCGCAGGGCGTGACCGTGACGATCGCGCCCGATGGGGTGACCATCAAGGGCGCCAAGGGTACGCTCGCGCTGCCGCTGAAGGCCGGGATCAGCGTGGTGCAGGACACGAAGACGCTCTCGGTCAAGTACGCTGAGGCGAACATCGCGATGCAGGCCGGCGCGACCCGCGCACATCTGGCGAACATGGTGACCGGCGTCACCAAGGGCTACGAGCGCAAGCTCGAGCTCGTAGGCGTCGGCTTCCGGGCGCAGGTCCAGGGCAAGACGCTCAACCTCACGCTCGGGTTCTCCCATCCGGTCAATTTCCCGATTCCCGAGGGCATCACGATCGAGACGCCGAGTCAGACCGAGATCCTCGTGAAGGGCATCGACCGGCAGAAGGTGGGACAGGTAGCTGCCGAGATCCGCAGTATCCGCCCGCCCGAGCCTTACAAAGGCAAGGGCGTGCGCTACGCGAACGAGCAGATCATCCTGAAGGAAGGGAAAAAGAAATGATCACCAAGAAGGCTCGGCGTCTGCGCCGCGCGGTGAAGACCCGCGCGCACATCCAGGAGCTCGGCGTCGCGCGTCTCACGGTGCACCGCACGCCGAGGCACATTTACGCCCAGCTCACCGACCCGACCGGCGCGAAGGTGCTCGCGGCGGCCTCGACCCTGCAGAGCACGCTACGGCAGGGGCTCAAGGGTACCGGGAACGTGGAGGCGGCCAAGGCCGTCGGCCGCGTGATCGCCGAGCGCGCGCAGGCGGCCGGCGTCACGCGAGTGGCGTTCGATCGCTCCGGATTCCAGTTTCACGGGCGGGTGAAAGCGCTCGCCGACGCGGCGCGCGAAGCCGGCCTTCAATTCTAGGGTAGCAAGATGGCAAGACCAGAGAAGGGACAGGGTGCCGACGAGCTGCTCGAGAAGCTCGTCGCGGTGAACCGCACGGCGAAGGTCGTGAAGGGCGGCCGCCAGTTCGGCTTCACCGCGCTCACGGTCGTCGGCGACGGCTCGGGCCGCGTCGGCTACGGCTTCGGCAAAGCCCGGGAAGTCCCGGTCGCCATCTCGAAGGCGATGACGCAGGCGCGCAAGAACATGATCGGCGTTGCGCTGCGCAACGACACGTTGTATTACGCGGTGCAGGGCGAGCACGGCGCCACGCGGGTGCGGATGCAGCCCGCATCGGACGGCACGGGCGTCATCGCGGGCGGCGGCATGCGGGCGGTGCTCGAGTGCGCGGGCGTCCGCAACGTGCTCGCGAAGAGCTACGGCTCGCGCAATCCGATCAACGTGGTGCGCGCGACCATCAACGCTCTCGCGAGCGTGCGCTCTCCCGAGGAGATCGCGGCCAAGCGCGGCAAGAGCGTCGAGGAGATCGGCGCGTGAGCACAGCCGCGGATCGTTTACGGGTGACGCTGGTCAAAAGCTGTCACGGGCAGCTCGCGAATATCGCAGCGTCGGTGCGCGGGCTGGGCCTTCGCAAGCCCCACCAGACGGTGACCGTCGCCGACACTCCCGAGAATCGCGGCATGATCCAGGCGGCATTGCATCTGCTGAAAGTGGAGCGATCGTGACCCTGACACTCAATACGCTGAAGCCCGCGCCCGGCGCCAAGCGCCCGCGGCTGCGCGTCGGCCGGGGAGCCTCGGCCGGCCAGGGCAAGACCTGCGGCCGCGGCGTGAAGGGCCAGCGGGCGCGCAAGGGCGGTTACCACAAGGTCGGTTTCGAGGGCGGCCAGATGCCGATCCAGCGGCGGCTGCCGAAGGTCGGCTTCCGTTCCGCCATCAAGTCGACGCGCGCCGAGGTGCGGCTGCACGAGCTCGCCGGCATCACGGCGGAGGTCATCGACCTCGCCGCGCTGAAGGCCGCGGGCATCGTTGCGCAGGCGGCGGAGCGCGCGAAGGTGGTGCTCTCGGGCGAGCTCAAGAAGGCGGTGACGCTGAAGGGCGTCGCGGCGACGAAGGGCGCCCTCGCGGCGATCACGGCCGCCGGCGGGAAGGTGGAGCCTTAAGCGCTCGCGCAAGGACGGTATGACCTAGTGGCGAACACGACCTACAACAATCCTGCGGCTGCGCTCGGGGAAGCGGCCCGGTTCGGAGAGATCCGCAACCGGCTGCTGTTCCTGATCGGCGGCATGGTCGTGTACCGCATCGGCTCGTTCATTCCGGTGCCGGGGATCGACCCGGCCGCCGTGGCGCGCTTCTTCAACGACCAGTCGAACACCATCCTCGGGATGGCGAACATGTTCTCGGGCGGTGCGCTCGCCCGGTTGTCGCTCTTCGCGATGGGGGTAATGCCCTACATC
>JBOHZT010000081.1:0-11097 GCA_050738535.1 Steroidobacteraceae bacterium
ACGGCGGACTCCTCGCACGGCGACGCAGGCGACCGAACGGGTAGGCCGTGAGCGGGATCAGGGCATGAGCAGCGACGACGAGGCACTGGTCACGGGACTCACGCTGACGCTAGCGCGGCTTGCGGAACTCGAACAGGAAGCGATCCGTCTTGTCGATCATCTTGAAGACGATCTGGGTGTGATCGTCCTTGGGATTGCGCAGCACGGAGCTTTGTCCTACATATCGGAACCCGACGCTTTCGAGCTCCCGCTTGACGAGCGCCGGATCGATGCGGTGCAGCGTATTCGTGTCCCGCGCGCCCGACCCCGGCGCCGCTGCGTGATCCTCCACGATGAACACGCCGCCCGGCTCGAGAGCGTCGAACACCGTCCGGTCGAACGCTTTCATGTCCGGGTTGCCGAACTCGGCGTTGTGGAAGTCGTGGTAGTTCTCCGCCGTCCAGACCATGTCGAGCCGCGACGGCAGCTTCAGGGCGGTGGCCGCCTGCACGCTGTAGGTCACATTGTGGCAGTCCGTCTTCGGCGCGGGCATCGGACCCATTCTTCGCCCGTGCATCCGCTTCAGCTGCTGAGGCGAGAAATGCAGCACGAAGTTCACCGCATAGAGGTGTCCCGAGCTGCCGACCGCCTTGCACAGGATGCGCGTGTAGTAGCCGCCTGCCGGCTCGAGCTCCGCGACACGCAGACCAGGCCGCACGTGCGCGAAGGCGAGGACCTGCTCGGGCTTGCGGTTCGCATCACGTCCCCGATCCGCCGCCGGCCGGCTCGGATTGTCCACGGCGGCCTTGATGTACGCCGGAATCCGACCGCTCGAGCCGCGCGCCCACACACCGCCCGCGGCCACGCACAGCGCCAGCCCTGCGCTCGCAAAGACTACTCGTCGCATGAGACCTCTCCCGTTCGGCAGCGTGCAGCGGCACGACGCCGCCTCCCCCACGCGCTGCGATCATAACTTTGCAGCGGCCGCCGGCGCCACGATTCCCGCGCGGGTCCCGCGGTGTCCCCGACAGACGGTCGCGGGCAGACCTGTCATCGATCTGGGCGGATCGGTAATCGACCGCGGACGGGCACGGCGTGGAGCGGACGCTTGACGGCCCCGGCAGCCGTCCGCACAATTCGGCGCGCTTTTCGAGCGCCCCAGTTCCCCGGTAGCTCAGCGGTAGAGCGTCGGACTGTTAATCCGTTGGTCGTTGGTTCGATTCCAACCCGGGGAGCCAAGAATTCAAGGACTTAGGCAGCTCTGCCGACAGTCCTGGCGCCGACGAACCCCTTCCTGTTGCACTATGGTTGCACTACGGCCGGGCCTCTCTCGGCGCGTCCCGTCGACGGGGATTCTCCGACTGAAGATTTGACCGCCGCGCCCGCTCGGGCGTATAGATAGCGGCGTCCGGGACTGTTAGAGCAGCCCCGGACGCCTAACCAAGCCAACCTGTATGAGAGGTCAACATGGCTGACGCCATTCTATCGCGCCCTGCGCCCGTCCCCGCCGCAATCGCATCCACCGTCCCGGTCATCCGGCTCGCCCGAGGCCTCGCCTCCGAGGGCCTCACGATCCGCTGTGACGGCCGTACGCTCGTCATCGACGAGGTCGACGCCGTCATGGGCATCGCCTGGTACGACCGCCTGACGAAGGCCGAGCGCCTGCACTGGCACCGGGTCGCAGGCTCTGCCGCCCCTGCCGATGCCTGGGCGGCGTTCCAGCGCGGCGAGTCCTGATTCCCCCACGCCGCACTGGCTGTGTGGTCACGGCCGGGCGGCTCACCACCACGACCTTGGAGGTCATCATGGCTACCACCGATGATACCCGCGCCGAGGAGGCGCAACCGACTCCCGTCCCCTTGAGCGAGAAGCTGCGGCTCGTGGCCGTGGAGCTCGGTATCTGCCATAGCGCGGTTGCGCTGACCGCGAAGGCACTCGGCGCGTGCGAGACCGACGAGGAGCGCGCGAGCGCCGGCAGCTGGGCCGCCGACGAGCTCGGGCGGCTCGAGGTCGATCTCGAGGATCTCGCCGACACAATGTGCTCGAAATGGATCGACGTGCAGCGCCTCGAGAAGACGGCTGCAGCGGGGGGAGGTGCGCCGTGAGCGCCCGCAAGGCCAATGTGAAGCAGCGGCGCCGGATCGGCGCGCAGGACTTCGCCGACATGTGGGCAAATTTCCCGAAACTCGGTCGCTCCGATCGTGCGGCTGGAATCGTTCTAGGCAGGCTGCGCCGGGCAAAGCCCGTGATGAGCAAGGAGCAGATGGAGCGCATCGAGGCGGGCATCATGCAAGGCCAAGACGGGGTATCGCGACGAATAGCACTCGCGGTTCTCACGGCACCGGGGGCGCGGCTCCTGAATCAAATCAAGCGTGATCGCGACACTGCGATGGCCACCGCTTGGGCCGAGTGCTGCATCGAGGAGGCAATCCCACGCGTCGAGTACGTGCTCGGCTGGATGAAGGAGGCTCAAGCCCGGTTACTGTTCACGCTCGCGGTCCGGGCGGACATGACCGAACTCATGGAGCAGGCGCGCAAGCCCCAAGAGGACGAAACCGGCGCTTCGCAGCGATCGCAGGCGGCGCTGCGCCTCGTCGTCGATAACACGCGTGGGGTGCGGCCGTGAGCGACGAAAAGGTTATCCCGCTTCGCCCGCGCGATGAGGTGCCGCGGCGCCTTGAGCGCATCCATAGTCCCGTCCCGGATGATCCGCGAGCCGCTGAGATCCCCCTCATGATTCGCGGCGATATCAGGTGGAGCGAGATTTGCCGCGCGCTCGCTCCGGCGGGGCTTGCCGCGAAGCTCGATAGCCGGCTCGGCGCGATCGTCATCATGCGGCAGGAGGAGAAGCGCGGGGCGAACTGATCGGCGAGCGCCGCGCACGAACTCGGGCCGCCCGCCGATGGGGCGGCCTTTTTCGTTACTGCCGCCTCGGCGCCCTGCGCTGCGCCTCGAGGAGCGCCCCGGCGGTCGCGCGACATTCCTCGATAGCCTGATCCGCCGCGCCCTGGTCGGCCATGCCGGCGACGAGTTTGGCGATCGCGTAGGCGGCGGCGTGGAAGGCTTGCCAGGCGCTCTCGAGTTCCTGCTCGCTGGCGTCGCTCGCAAGGGAGGATCGCCGGTAGGTAGCCCACAGCTCGGGGATGTCGATCGTCATGGCGCGCTCCGAGGCCGAGGGCGGCGAGTGTACGCCGAGGTGCTGATGCCGGCGGCGCGGAGCCTATCGCCGGTAGGTGCGTCCCGGGAAGCACCTAGACGGTCTGGGTCGGGGGAACGTCCCGCACGCGCGGCGCACGGCCCGGAACTAACCCGGACGGACCGCTTGCCAGCGCCGCTCGTCCGGCGCCTCGAGTTTCGGCGGATGCAGCAGGAAGAACCCGCGCCATTTTCGCGCCGTCCTGCGAGCCCAGCCGGCACTACGCTTGCGCATGCGCCCTCATCCGGTCATCTCTCCGGTGCTGCTGCCACCGCTTTGCACGCCAGGGTGGGTGTGGCTATTCACCGAGCCGTTCGGGACCGTGACATCCGAGGTCGCATCGACGTTCGGCACGGTGAGCTTGGTTTCAACGGTCATGTCGCCGCCGGTTTGTGCGACGGTGCCTTTCAGGCTGATCTGCGGCGCCTGGATCGTCACCTGTTGCGGGGAGACCATCGTGATACCGCTCGCGCTGAGCTGGACGTACTGCTCGATGGCACCGGTACCGAGGATCGGGGCGATGTAGATGATGTCCGAGAGGTTGTGCGTGCGGGCCGAGCCAGGGGCAGCCTCGGCGCCCGTGGCAAGGACACTCGTGATGTCCCGGTCGCACACGACCGCAAGGCCGATATCCCCCACCTGGGGGTCGAGAACAACCGCGCTCGTGCCGCCCTGGAGCCGCACGAAGGGGGCGCCGTAGACCGTGCCGAGCGACCACAGCCTGCCGCTTCCATCGACCGTCTCGACGAGCGGCTGCACGTCCACAGTGCCGATGGAGGGCGGGGAGCCGGTGCCCGGATACACCGCGGCCACCTTGACCGGGATGGCCGTGCGGGCGCGCAGGAGCGCCGCGCGGATCATGAGCTCGATCTGGTAGCCCTCGGCGGTGATCTGTGCGGCCGAATACGGTGCGATGATGCCGCTCATGAGGCGCTCGAGCCCGCTGGAGCGGCCCAAATCGTCGTGAACCACGGACCGTTGTGCAGCATCGTCGCGAGCTCGTGCTCGACCTGCGTGATCTTCCAGCTCCCGTTCGCCTTGGTAGCCGCAGACCCGGAGATGTTGATGCTCCGGCCGACGCGAAAGCGCGTGTCGAACAGCGTGCGCACGATGATGCCGGACGGGTAGAACGTCGGATAACCCACGAGGTTGCCTATGGGCTTGCTGCCGTCCGATGTCATGGCCGGGCCCACGTCGATCACGACCTTATCGGGCTTGCCATCGTGCGGCCATATCCACACCGTCGAGCCCTCGATCTTGAATCTGAATTTCGCCGAATGCGCGAGCGTCGTGATCTGATCGGTGAGCGAGCCGTAGGTGTGCATGTTGCGCACGACGGCGTGAGCGCCATTGTTGATGAGCATGGCACCCGCACCGGCGCACACCGCGGCGATCATATCCTCCGCATTGGCGCTGCCCTGCACGTAGGTCGCCGCGAGCATGGCCGCGTTGCGGGAGATGCCGCTGCACACGACGACAAAGGCGCTCTCCGGTGCGCCAGAGAGATCCACGTAAGAGCGCCAGATGGGGCTTCCGGCGATGATGGCTGTGAGCTGGCCGCCGATGTCGCCGGCCTCGATGGTGAGAAAGTACTCATCCACGCCCACCGCGTCGGTGAGCTTGGAGGAGAACCGGCTCATCTGCGCCATCGTGAGGCCCCACACCCGCACCTGCGCGGTGACGCCGATCGGGCCCTCGTACATTTGGATGTTTGCGACCGAGCGCAAGCCCGAGGCCTGGAGGTACCGCGGAGCACCGGATGCGCCCGTAAAGGTGAATCTCAGCTCGCGCTCGGCGAACGCCATCAGCCGGCGACCCCCGTCGTGCCGAGTGCGGCGCGCTGCTGCGCGATCGGCGCAATGAGCGGATTGGATTTTAGGGCCTCCGCCATGCCGGCCGCGACGCCTGAGGCATCGGTCGCCTTTGGCGCGTTCACGGCCACCGAGCCGATGCGCACCGTGTTGGTCACCCGGTTGTCGTTCGTGACGCTCGGCGCCCGCGTCGCCGAGAGCAGCGCCGAGAGGCCCGGGAGAGCGGCCGCGTGCTCGGCGAACGTGATGCGTCGCGGCAAGCTGCGATCGGTGACGCCCGGGCGCTCATCGTAGCGATAGAAGGCCGCGGCCTTGCCGGCGATGCCCTTCGCCTTCGCCATGCGCGCGGCTGCGCCCTGCTGCGTCGAGCGCAGCTCGAGGAGTGAGAACAGCAGCTCGTCGAGAAACTGCTTGCGCTTGGGTACGCTCGGCGAGCCGATCCGATAGGCGAACGTCTTCTCGAATTGCTTCTGCCGGGCGGCGTCGAGCTGCATCAAGCCGATGTGCGCGCCCTTGTCGGAGCTCACCGTGGGCTTGAGTCCCGACTCCGCCATCATGTTGCCGACGATCCCGGCGGCCTCGGCGCGCGAGGCACCGGAGGACATGAGGGCCCGCATGGCGAGACCCTCGCGGCCGGCAATGCCGGAGGGGAGCGCGCCCTTTTCACTCACTGAGCCGACCTTCGCGACGATCGGGGGCTTGCCCGTGAAGTGCTCGACGAGATCCCCGATCCAGGTCTCGACGGTGCCGAGGACTGGCACGAGCCCGTCGCCGATGTAGCCGGCGATTTTGATTGTCCAACTCAGAAGCGTGTTGGTCGCGGCGAGCAGGCCGGTGATGAGGCCGACCAACGTCTGCATCGGCTTGTTGATGCCACCATAGGCTTGCTCGGCGAGCGCCGCGGAGGTGATGTCCTTGCGGCCGAGCGTCGATTGCATCTGAAGCGACCGCTTCAGGGTCTTCGAGAAATTGCCCGGCTCGAGGCTCTTCGCGTACCGCTGGGCCGCGAGACCCCCGTTTTTTGACATCGCGAGATTGAATTCGGCCTGATTCATCAGCCCATACCCGGAGGCAAGCGCCCAGGCGGCGGCCCAGCCGTGAACCTTTCCGAACTGGTGAACTCGCTCGAACAAAGACTTGATGTTCACGCCCGTGCGCGGGTTCCATTTCACCCCGAGGCGCGCGAGGCCGGTCAACTGCGCCGAAGGAGAGCCGACGCCGATCATGCCGCCGATGATGGCCGTTTGAAGGCCCGCGATGGAGCTCGTGACGGCCTCGGGCGACTCCCCGACTGTCTTTGCGGCTTGTCCCCAGCTCCAGAGCTGTTTCGCGCTCATGCCGGCGACTTTCGCTTGCCGGTCGAGCGTCGAGTTCACGGCCGTCATGCGCTTGTTCAAATCCCACGCGGCGCCCCCGACCACGCCGATAGCCGCGGCGGCGAGCGCTGCCGGAGAGAGCAGCGCGCCGAGACCCTCGATGAGCTTTCCCGGTCCGGCGCCGAGCGGGCCTGAAAGCTGCGCCGACTGCCCGAACGCCTTTACGCGGGTCGCGAGGCTATCGAGCTTGCGCCCGGCGGCGCCGATCTGTGTGTCAGCCGCGAGGTCTTTGAAAGCGCTCCCGACAGTCTTGACGGACTTCGCAGCCTTGTCGGCGCCGCGCTTGGAGGCGGACTCAAAGTCCTTGATTTTCGCAAGCGCCCTGCGCTGCTGCTCGGAGAACTGGGAGACATCAATCCCGAGCTGCAGAAACAAAGAATCGATTATCGTCGGCAAGATTTTTTCCTCAGCTCAAACAAATGCCGGTCGCCGCGCACCGTCGTGAACTCACGAGACACTCAGGTGTCGCACCGGCTCTCGATCTCGTTCGAGCGCGCGGCCTGTCGCGGATGGTGGATTGCACCGGTTGCCCGGAATACCAGCCCACAAGCAGACGGCGTTCTTTCGTGTCGCGGGGACTGTCCGTCTAAAGCCCGCGCCCCCGATGCAGTCTCGGGGGACTGAGAAGCGCGTGAAAAGTGTCCGATCAAGTCGCGTAGCCCGGCTGCCAGTGGCGGCCGCCGCGCGCGGCTGCGTGCTTGCGCTGCGCGTGGCCCTCGCGCTCGGCGGCGGTGTCGAGGAGACCGGAGAGCCGCCTCAGGCCCGCGAGCTCGGCGCGGGAGAGGTCGTACACATCCGGCTCGGCGAGAATCTGGCCGAGGTGCTGAAGCCCGACGCCGTACCGCCCCGGGTGCTGGCGCGCCTCGTCGATGTTTGAGAGCGCGAGTGCGACTGCGGTGCAGAACGAATCGAACTCTGCCCTTGTGACCGGAACCGAGCCGGTGCGGTGCCCCGCGGCCTCGGCGGCGGCATACACATCCCGCGCTCGCTTCAGCACATCCCGGTGCGCGCGCGGAATCTTGCGAATGATGCCCACCTCGCCGAGCGCTTCATCCACCTGCGCCGTCGTCAGCAACAAGCCGAGCCCCGGCTTGATTCGTACCGCTTCGTCGTCATTGGCGATCCCGCTCGTCAGAGCGTGATACAGCTCATTGAGCACCGCGAAGGTCTCATCGTCGGTCCCCGCCGCCTCGGCCGCGGACAGCGCTCGAGCAATCTCGGCGCCGGTGAGCGTCGCCTTGGACTTGCGAGCCATGCTATTTCCCACCGTTCAAGTAACGGCCGACGAAGGAATCCGGCGAGGCGTCCATGCCGCTCGCCCCTGACTCCGTGTGGGTGCGCCCCTTGAGATATCCCTCGAGCGCGGCGACCGGATCGGCGCCGGAGTCCAACTCGATACCGAGCTTCTTCGCCGCGCTCGAGGCCATCTCGGCGAGCGACATCTCACCGTGCTCGAACGCGCCGGTGTGCTGCGAGATGCGGTCATAGAGCTGCTGCTTGCGGGAGGTGCTGCGGTCGTCCTCGCGCACCGCGTCCATTGCCGTCTTGCGCGCTTCCGTGCGGATGTAGTCGCGAAGTTCTTGCTGGGTTCGGATCACGTCTCAACTCCTGGTGAACAAAATCTGAGAGTCACTACACCATGCCCGGAGCGCTAGATACATCGTTTTTCTCGGCAATCTTTCGCGCCGGGTCCTCGGCCTCGCGGCGCGCCTGCTTGCGTATTTCCTGCATGTGCCACTCGACCGTTGAAACGGACAGATAGACTCCCTGCCTCTGGAGCTCGCCTTTCATCTGGTCGGCCGTCAACGGCCACAGCAGCGGGAACCGTTCGGCGCGCTCGAGCATCAATTGCCGAACGATCTCGCGGCGCTCCTGGCCGATGGCGAACGCGGGGCGATTGCGCGGGGCGCTCATCTAGGGCGGCGCCCCTGGATGTACGCGAACGGGCCGCTCAAGGCCGGATGCGGCTCCCCGCGGGCCTTGCGTTCGTCGGCCTCCTCCATGCGCGCCATGACATCGAAGAACGACGAGCTGCGCGTCGTGCCAAGGAGCACCCCGAGCACGAAGGCCTGCAGGAGCTCACCGGCGCTCGTCGCATCCCCCGGGCGGTGCTGGCGGAGTTGCTCGCTGAGATGATTGATGCGGCGCGCGCGCCAGTTGTACCGGCCGAGGCCCCTGCCGTATCGGACGACACGCCCGGAGTTGATGAGCGGGCGAAGGCTCGACATGCGCTCATCGAGCGTTGCCGGCCACTTCGCGCGCTCGGTATCACTAACGGGCTTCAGGTCGAAGGCCGTGCGCTCGACGGTGCGGGCATCGTCCGAGGCCCGAAAAGCCTCATCGGCGCGCTCGAGCACACTGCGCAGCCCGAAGTGCTCGACGCGCAGGAGGCAGCCTGTCCGCGCCGGCTTGTGCTCGTTGTCGAGCTCGATGGAGCGCCAGAACACCTCACGCATCCATTCGGCCTTCACGTCGCTCGTCTCCGAGAGCCGGTAGTCGAGCACCGCGAGTGCGTAGCCGTCCGCGGCGGCGGCGCCGAACCAAACGACTCCCACGGCCGCATCGGGTTTGTCGGCGGTCGCGGCGGTTGCAAAGATCCTGTCGTAGCTACTCATAGTCGGATTCGTCCTCTCCAGGCGGAACAAGAGCCCGCCAGTTGAACCAGCTGCCCGAACTCGCGGTCATCATCAACTCGTGAATTGCAAATACGGCGGCATCGATCCGATCCGGCGATCCGTCCCGCGTCCGGTTCCAATCGCTCGTGAAGGCCGCCATCTGATCTGTGAGCTGCGGAAGATCTCCGACCAGGTGTGCGCGATGCTGCACGAAGAGCGCGGAGATGGGCTCGGCCCGAAGAACCTTGCCACGGCTCGAGGTGATCGCCGTCACGGGCACGTCGCGGTCGACGCTGGCAATGGTTGCGGCCGCCATGTCGCCGCCGAAATTCCGCTCGACGACGATGCGATCGGCGCGCAAGGCGTGATAGGCGTTGACGGCCACGCGCGCCCACTCCTCCGGGCTGTACTTGCCGCTGTAGTCCGCCAGCACGTACGCATGGCCGTCACGGCCCCGAGCAGCCGCGATGATTCCGGTCTCATCCGCGCCCTCGGCAGTCGAGCCGGCCGGATCCACGCCGATGACCGCTCGCTCGAGATCCTCCGGTGCTGCCTCGACCCGGGTCGCATCGAGAATCTCATGCGGGAAGATCGCGCCAGGGACATCCTGCAGAAGCTCGCCTTCGATCTCCTGTCGGCCGAGCCGCGTGCCCTCGTACCGGCTCGCAAGCTCTGCGAGGAATCCCGGAGCGAGGTTTGCCGCGTTCTCTCGGGTTGAACCGCGAGTGATGACCACGTCGGTGCCCTCGCGCGCCACGAGGTCGCGCACAAGCTTGGTTGGGCGCGGGGTCGTCGTCACGCAAATGCGAGGATCGGAGCCCACGCGCAGGCCGAGGAGCAGCGTGCTCCACACCTCATCCGCCCTTCGGAAGCTCGCGAGCTCGTCGATCCACGCCGCCGCGTGCTGCGGCCCGCGTAGCCGCTCGGGTTGGTCGGCGCTGTAGCACAGCGCTACGCAGCCGTTCGGCCACTTCAGGCGCGCTCGAGAGGACTCATAGACCGGCATCTCCCAGCGCGGGGCAATCGAGAGCAGCCGGTCGACCATGACCTCGCGGACTGCTGCGGCGGTCTGGCCGATCAGCGCGAGCGTGCCGTACTGGCCGGACTGCGCCAGCATCCGGATCCATTGGGCGCCGCACTCGGTTTTTCCGAAGCCCCGGCCCGACATGAGCAGCCATACGCGCCAGGCGCCTGCGGGCGGGAGCTGATTGGGCCGCGCACGGCCGCGCCAGTCGGCCCGCAGTGCCTCGGATAGGCCGCGATGGGCCGGGGCCTTGCTTGCGGCTCCTGCGGCCTTACGCGGCGTCACGCAGCCTCCTCGACGGGAGCCGGGAGCGCCGCGATGGGGCTGTTGTCCGCTCGCTCGAGCCGGCCGACGAAGGCTGAAAGGCGCCCGTGAATCTCGGAGAAGTTCGGCAGGTCGTGCAAGGCCTCGACGACCTCGGCCCAGAACCGCGCCATCTCCGGCGACTCCATGAGGACCGCGATGCTCATCTGGTTGTTCGTCACGCTGACCAGCGGGCTCGAGGCAAGCTCGCCGCTCATCCGGGCGATGCTGTCGTTGACCTGCCGCAGCTCGCGCGCCAAGGAGGTCAACGCCATGTCGTCGGTCGCGGCCCTGAGGACGGCGTAGAACCGCTGCTCGAGGCCGGCGCGGACGCCCTTGGCGTGCTCGATTGCGCCCTCGCTGGCGTCGATGACCGTCGCCATGAATTCCTGCCTCTGACGGGCCGAGAGGAGACTCGCGAGGCGGTCCTCGGAGACATGCTGCTTGAAGTGCCGCTTGAGGGCGTGAGGGCTCATGCCGAACCGCCGCGCGACGGCCGAGCGTCTCTCGCCCGTGGCGAGCGCAATCTCGGCTCTGACGCGCTCAGCGTGGCCGCAAATCGTGCAAGTAGTCTGCCGGGTAGCCATCACGCCTCGAGCCGCTCAACTGGTGACGGAGCGGCGCATCTGTGCATGAAGGGTAACGGTAGTGCAACGGGATGTGGCGAACAAGGGGAGTTCATCGCTAATACTATGATTTTGCGTGTTTCTGTCGCGTCGAACAACGGATGGTCAATCCGTTGTGCGCGGCTAATGTCGCGGCGGCAGGCTGGCACGGCGGGGGGCGAGAAGCG
>JBOHZT010000082.1:0-10689 GCA_050738535.1 Steroidobacteraceae bacterium
CTCCCGCGCTCGGCTGCCGGCACGGCTGCGGCGGCACTCGCGAACGGCTCGCCGGGCGCAGGCGCCGCAACGCCGGCCGATTCCGCGGCGGCCGCCGAGAATCCGGCAGACCTCACGCCAGCCGTTGCCGCGCCTCAATCGGCAGTCCCGCAGGGCACCTCCACCCAGCAGGGCACCTCCGTGCAGGACAGCGGCGGCTCCGTCGTCCGCGAGTCGAACAGCGGCTTGCCGACGTACCAGGAGCTCGCCTCGCAGCCCGGGTCGCAGCTCCCGCAGCTCGAGCTCGATTTGCACGTCTACTCGCCGCAGCCGGATCAGCGCTTCGTGTTCCTCAACATGACGAAACTGCGCGAAGGAGACTCGCTTCCTCAGGGGGTCCGGGTGGACACCATCACCCCTTCCGGAGTGATCCTGTCATATCGCGGTAAGCGGTTCGTCCTCCAGCGCTGATGCTACGGCGCTGCTGCTTCAGCGCTGATCGTGCAGCGCTGACCCCGTCGCCGTGCCTGGTCCTGCCCATCCTGCGGCGCGTACTCGACCGTCGCGCTCGAGCCCAAGTTCCGGGGAGACCCGGATCACGGAAACTGCGCCACGATCTCGGCCACAATCGGCGGTGGCGCACGGTCCCGAGGGCATCGAGCGAGCATGAAGCTGTTGATCGTCGACCGGGACGCCCGCTATCGCGAGTGGCTACGGCTCCACTTGGGCGCCCTGTGTCCCGAGAGCGCGATCTCGGCGGTTCACCCGGACGAGCTCGAGCGCCAGAGCGTGCCGCTCACATACGCCGACTGGGACCTCTTGCTGCTCGCGGCGCGGTTCGGCTCGAGCCCCGAGGATCCCGACTCCGAGGGACTCGAGCGCCTGCGGCAGCTGCGCGGCCGCCCGGACTCCCCGCCCATCCTCGTCATCGCGGACGACGGCAACGAGCTCACGGCCGTGCGGGCGCTGCAACTCGGCGCCGTCGATTACCTGCCGAAGAGACTCCTCACGCCCGGACGCCTCGGAACCGCCGTGCGCCTCGCGCTACGCCGCGCCGAGCTCGACGGCGCGCCCGCCCCGGCGCCCGAGATCCCGACTGCCTTTCCCGCGCCGCCAGACGACGCCGCTTCGCACGGCGCCACCCCGCACGAGCCGATCCCGGGGTACACGATCCGCCGCAGCGTCGGGGAGTCCGAGAAGGCGATCGTCTATCTCGCCGAGAGCGCCTCGCTCGGCATCGAGGTGGCGCTCAAGGTGATGAAGCGCGAACGAGACGACAGCGACACCCGGATGCTCGCGCGCGAGCACGCCGCACTCGAGGCGATACGCGATTCGGCGATCGTGCGGATCCACGACTACGGAGTCGTGGGAGGCCGCGAGTATCTGGCGATGGAATACTTTCCGCGCGGCGACATGAAGGCGCGGATCCAGCGCGGCATTCTCGAGGCCGACGCGCTGCGCTACATCGAGCAGATCGCGCGAGCGCTCGCCGTGGTGCACAGCGCGGGGATCTTCCACCGCGACCTCAAGCCGCCGAACGTGATGCTGCGGGAGAGCGACGCGGTGGTGCTGATCGATTTCGGCCTCGCGCGCAACGTGCATGCCGGGCAGCAAAGCACCCGCAAAGGCGTACTGCGCGGCTCGCCGTACTACATGAGCCCGGAGCAGGCGCTCGGCGAGCGGCTCGATGCCCGCACTGACCTCTACAGCCTCGGAGTCATCTTCTACGAGATGCTCACCGGACGAAAGCCGTACATCGGCACCTCCGCCATCGAGGTGCTCCAGCAGCACGTGAGCGGACCGCCGCCCCGCCTGCCGCAGCCGCTCGAGCATCTCCAGCCGCTGCTCGACGGCTTGCTCGCCAAATCCCCGGAGGATCGATTCGCGAACGCGGAGCAGGCGGTGGAAGCGCTCTCCGGCTTGCGGGCGTTGCGGCAAGCCGGCAGCGATAGCGCCGAGGTCGCCTGACCGCGAGGGCCGCGGGCTCGCCCGGGTCGCGGATCCTTACCCAGCGGCGGCCGGCGTCGAGGGCGCCGTCGTCGCGAGCTCTCCGCCGCGGACGTTCTCATAGCGCCGCCCGAGCGCCCAGGCGACCGGGAACCAGATCAGCGAGACGATCGCACCGAAGATCGCGAGGCCGCTCACGCCGAAGGACAGCACGAAGGAGCTCGCCCAGGAAGCGCAGACGTCACCCCCGCGGTAGACGACCGTGTCGATGACGTTCTTCGCCTTGTACTTGCTTTCCTGGTCGACGACGGTGAAGAGCATTTCGCGGGTCGGCTTCGCGACGGCGTATTCCGCGACCCGGCGCAGGACCTGCATGCCGCCGAGCACCAAGAGGATCGGCGAGAACGCGATCGCGAGGAACGCGAGCACCATGATGACCGGATTGAGCAGCAGGCCGGTCGTGACGCCGAAGCGCCTGATGAAGCGTCCGGTGCCGAGCAGCTGGATCACCACCGCGAGCCCGTTGACCGCCACCTCGATGATGGCGTAGACGCGCGTGCGCGCGGCGTGGCTCACGAAATCCTTGCTGATGAGGTCGCCCAGCTGGAAGTAGACGATCGTCGAGATCCAGGTCATCAAGAACAGGAACAGCGCGAGCATCAGCAGGTAGCGCGACTGCAGCAGCAGCTTGAAGCCATCGAACGGATTGCCCCCGAGGCGATGGTCGAGCCGGGTACGCTGGGCGTCCGCTCCGGCCACGATGAGCCGCTGCCGCTCCCGCTCGAGCAGCACGACGAGTCCCGCGGTGACCCCGAATCCGCAGGCCGAGATCAGCATCAGGCCCGGATTGCCGACCACGGTCGCGAAAAGGGAAGCGAGCGCCGGCCCGGTGATCCCCCCGATCGTGCCGCCCGCGGCGATGAAGCCGTAGAGCCGTTTCGCCTGCGTGCGGGAGAAGATGTCCGACATGAACGTCCAGAACACCGAGATGATGAGCATGTTGAACACGCTCACCCACACGTAGAACGCCGCGGCGAGCCAGCGGGTCGGGGCCTCGTGATGGCTGAAGAGCGCGTAGAACACGAGGATGGTCACCGCGATGAACCCGTAGACCCACGGCAGGAAGGCCGAGAGCCGCAGACGCGAGGCGAAGCCGGAATACAGCGGCGCGACGATCAAGGTCCCGATGAACGTCGCCGTGAACAGGTCCTGGTAGTGCTTGACGCCGTAGACCGTGCCCATTGCGTCGCGAACGGGCTTCACGATCGCATAGCTGCCGAACAGGAAGAAGAAATACAGCATCGAGATGACGACCGCCCGCATCTCGACCGGCTCGATGGCGGCTCCCGACTTGAGGAGGCGCGCGAGCAATGGCAAACGGGTGGCCTCGGCCATGGGGCTCCTCGGTGCGCTACGCTGAAGGCGGGGGAAGATTCGGGCGCCGACTATAGCCAAGTCCCTCAGCGGGGAGAAGCTGTCCGCGGGCACGCCCACTCAGCGCGTCGGATTCTTCACAATCCGGGCCCTGACGGCCGCTTGCTGCTCCGCGCGGCCAAAGCAGATTTCGCGGCGCGGACGAGCCGCGGCGTGCGGCGCTCGACTCGTCAGCGCAGCACCGGCCGGGGAACGCGTCGCGCCGCCCGGCTCGAGCTCCGCGGCGATGCCGATGCGAGCGCCGGCGCGCTCATCGAGCCGCGCGCGCGAGCCACCAGCGGCCGGGGCGCGTCGCGGCCGCCGCCAGCGCGAAGCGCCACAGCATGCGCTTGCGCAGGGGCACCTTGCGCGGCGGAACCGCCGCATAGAACGCAGCCGCGGCATCGAGGTGCACGATCTCCCGCGCCGCCCCGAGGGTCCATTCACGGCCGCCCGACGAGACGCGGTAACGGCCGTCCGCGAGCGACTCGATCGACGCGCAATCGAGCGTCGCCGGAAGATCTGCCGGAGCCGCCCCGACGAGTGCGACGAGCACTCGCTCGCCGCCGGGGCCGTGGCCGTCGAGGCTGATGCGCGCGCTCGAGCGCCGGCATTCCACGCGGCCCGTGAATCTCATGCGCCATGCTAGCACCCGAGATTGCGGCACTGAAATTGCGTCGCACCGGCGCCTACGGAACACCGCGCTCATGCGTCACACGAGGAGACCCGCATGGCTAACGAATCCGCTTCGACGAACGGCCAACGCACGGCACCGCCATCGCCGGGCGATGGCGGACAGGCCGGCAAGAGCAGGCACGCGATCGCCGCAGGGGAGCGGAGCGGCTCCGTCGCCCCTCGCGAGCGAGGCAGCGGCGGTCCCACACCGCTCGCGCGCTGGGAGCAGAATCCCTTCGCCAGCCTGTGGCAGATCTCGCGCGAGATGGACCGTCTGATGGACTCCTTCTTCGGCGGCGGACTCGCGGGCGGCGCACTCGCGCCGGCCCTCGAGCCGCGCTTCGCCATGAGCTCCGCCTGGTCCCCTCAGATCGAGATCCGGCAGCGCGATGACTCGATGATCATCCACGTCGATCTTCCGGGCGTGAAACCGGAGGACGTGCAGATCGAGGCGACGGACGACGGGATCTCGATCTCCGGCGAGCGCCAAGCTCAGCGCGAGGAAGGCGAGCGGGAAAACCGGCGCACCGAGCGCACCTATGGAAGCTTCTACCGGCTGATCGCCTTGCCGGAGGGGGCGCAAACGGACAGCATCAAGGCGAGCATGCACAACGGCGTGCTGGAGGTGACGGTGCCGCTCGCCCAGGCGAAACGCCGGCGCATTCAAATCGAAGGCGGATCCTCGCGCGCCTAGACTCTCGCGTTGCGAGGCGCGCGCCCGAGCGCGCCGCTCACGCTGGCCCGCTCCAGCTCCCAGATGACGAGCGGCGCGCCCTTGCGCACCCAGAAGCCGGCGCCGATCTCCCGGAAGCCGCGCCGCAAGCGCGCGCGGTACCACTCGGCCGGTCTCATGTGGACGTGAGGATCCGTGCGCCGCCGATCGCAGTTCTCGCGCCAGTCGAGACGCGTGAGCGCGCTGAAGTACAGCACGCCGCGCGTGAGACGCGTGAGGTTGGCGATGGCGCGCGCAGCGCGGCGGTCCTCGAGATACTGCAGGACGTCGTAGCAGATCGTGAGATCGAACGCGCCTGCGGAGCGGTAATCCTCGATCCCGCCCTGCTCCCAGCCGTAACGGCGGCAGAGATACTCGCTCACCTCGAGGCCGACATACGTCGCCCGCGGCAGCGACTCGAGCAGCGCCGCCCGCAGCTGACCGATGCCGCAGCCGGCGTCGAGGATTCGCCGTACCGGCAAGCCGATGTGCTCGGCCAGCGCGGCCATGAGCCGCGCACGGGCGCGCGCCTCGGCGGGCGAGCCGACCGCCGTGCGCGGATCGAAGTAGAAGCGACGGTAGTAGTCGCGGTCGAACGGGCTCATACCTCGCGCAGATACCCCCAGGTATGCAGCTTGTCGTGGTCCTCGAACCAGCGCTCGCCGATATCGTCGCGGTAATACATGTCCGGGATCATGATGTTGCGGATGCGCGAGTAGGCCTGCGCCTGGGCCTGCCGCATCGTTTGACCGAGTCCGCACACGATGAGCACGACTCCGGAGGTCCCGGCCACGTGCCACTGGCCGTTCACCTGCTTCACGTCCTCGAGGTGGACTTCCTCCGGAATCCCCTTCTTGAAGAGGATCGCCGCATTCTTGGACGTGGAGAAGAACGTCGCATCGTCGTCGAACGGAAACGGCGGCACGACGATGCGCACCCCGATCTGGAATCCGCTCTTCGTCTTGAGCTTCGGATGGGTACCCGCCGCGAGATCGGCGAGAAACTGCCCGATCGGCGTCGTCATGCCTTCTTGCTGGATGCTGATCGTCGGGTAGCCGAACCGCGCGGTGAACTCGAGTGGGTAGATACCGTTGCCGTTCACGATGCAGTTGAGATCGATGTAGCCGACGTAGCCTTCCTCGGCGAGCTGCGGCTCCATCTTCTTGAGCGTCGAGTTGAAGAGCCGGTTGGGGCCGCTCCAGAACATCGCGGTGCCCATCTCGCCCGTCGAAGGACCGATGTTGCCGGGGAAGAGCTTCTTGTGCTCGAAGTTCACGTTGATCGGATAGATGAATTCCTTGCCGCCGAAGAAAGCGCCGACCGCGATCTCCACCCCCGTCACGTACTTTTGTAGCTGGAAGCGCTTGATCTCGTCGGGGAAGGACTTCTTGTAGGCCTCGAGCACACGGATCACGTCGTGGCCGTCCTCCTCGTCCCCGACGAACAGGCGCCGCTTCACGTTCCCCGCCGCGCCCGACGGCTTGACGACGTAACGCTCCGGGTTGGTCTTCACGTAGGCGATCGCCTCGTCGAAATCGTCGCACTCCCGGTACGGCAGGATGTTGATGCCCGCCTTCTTGAGCTCCTCCTGGCCGAACGAGCGGTCGTCCTCGAGCCGGTCGGTGTACTCGGTGCCGCCGACGACGAGCTTGCCCCTGCGCCGCAGGTCCTGGGCGATCGCTCCTTGGCCGAGGGTGTCGTCGAAGACGATCACGTCCGCCCAGTCGATCTCCCGCTCCCAGTCGACAACCTTCGGCACGAAGCCATCGGCGATGTCCCGGTCCTTTGCGTCGCGGATGGAATAGCGCACCTCGTGCCCCTCCTTCGCGACCTGCCAGGCGATATCGCTGATGAGGCCGGTGAAGGACACGAACAGGAACTTGCGGTGCTCGGCGTTCACGGGTGCGTAAAACCGTCCTGCGACTATGCACGAGCGCGCGCTCGTTGGCGAGATCCGTGCAGCCCGCGCGCCGGCTTTTGAGATATCGTAGCGTCCCGCCATCGGGCGAGCCCTTCCTTAAGGAGGTCCTGTGACACGTCACCGCGGCTCCATGAGCCTGATCGCCGCCAGCGCGGCATGCCTCGCCGTGCTCGCCCTCACCTGCGCTTCGCGAGGGTATGCGCAGTCCTCGAGCGCAACGAGTGCGGCGACGGCGCCGCATTTCGTGCTCTCGAGCCCGGATTTCACATCGCACGGGAAGCTGCATCGCGCCCAGGCAAACCGCCGCTGCGGCGGCCGCGACATCTCCCCGGCGCTCGCATGGCGCGATCCGCCGATGGGCACCAAGAGCTTCGTGCTCCTCATGCACGATCCGGATGCACCGCAGGCCGAGGGCTTCTGGCACTGGATCGTCTACGACATCCCGGCGAGCGTGCGATCGCTGCCGGCGGGCGCCGGTGATGTGAGCAAGCACCTCATGCCGGCCGGCGCGATCCAGGGACGCTCGGATTTCGGCCCGGTGGGCTACGGGGGGCCTTGCCCGTCGCCCGGCAGGGCGCATCGCTACTACTTCCGCATCTACGCGCTGCCGGTCGCGAAGCTCAACGTGCCGCCGAATGCCGCAGCCACGGTGATCGCCGCGTCTGCGGATGCGACGGCGCTCGGCCGCGCGCAGCTCATGGCGACGTACGGGCGCTAGAGGAGGCGCGGAAGCGGGGCCAGCAGGGCTGAAACCGCCGGCGGGCCTCACCGCCCGCTCGATCTGTGCGCCCTGCACATTGCCGCCGCGAAGTCCGCCGCGGTAGGCTCGCGCCTTATGTCTCAGAAGTCACTCCATGCCGCGCGCCCGCTCTCCGAGCGGCGCCCGGCCATCTGGCCCTGGGTGCTGATGCCGCTCGTCGCACTCGCGCTGTTCTTCGCGCTCCGCAGCGTCCGCCACTCGACCCAAGGCGGCCCGATCGCCGGAGCGGCGGCTCAGGCTCCCGGCAGCTCCGCGCGGTGAAGTCTGCTCGCGCGATGAGGTCCGCCCGCGCACCGCGGGTCGGCTTCGTGAGCCTCGGGTGCCCCAAGGCGCTCGTCGATTCCGAGCGCATCCTCACGAGCCTGCGGGCCGAGGGCTACGAGATCGCGCCCACCTATCCCGACGCCGACCTGGTCGTGGTCAATACCTGCGGCTTCATCGATGCCGCGATCGACGAATCGCTCGAAGCGATCGGCGAAGCGCTCGCCGAGAACGGCCGTGTCGTCGTCACCGGCTGCCTCGGCGCGAGACCCGAGCGCATCCTCGAGCGCCACCCCGAAGTGCTCGCCATCACCGGCCCGCACGCCTACGAGGACGTGATGGGCGCCGTGCACGCCCACCTCGCGCCGCCGCACGACCCGTTCCTCGACCTGGTGCCGCAACAAGGCATCCGGCTCACACCGCGCCACTACGCATACCTCAAGATCTCGGAAGGGTGCAACAACCGCTGCAGCTTTTGCATCATCCCGAGCCTGCGCGGGAAGCTCGCGAGCCGGCCGATCGACGCAGTGCTGCGCGAAGCCGAACGGCTGGTCGGCGCCGGCGTGAAGGAGCTGCTCGTCATCTCGCAAGACACGAGCGCCTACGGGACGGACCTGCGCCACGCCGCGGCCGACTGGCGCGGTCGAACCTACGAGGCGCGCTTCATCGACCTCGCGCGCGCACTCGGCACGCTCGGCGTGTGGATCCGCCTGCATTACGTCTATCCGTACCCGCACGTGGACGCCGTGATCGAGCTCATGGCCGCGCGGCGAGTGCTCCGCTATCTCGATATCCCTTTCCAGCACGGCAGCGCGAGCGTCCTGAAGCGCATGCGTCGTCCGGCGCACGCCGAGAACACGCTCGCGCGCATCCGCGCGTGGCGCGCCGCGTGCCCGGAGCTCACGATCCGCAGCACTTTCATCGTCGGCTTTCCGGGTGAGACCGAGGCGGAGTTCACCGAGCTCCTCGAGTGGCTCGACGCGGCCGAGCTCGATCGCGTCGGCTGCTTCAAATACTCGCCCGTCGAGGGCGCGAGCGCCAACGCGCTCGCCGCTCACGTCCCGCCCGAGGTGCAGCAGGAGCGCTACGCGCGCTTCATGGAGCGCGCGCGCGCGTTGAGCGCCCGCCGGCTCGCCGCCCGAGTCGGGCGCACGCTCGAGGTGCTCGTCGATCGGGTGCAGGACGGACGAGCCATCGCACGCAGCAAGGCCGAGGCGCCGGAGATCGACGGCGTGGTGCGAATCGAAGACGGCGCCCGCTTGAAACCCGGCGATCTGGCCGAGGTCGAGGTGCTCGCCGCCGACGAATACGACCTCGAGGCCCGGCTGCTCCGCGGCTAGCGGCCTGCGCAGCGCGTGCCCGTGCCGTCCGGGGCTGACGGGCGGGTCGACGCGAGCCGCGGGTACGGACTGACGTGCTAGATTAGCGGCGCTCAGCGCGGGCTTGAGCCCGCCCCTCGAACGGGAGATTGCGCATGCAAGCTGTCGCGCTCGGCCGCTCCGGCCCTCGAGTCTCGAGGCTGGGACTCGGCTGCATGGGCATGTCCGATTTCTATGGTGCGGCCGACGAAACCGAGAGCATCGCGACGCTCCACGCGGCCATGGACGCCGGCATCACGCTGCTCGATACGGGCGACTTCTACGGGATGGGCCACAACGAGATGCTCATCGGCCGCGCATTGCAGGGCAAGCCGCGCGACCAGGTGCTGCTCAGCGTCAAGTTCGGAGCCCTGCGCGCGCCGGATGGCGCCTTCACCGGCTACGACGGCCGTCCTCAGGCGGTCAAGAGCTTCGCCGCCTACAGCCTGAAGCGCCTCCGCACCGATCACATCGACATCTATCGCCCCGCGCGCGTCGATCCGCAGGTACCGATCGAGGAGACGATCGGCGCGGTGGCCGACTTGATCCGCTCGGGACACGTGCGCTACGCGGGTCTTTCGGAGGTCGGCGCGGACACACTGCGGCGTGCCGCGGCCGTGCACCCGATCGTCGACTTGCAGATCGAGTACTCGCTCGCGAGCCGCTCGCTCGAAGGACCGATCCTCACGACCGCGCGCGAGCTGGGGATCGCGATCACGGCGTACGGGGTGCTCTCGCGCGGACTGCTCACCGGAGCACTGCCGGCGAAGCTCCCGGGCATCCGCACGCACATGCCGCGGTTCCAGGGCGAGAACTACACGCGCAATCTGCGCCTGGTGGAGGCGCTCGCGTCCATCGCCCGCCGCAAAGGAACGACACCGGCGCAGCTCGCCATCGCCTGGGTGCTCGCTCGCGGAGACGACATCGTTCCGCTCATCGGCACCACGAAGCGCCCTCGGCTCGCCGAGGCCATCGACGCCCTGAGCTTGCGGCTCACCCCGCAGGAGCTCGCCGAGATCGAGGCCGCCGTGCCCGCCTCGGCGGTCGCCGGTACCCGCTACCCCGCCGAGCACATGAGCCACCTCGACAGCGAGCGGCCGTAAGGAGTCCGTCGGACTCATGAGCGCCGCCTCGCTGGAGCGTGCCGCGCTGCTCGACGCCTACCGGCGCGATCGCCGCGCCCTCGAGATCCCGGACTACAGGCGTGAGGATCTGGGCTGCCTCGTGCGCTATACCCCGCTGCGGGCGAATGTCGACGGCGTCATTGCCGGCACCCACGTTTCGAGCCTCGGTATCGACGCAGAGATCCGCCGCCAGGTCGCCTACTTTCGGGATCTGGGAATCGGGTTCGAATGGAAGGTCTTCGGCGCGGATGAGCCACCCGATCTTCAGGCGCGGCTCGCGAGCTTCGGGTTCGAGGCCGGCGACCCGGAAATCCTGATGATCCACGGTGCCGAAAGGTTCTCGCCGAAGCTCAGGAGCGGCATCCGCGGAATCGATAGGAGCGTACGGTCGCCGGCGCGGTCCCGACTTCGCTCGCCCGCTCCGCCATGACGAGTGGATACAAGCGGTGTTGCATGCTCCTGCCCGGCAGCAAGTTCGCTCCGCTCAATCTCAACTTCCGCGCGGAGCTGCCGCACAGCACGAACCGCCCGCCAGCCAG
>JBOHZT010000083.1:0-10601 GCA_050738535.1 Steroidobacteraceae bacterium
GCGGCGGCTCGCGGTGGAAGCCGGCGCGCACCTCTCGTGGGGCGGCTACGTCGGCCTCGACGGCAAGGTGCTCGGGATCGATCGCTTCGGCGCTTCCGGCAAGGGGCCCGCGGTGCTCGCGCACTTCGGCTTCACCACGGAGAACGTTCGGCGCAATATCGAGGCGCTCCTCGGCGGGGATTGAGGCGGGAGTAGGATCGAGGCGCCGGGGGCGCGGGTGAGCCCGGCGATGAAGCTCGGGCCGGAGGAACTTGGAGGAACTTGGAGGAACTTGGAGGATCATGGCAATCCACATCGGCATCAATGGCTACGGGCGCATCGGCCGCAACGTGCTGCGCGCGCTCTACGAATCGGGGCGCACCGGGGAGATCCGGATCGTCGCGCTCAACGACCTCGGCGACGCTCACACGAACGCGCACCTGACGAGGCACGATACGACGCATGGCCGCTTCCCCGGCGAGGTGACGGTGGACGGCGACTCATTGGTGGTGAACGGCGATCGGATTCGGGTGCTCGCGGAGCGCGATCCGGCGAAGCTTCCCTGGGGCGCGCTCGGGGTCGACATCGTGCTCGAGTGCACGGGGCTGTTCGCCTCCAAGGCAAAGGCGGTCGCGCATCTCGCGGGCGGTGCCAAGAAGGTGATCATCTCCGCTCCGGGCGGCAAGGATGTCGATGCGACCCTCGTGTACGGCGTGAACCAGCAGGTGCTGCGCGCGGATCAGACGGTGATCTCGAACGCCTCCTGCACCACCAACTGCCTCGCGCCCGTCGCGAAGGTGCTGCACGAGTCGGTCGGCATCGCCCGCGGGGTCATGACGACCATTCACTCGTACACGAACGATCAGGTCCTCACTGATGTGTACCACAAGGACCTGCGCAGGGCCCGCTCGGCGACGATGTCGCAGATCCCGACGAAGACCGGCGCCGCCGCCGCCGTCGGCCTGGTGCTGCCGCAGCTCGCGGGCAAGCTCGATGGATTCGCGATCCGGGTGCCGACGCTCAACGTCTCGCTCGTCGATCTCACGTTCACCCCTGACCGGGAGACCTCGGCCGAGGAGGTGAATCGGATCATGCGCGAGGCCGCGCGCGGCCCGATGCGCGGCATTCTCGCCTACAACGAGGAGCCGCTGGTGTCGATGGACTTCAATCACGACCCGCACTCGGCGACCTTCGATGCGACGCTCACCAAGGTGATCGGCGGATCGCTCGTGAAGGTCTGCGCCTGGTACGACAACGAATGGGGCTTCTCGAACCGCATGCTCGATGCGGTCGTCGCCTGGTCCAAAGCCGCCTGAGGGCCGGATGAAGCTCATGCAAATGACCGACCTCGACCTGCGCGGCAAGCGTATCTTGATCCGCGAGGATCTCAACGCGCCGGTGCAGGACGGCGCGGTGACGAGCGATGCGCGGATCCGCGCCGCGCTGCCGACCGTCCGCCGCGCGATGGATGCAGGTGCGAAGGTGTTCGTGCTCTCCCATCTCGGGCGCCCCAAGGAGGGCGCCTACGACGAGAAGCTCTCGCTCGCCCCCGTGGCGGTGCGCATGTCGGAGCTGCTCGGCAAGCCCGTTCCCTTGCGCCGCGACTGGCTCGACGGCGTCGACTGCGCGCCGGGCGATGCCGTGCTGTGTGAGAACGTGCGCTTCAACAAAGGCGAGAAGTCGGACGACGACGCGCTCGCCCGCCGCATGGCGGCGCTCTGCGACGTGTTCGTGATGGACGCCTTCGCCACCGCGCACCGTGCCGAGGCGAGCACCTGCGGCATCGCGAGGTTCGCCAAGCAGGCCTGCGCCGGACCGCTGCTGGTCGGGGAGCTCGAGGCCCTCGAGCGCGCCCTCGAGAATCCCGAGCGTCCCCTCGTCGCCGTCGTGGGGGGCTCGAAGATCTCCTCCAAGATCACGGCTCTCGAGTCGCTCCTGCAGAAGGTCGACCGACTGATCGTGGGAGGGGGCATCGCCAATACGTTCCTCGCGGCATCGGGCATCGCGATCGGCAAGTCGCTGCAGGAGCCCGACATGCTCGACATCGCCCGCCGCCTCATGGCACAGGCCCGCGAGTGCGAGGCCGAGATTCCCTTGCCGACCGACGTGGTCGTGGCGAAGGAGCTCGCCGCGACGGCGCACGCCGACATCCGTTCCGTGAACGAGGTGCATCCGGACGAGCTCATACTCGACATCGGCCCCGACACGTCCGAGCGGCTGGGCCGCTTGCTGCAGGAGGCGGGCACGGTCGTCTGGAACGGACCGGTCGGCGTCTTCGAGTACGACCAGTTCGGGGAGGGGACGCGCGCCGTTGCCGAGGCCATTGCACGCAGCAAGGCCTTCTCCATCGCCGGCGGGGGCGACACGCTCGCCGCGATCGAGAAATACGGCGTCGACGACGGCATCTCCTACATCTCGACCGGCGGCGGCGCGTTCCTCGAGTTCGTCGAGGGCAAGAAGCTGCCTGCGGTGGCGATTCTGGAGGAGCGCGCGGCTTGAGCGAGCCGGGCGCCCGATCCATGGACACCTCGCGACGAACGAAGATCGTGGCGACTGCCGGGCCGGCCACGGACGAGCCCGGCGTGCTCACGGAGATGATCCGCGCCGGCGTGAGCGTGGTGCGCCTGAATGCCTCCCACGGCACGCGCGATGACCTGCGGCGGCGGCTGTACTTGGTGCGCGCGGCCGCGGCGGAGGCCGACACGACCGTTGGTGTACTGCTCGACCTGGGCGGTCCGAAGATTCGCATCGAGGGCTTCAAGGCCGGCCGGGTGCAGCTCGCCGAGGGCGAGCCGTTCACGCTCGACACGGCCCTCGATCCGAAGGGCGGCACCGTTCGAGAGGTCGGCGTCGCCTACAAGAACTTGCCGCGAGACGTCGCGGCCGGCGACGCGCTGCTCCTCGCGGACGGCCAGATCGTGCTCGAGGTCGAGCGTGTGCAAGGCACGCGGATCGATTGCCGGGTCCGAGCGGGCGGGGAGCTCTCGGACCGCAAGGGCCTCAATCGGCAGGGCGGCGGCATCTCCGCGCCGGCGCTCTCGGAGAAGGATCGCGAGGACATCCGCCTGGGCGCGCAGGAGAACGTCGACTACGTCGCCGTTTCCTTCGCCCGGGATGCCGCGGACATCGAGCAGGCACGCTCGCTCGTGCGGCAGGCGGGCGGCGAGGCGCACATCGTCGCGAAGATCGAGCGCCACGAGGCGATCGCGAACCTCACGGGCATCCTCGGCTCGGCGGACGTGATCATGGTCGCCCGGGGCGACCTCGCGGTGGAGATGGGGTACGCGGAGCTCACGGGACTGCAGAAGACGATCATCCATCAATCGCGCGCCAAGAACCGCGTCGTGATCACCGCGACGCAGATGATGGAATCGATGATCCAGAGTCCCGTGCCCACGCGCGCCGAGGTGAGCGACGTGGCGAATGCGGTCATGGATGGGACCGATGCCGTGATGCTCTCGGCCGAGACGGCGGCCGGGCGCTACCCCGTCAAGGCCGTCGAGGCGATGGCGCAGGTGATCGTCGGGGCGGAGAAGTACCAGCTCGCGCACAGCCGCACGCGGCACCGGGTCGAGGGCGCGTTCCAGAGCTCCGAGGAAGCGATTGCCATGGCCGTCATGTACACGGCCAATCACCTGAAGATGCGCGCGATCGTCGCGCTCACCGAATCGGGCGCGACGCCGCTGTGGATGTCCCGCATCCGCTCCGACATCCCGATCTACGCCTTCACCCGCCACGAGGGCACGCGCCATCGGGTGACGCTCTACCGCGGTGTCTATCCGGTCGTGTACGACGTGCCGGCGCCCGCGAACTCGGAGACGCTCTACCGGTCCATCTTCGCGCGGCTGCTCGAGCTCTCGCTCGTGCGGCCGGGCGATCTCGTGATCCTCACGAAGGGCGAGCTCTCCGGGGTGCAGGGGGGCACCAATTCCATGCAGATTCTCAAGGTCGCTTGACCGACCGCGGCGCGCGCCTCCTGCGCCGAGCGTTGCTATCCGCGCTCGCTGCCACGGGAGGGCTCGTCCTGCTCGCGCTCGCCGCGGCCTATCTCCTCCTGCGCGCCTCCCTGCCGCCGCTCGACGGACGGCTCACGCAGCGGGGGCTCGCATCGCGCGTGACGCTCGAGCGGGACGCGCTCGGCGTCGTGACGGTCAGCGCCGCGACGCGCACCGCGCTCGCCTTCGGCACCGGATTTGCGCATGGCCAGGACCGGTTCTTCCAGATGGATCTCGAGCGGCGGCTCGCGGCCGGCGAGCTGAGCGCGCTCGTCGGCCCGGCGGCGCTCGCGCGCGACCGTGTGATCCGGCGCTTCCGCTTTCGAGCGCTCGCGCGCGAGGTGCTCGCGCAGGCAAGCCCGCGCCAGCGGTCGCTCCTCGAGGCCTACGCGCGCGGGGTCAATGCCGGCCTCGAGAGCCTGCGCAGCCGGCCCTGGGAATACTGGGTGCTGCGTACGCGGCCGTCGCCGTGGAAGCCCGAGGACTCGATCCTGGTGGTCTACTCGATGTGGTGGGATCTGCAGCACTCGAACCTGCGCGCGGACATGCTGCGGCGGCAGATCGATGCGCGGCTCGGCGGCCCCCTGTGCGGCGCGTGGAAGTGCGCGCTCGCATTTCTCTATCCCGCGCGCACGGCCTGGGACGCGCCGAACGTCGCGGATGAAGCCGCCCTGCGCGCCGAGGATGCGCGCGACGCCATTGCTCCTTCCATCCCCGGCCCCGAGGCGCTCGACGTCCGAAATCCTTCCTCGATGCTCACCCATGCGGGCCGCAACGCCGCCGATACCGTTCTCGGCAGCGGGTCTGCCGAGAGCGCGGATGTGGGCAGCAACGCCTGGGCGGTATCGGGTCGGTACACGGCGACCGGCGCGGCGCTCGTCGCGAGCGACATGCACCTCGCGCTGCAAGTGCCGCCGACGTGGTACCGGATGCGGCTGCGGCTCGCGGGTCCGGGCGTGCCGGCGGCGAAGCGTATGGACCTCAACGGTCTGACGCTCCCGGGGGCGCCGGTGCTGGTTGCGGGCTCGAACGGGCACATCGCCTGGGCATTCACGAATGCCGATGGGGATTGGGTGGATGCGCGGCCGGTCACCTGTCTCGCGGTGAGCCGCTCTTCGATGAAAGCGCCGGGGGGCATCGTCCCGCTCTCGACGGTGATCGAGCGCATCGCGGTGCGCGGCCGCCCCGACGTGCGGCTTCCGGTGACGACCGGGCCCCACGGTGTGCTGTTCCAGGTGGATGCGAGCGCGCACCGGTGTTGGTTCGCGAGCTGGCTCGCGGAAGTGCCGGCGGCCACCAACGTCGATCTGCTCGCACTCGAGCGCGCCACCTCGGTCGAGCAGGCGCTCGCGCTCGCGCCGGGAATCGGCATTCCGCACCAGAATCTCATCGTCGGCGACAGCGCGGGCCACATCGGCTGGACCATCGCCGGGCGTATCCCGCTGTCCTTCGAAGCAGAACGCGGCAGCGAGCATGCCAGCGAGCGCGCCGGCAGACGGGCCGGCGGGCGCGCGGGCTGGCGCACGGCAGCCGCTGCGCCTCGATCCTATGATCCGCCGCTCGGCCGGCTCTGGACGGCCAACGCCCGTGCCACGAACGATCCAGCCGCGCTCGCAGCGATCGGCGGCGCCGAGGCTTCCGTCGGGGCGCAGTACGTGCTCGGCGCGCGCGCCCGCCAGATCCGGAATGGGTTGCTCGCGCTCCCGAGCCCCGTGAGGCCGGCGCAGATGCTCGCCATCCAGCTCGATGACCGTGCGATCTTTCTTGCGCGCTGGCGCCGCTTCATCCTCGCATTGCTCGACCGCGCCGCGCTCGCAGGTCGGCCGGAGCGGGCGCAGCTGCGAGCGCTCGTCGCCTCGTGGGACGCGCACGCCGATGTCGGCTCCGTGGGGTACCGGCTGGTGCGCGCCTTTCACGATCAAACGCAGGACGCGGTCTGGCGCATGATCCTCGACTCGCTCGCGCTCGACGCGGACGATCCGCCGCCGCCGCAGTTCGAGCAGGCGCTCTGGGCGCTCGTCACGCGCCAGCCCCTGTACCTGCTCACGTCGCGCTATCCGAGCTGGCGCGCGTTCCTGCTCGATGAAGTCGACCGCACGATCGGGGCGCTCCAAAAGCGTTGCGGCTCGCTCGCCCGCTGCCGCTGGGGCGCCGCGCACCCCGTGCATATCCGGCATCCGCTCTCGCAAGTGCTGCCGTTCCTGTCGCCGCTCATCGACATGCCGCGGCTCGAGCTGCCCGGCGATCGCGACATGCCCCGTGTGCAGGAGGGTGCGTTCGGCGCCTCGGAGCGCTTCGCGGTGTCCCCGGGACATGAGGCAGCAGGCTATCTGGAGCTTCCCGGCGGCCAGAGCGGCCATCCCCTGTCGCCCTACTACCGGGCAGGGTTTCGCGCCTGGGCGCAAGGCAAGCCGCTGCCTTTCCTGCCCGGACCTGCGCAGCATCGTCTGATGCTCGAGCCGTCTGCCGCTCGCGGCGCGGGCGGAGCGGTACACTCCGCGCCATGAGGGATGGGCGCAGCAGTCGCTTCGAGCGGACCCAGCCGGTCATCGGTCTGGTGCTCACCGGCGGCGGCGCCCGGGCCGCGTATCACATCGGCGTGCTGCGCGCGCTCGCGGAGCTCTTGCCGCGGGGCCGCAATCCCTTCCCAGTGATCGTCGGCACTTCCGCCGGCGCGGTGGCAGCGGCCGTTCTCGCCGCCCAAGCGACTCACTGGCGCCGGGGCGTGGCCGGTCTCGAGGATGTCTGGTCGAACTTCCGCGCCTCGCAGGTGTTCCGGGTGGACACCTCGTACATGCTGCGCTCGGGGCTGCGCTGGGTCTTCGCGCTCCTCACCGGCGGATTGCTGCACTCGCCTCCCGAATCGCTGCTCGACAACCGGCCGCTCTGGGAGCTGCTCACCCGGCACGTCGAATGGCCGGGCGTGCGCCAGAGCATCGAGCGCGGCCACCTGCGCGCCGTCGCGCTTTGCGCGACGAGCTATGCGAGCGGGCACTCCGTGTCGTTCTTCGATGGGGTGGAGGGCATCCCGAACTGGGACCGCTCGCAGCGCATCGGGCGGCGCGCCCGCCTGACGCTCGATCACCTCATGGCGAGCGTCGGCATCCCGGTCCTCTTCCCGCCCGTGCGGCTCGGCGAGGAGTACTTCGGGGACGGCGCCATGCGCCAGCAGAATCCGTTGAGCCCGGCGGTGCATCTCGGCGCCGATCGGCTGCTCATCCTCGGGGTCCGCGCACGCTCCTCGGCCGGCGTCCTGGAGACCCGGCTGCCGGCGAGGTCGCCGACGCCGGGCCAGATCTTCGGCTTCATGCTCGACACGCTCTTCACGGATGAGATCTTCGCCGACCTCGAGCAGCTCGAGCGCCTGAACGAGCTGGTGCGCGCCGATCCGGACGCCGCGCCGGAGCTGCGGCTCATCGAGACGCTGATGCTCGCTCCGAGCGTCGATCCCCGCGAGATGGCCGCGCGACATGTGGGCGATCTCCCGAGGGGCCTGCGGGCACTCCTGCGGATCATCGGCGCCGGCGACATGGAGGGCAGCCAGCTCGTGAGCTATCTGATGTTCGAGGCCGGCTACACGCGCGATCTCATCGCGCTCGGCTACCGGGACGCCATGGAGGCGAGGGAGTCGCTCATCGCCTTCATGACCGGCGAGCGGCCGCCTGCGGTGCGCGCCGCGCCGGGAATCGCTCAAGCAACCTAGAGAATCGAGGTATTCCATGAGACATGCGCTGCCCGTCACGCGCGCGCAGAGCTTTGCCGCCTGGTACCAGGCGGTGGTGGCCGAGGCGGATCTCGCCGAGGAATCCGGAGTGCGCGGCTGCATGATCATCCGCCCGTGGGGCTACGGCATCTGGCAGCGCATCCAGGAGCTGCTCGACCGCCGCTTCCGTGAGACCGGCCACGAGAACTGCTACTTCCCGCTGTTCATTCCGCTGTCCTTCATCGCGAAGGAGGCCGAGCACGTCGAGGGGTTCGCCAAGGAGATGGCGGTCGTGACGCATCATCGCCTCAAGATGATCGACGGCGTGCTGCAGCCCGACCCCGACGCGAAGCTCGAGGAGCCGCTCATCGTGCGGCCGACCTCGGAGACCGTGATCGGCGCGGCGTTCCAGCGCTGGATCCGCTCGCATCGGGATCTGCCGCTCCTGCTCAATCAATGGGCGAACGTGGTGCGCTGGGAGATGCGCCCGCGCCTGTTCCTGCGCACCGCGGAGTTCCTCTGGCAGGAAGGTCACACGGCCCATGCGACCGCGGCCGAGGCGCTCGAGGAGACGCTGCGCATGCTCGAGGTGTATCGCTCGTTCGCCGAGGGGCCGCTCGCCATGCCCGTGGTCGCGGGCGAGAAGCCGGCCCACGAGCGCTTCCCGGGCGCCGAGAGCACCTACTCGATCGAGGCGATGATGCAGGACGGCAAGGCGCTGCAGGGCGGCACCGCGCATTACCTGGCGACGCATTTCTCGCGCGCGCAGAACATCCGCTTCCAGACCGCCGAGGGCGATCTCGCGTATGCGCACACGACGAGCTGGGGAGTGTCCACCCGCCTCGTGGGCGGCGTCGTGATGACGCATGGCGACGACGACGGACTGCGGCTGCCGCCGGCGATCGCGCCGCGGCAGATCGTGCTGGTGCCGATCCTGCGCGACCGGCCGGAGGACGGCGCCGTCGTCGAGTACTGCGAGTCGCTCGCGGCCGAGCTCGCCGCGCACGCGGCGCTCGGCGAGCCGATTCGCGCGCTCGTCGATCGCAAGCCCGGCCGCTCGGTCGACAAGCGCTGGAACTGGATCAAGCGCGGGGTGCCGCTCATCTGTGAGATCGGCGCCCGGGACGTGGCGGCGGGCTCGGTCAGCCTCATCCGGCGCGATCACGTCCGCGAGGGCGAGAAGGTCGCCTTCGCGACGCTCCCGCGCGCGCAGCTCCTTACGAGCGCGGAGCGGCTGCTCGAGGCCATCCAGAGCGCGCTTCACACCCAGGCGCGCGAGCGATTGCAGCAGAACATTCGTCGGGACATCACGACGCTCGCGGAGCTCGAGCGGTACTTCGGCGGATCGGCCGCGAAGGCGACGGCCGCGGGGCCGGCGGCAGCAGGATCGGCGGAGGCGGCGGAAGTCTCGGATGCCGCCGCGGACGCTGAATCGGATACCGCGGAGTCGTTCCGCGGCTGGGCGGAGGTGCCCTGGGCGCGCCCTACTGGCGCGGCGCTCGAATCCGCGCTCGCGACGCTGAAGCGGCTCAAGCTCACCGTCCGGGTCGCGGTTCCCGAAGCCGCGATCGGCGGCGCCGAGCGGCCAGCGGGCGAGCGGTGCATTTTCACCGGCGAGCCCGCCCGCGAGCGCATCCTCGTCGCGCGCGCGTATTGATCGGCGCGCGAGCCCCGGCTCGCCTACGGCGCGGTGGGGATCGGCGTCTCGCCGGCGAGCGAGCTGTGCCGCGCGGCGACGTACGCGTACCGGCCCGCGAAGCGCGCGAGCAGGCGATCGACGATGTAGACCGAGCGATGCCGGCCTCCCGTGCAGCCGACCGCGACGGTGAGATAGCCGCGCGAGCTCGCCCGGTATTCCGGGATGCGGGCCTCGAGGAATGTCTCGATGTCATCGATCAGCCGCCCGACGCTGCTGTGCGACTCGAGATATTGGATCACTGCCGGGTCCTGCCCCGTGAGCGCTCGTAACGCGGGCTCCCAATAGGGATTCGGCAGCGAGCGAGCGTCGAACACGAAGTCGGCGTCCCCGGGAATGCCGTACTTGAATCCGAACGACTCGAGCGTGATGCCGAGCGGCGCGGTCGCGCGCTGCTCCACGCGCAGCCGTACGACCTGCCGCAGCTCGTGGATGCTCATCTTCGAGGTGTCGATGATCATGTCGGCGGCTTGCGCGATGGGCTCGAGCAGCCGGCGCTCCGTGCCGATCGCCTCGGTGAGCCCGGGGCTCCTGCGGCTCATGGGATGCGTGCGGCGCGTCTCTGCGAAGCGGCGCAGCAGCTCCCCGTCGCCGGCGACGAGATAGAGCACCTCGCAATCGATGCCGCTCGATTCGAGCTCCTCGATCAGCCGCGGCACCGTCGCGATCTCGCTCGCAGTGTTGCGCGCGTCGAGGCCGATCGCGGAGCGCTCATAGGTGGGCTCCGCGCTGCGCACCGTGTGCGAGATGAACGGCTTGAGCAGGGCGGCGGGCAGATTGTCGATGCAGTAGTAGCCGAGGTCCTCGAGCATGTGCAGCGCGACGCTCTTGCCGGAGCCCGAGAGGCCGCTCACGATGACGATGTGCACGGCGGCGGCCTATTCTTTACCGCGCGGCGCGCACGAGGCGACGCTCACGAGGGCAGGACCTCCGGCGCGTCGGGGCCCTGCAGGCGCTTTTCCTTGTGCTTCTTGATGCAGCGGTCGACCTTGTCGCTCAAGGCATCGATGGCGGCGTACATGTCGGGCTCCGTGGCGTCGGCGTGGATGTCGCAGCCGCGGACGTGCAGCGTCGCTTCGGCCTTCTGCCTCAACTTCTCGATGGAGAGCACGCAGTGTACGTCGATCACCTGATCGCAGTGGCGCGCGATGCGCTCGAGGAGCTTCTTCTCCACATAGCCGCGTAAGGCGGGAGTGATCTCGACGTGGTGACCCGTGAGGTTGAGCCG
>JBOHZT010000084.1:0-10580 GCA_050738535.1 Steroidobacteraceae bacterium
GATGTCCTCGGGCCGACCGTTGGCCAATGGATGTTTGGTAGCATGCCAGGCGGCTTCAATGGGGTTGAGCTGGGGAGCGTAGGCGGGCAGCCGCTCAAGATGCAGTCGAGGATATCTGCGCAGCAGGTCACTCAGGCACCTCGGGTCGTGAATGGAGGCACCGTCCCACACCACGATCACGTGTCCGCGCAGGTGACGCAGCAGGTACCAGAGGAAGTCGTAGACTTCCTCGTGAGCGATGTTCTTCGCATGCATCCGGAAATACAACCCGAGCCGTCGTCGCTCGGGGCTCACCGACAGCCCGCCGATCACCGAGATGCGGTCGCGCCGGTAGTGGTGGCGAACGATTGGGGTTTCTCCGACCGGTGCCCAAGTGCGCCGCACGGGCGGAATCATCATGAAACCAGATTCGTCGGCAAAGACGAGGTGGGCACCCAGCCGCGTAGCGTTTTTTTTACCTGCGGCCATCGCTTGCGCTTCCACTCTTCGATCTTCCCCTCATCGCGCTCCAGCGCACGTCGCTCGGGCTTCTGACAGCTGAAGCCCATCTCGTGCAGCAAGCGCGCTACATGACCGCGATGGAACCGGACCCGACAATGCTCCTCAATCAGGCTCGCCACCCGCCTCGTGGTCCACAGCTCGGTACTGAAGCCGTTGGCCATCGCCCCTTTGAGCAGCAGCTTGACAAGCTTCTTACGTTGCATTTCCGTCAAGGAAGCCGGCCGACCGGGGGAGAAGCGCACCTTCAACGCCTCCTCTCCGCCGCTGTCCACCGCATCGCGCCAACGCATCACCGAGCTTGCAGAGGCGCCGAGCATACGGCCCACCTCGTTGAGGGAGAATCCCTCATCGAGCAAACGCAACGCCTGCCGGCGACGCGCTTCGATCAATTCAGCAGAACCCTTCGGTCTCGGCATGCATCTGCCCCCAGCAGGCCACCATGCCTATTATTGCATTATTTATGTGACGGTCAATAACGCGGAGGTCTTCGTGACATCGTCCGAACGCCAGCTTGAAGAAGAGCTGATCGAGAAGCTCAAGGGCTTAAAGTACGAGCATCGCACGGACATTTGTGACCGTGCAACGCTTGAGCGAAACTTCCGGGAGAAGTTCCAAGCGCTCAACCGCGTCAACCTGACGGACGCCGAGTTCCAGCGTCTGCTCGACGAAATCGTAACCCCTGACGTCTTCACGGCTGCCCACACGCTTCGTAATCGCAACGCCTTCACGCGCGACGACGGTACGCCGCTCAATTACACGCTGGTCAATATCTACGACTGGTGCAAAAACACCTTCGAGATCGACAGCCAGCTCCGTATCAATACCGATTACAGCCACCACCGCTACGACGTCATCCTGCTCGTCAACGGTGTGCCGGTCGCTCAGATCGAGCTAAAGACGCTTGCCATCAGCCCCCGTCGCGCGAACCCTTCCGGCGCTCCTCGGCCAGCGCGGCACGCCGGACGTTCAGGGGATTCTGCTGCTTGTCGAGCAGCACCCGGGCCTGGCGCGCTTCGATGCGCGCCTGGGCGAGGGACATGTCGGGGTAGTTGCCCAGCGCGATCCAATGTTCGCGGCCGGCGAAGTGATAGCGCAGCGTCCAGGACGCCCCATCACGGGTCTGCTTGCGCAGGTACAACCCATCGCCATCACCCAGCAGCACCGGGTTTCCCGCGCGATGCGCGCGTTCAACCGCAAGCGCCGTCAATTTTGCGCGTCCCATTTTCTTCCCCTCTGCTGGGTTGTTCGCGCCGTGCGTCCGGCACGATGCGCGCCACCTTGCTCGTCGAATAGTAGCTACGGAATTAGCTACAGTGCAGCTACCCTGCTAGCTACAAATCTACTTTAGAGGGGTTTGGACGGCTATGGAAGCAATTGGTCAAAACACCTAGAAATTAAGTACTTTGCGGTGCTCTTGCTGGATGACTCCGGACGTCCCCGGATCTCACTCGATGTTCTGCACCTGCTCCCGCATCTGCTCGATCACGACCTTCATATCGACCGCCGCCCGCGTGGTCTCGAGATCCTGCGATTTCGACGAAAGCGTATTCGCCTCCCGATTGAGCTCCTGCATCAGAAAATCGAGGCGGCGCCCCGCCGGCTCATTTGCGGAGACCACGCGACGAATCTCCCCGACGTGCGCCGCGAGCCGGTCGAGCTCCTCGTCCACGTCGAGCCGCTGCAGGAGCATCGCGAGCTCCTGCTCGAGACGGTCCTGGTCGACGTTGGCACGGAGCTCGGCGAGCCGCTCGTCGAGCCGCGCCCGGACCCGGGCCTTCACTTCGGGCACCCGGGTCCGAACCTGGTCCACGAGGCCCGCCAGTGCTCCGCAGCGCTGCTCGACGAGCTCCCGCAGTCGGGCGCCTTCCCGGGCTCGCGCCGCGGCGAGATCGGTGAGCGCCGACGCCACGACCGAGCGCCCCGCGGCAAGCAGTTCCTCAGCGCTGGCGGGGACCTCGCGGATCACGCCGGGCCAGCGCAGCACTTCGACTGGACTCACCCGCGCGGTGCCCTCGGGGACCGCGGCCGAGATCTCGCGGACCCGGGCGAGCAAGCGCGCGAGCGCCTCCGCGTCGAGGTCGAGCGCGCGCTCGGAGCCCTGAGCGGCCCGGTAGCTGACCGTGCAGTCGACCTTGCCGCGCTTGAGCTCGCGCGCCAGGAGCTGGCGCAGCTCGGGCTCGAGGCCGCGCAGCTCCTCGGGCAGGCGGAAGCCTGCCTCCAGGAAGCGGTGATTGACGCTGCGCAGCTCGCAGACTAGGGTCCCCCAGGATCCCGTTGCCTCGCGCCGTGCGAAGCCGGTCATGCTCGCGATCATAAGGGTGAAGCGTACCAGGCTTGTACCGGCCATAACATTGCCGCTTGGCTGCGCAATGCCCAGGGATGCTATAAAGCGCGCCACGTGAGGCGGATGAGCAGGACGTTTCTCTTGCGTATCGAGCACGCTGACGTGAGTCTCCTCGGGAGCCGCGACGACAATCAGGACCGAGTCGCGATCGCCGTCGCCGAGACGGCGGTGCTGCTCGTCGTCGTGGACGGGATGGGGGGACATGCCGAGGGCGGCCGCGCGGCGGAGGTGACTCGGCAGGTACTGCTCGCGGCTTTCTGGCACACCCCGCACCCGCTCTTCGATCCGCTCGGTTTCCTGCATCTGACGCTCGGGCGGGCGCACGAGGAGGTCGTGCGGATCGGGCTGCGCCGGCCGATCGACCAGCGGCCGCGCGCCACTTGCGCCGTGTGCCTGGTGCAGCAGTCCTCGGCCTGGTGGGCGCACGTGGGCGACAGCCGCATCTACCACCTGCGCAGCGGCGCGGTGCTCGAGCGCACCCGCGACCACAGCCACGTCGAACTGCTCTATCGTGAGGGCCTCATCACCGCGGAGCAGGCACAGACTCACCCCATGCGAAATTTCGTGGAATGCTGTCTCGGGGGCGATCCCGTGATGCCGGATATGTCCATCGGCCGGCGCTGTTGCCTCGAGCCGGACGACGTTCTCCTCCTGTGCACCGATGGGCTGTGGAGCGGCGCGCCCGACGAGGCCCTCGCGAGTCTCACCGCCCCCGGCAAGCCGCTGCGCGAGGCGCTCGCGTCGATCGGGCAGGGCGCGGTCGCGAGCAACGGCGCCGGAAGCGACAACACCTCGGCAGCGGCGCTGCGATGGCAGGGCGCGTGAGCGGGGCTCGGCCGAGCGGCCGCGAGGCCGGGGAGCTGCGGGCCGTCCGGCTCACACCCCGGTACACCAAGCATGCGGAGGGCTCCGTGCTCGCCGAGTTCGGCGACACCCGGGTGCTGTGCACCGCGAGCATCGAGGATTCCGTGCCGCCGTTCCTGCGCGGGAAAGGCAAGGGCTGGATCACTGCGGAGTACGGCATGCTGCCGCGCTCGACGCACACACGGTCGGCGCGCGAGGCGGCGCGCGGCAAGCAGTCCGGCCGCACGCAGGAGATCCAGCGGCTCATCGGCCGCTCGCTGCGCGCAGCCGTCGATCTGCAGGCGCTCGGCGAGCGGACCGTCACGCTCGATTGCGACGTGCTCCAGGCGGACGGCGGCACGCGTACGGCATCGATCACGGGCGCATACGTCGCGCTCGCGGAGGGCTGCGAGCGCCTCGTGAGACGGGGAGCCCTTCCGGCATCTCCGCTGCACGGACAGGTCGCCGCGGTGTCCGTGGGCATCGTGGGCGGCGTCCCGGTCCTCGACCTCGACTATGCCGAGGACTCGGAGGCGGAGACGGACATGAACGTCGTCATGAACAACGGCGGCGCTTTCATCGAGATCCAGGGGACGGCCGAGGGTCACGCCTTCCGGCGCCACGAGCTCGATGCGCTGCTCGAGCTCGCCAGGAATGGCATCGAGCAGCTGTTCGCGCTGCAGGCGCGTGCGCTGCGAGCCCGGTGAGAGTCGTCATCGCGAGCGGCAATCCCGGTAAATTGCGGGAGCTCGAGGCGCTGCTCGCCCCGCGTGGCTGGGACCTGGTCGCGCAAGGCCGGCTCGGCATTGAGTCGGCGCCTGAAACAGGAACGACGTTCGAGGCGAACGCGCTCATCAAGGCGCGCCACGCCTCGCGGGCCGCGCAGCTGCCGGCGATCGCCGATGATTCGGGCATCGAGGTGGATGCGCTCGGGGGCCGTCCCGGAGTGCGCTCCGCGCGTTATGCGGGCGAGCGGGCGAGCGATGGCGAGAACCTCGCGCTGCTGCTCCGCGCGCTCGAGGGCATGCCACCGGAGCGTCGCACCGCGCGCTACCGCTGCGTCATCGCGTACGTCTCGAGTCCGGACGATCCCCATCCCATCCTCGGGGCGGGATGCTGGGAAGGGTCCATCGCGCTTGCCCCGCGCGGCAGCGGCGGCTTCGGCTACGACCCGATCTTCCTGCCGCTCGACGGCAATCGCACCGCTGCCGAGCTCGAACCCCCCGAGAAACGCGCTGTGAGCCATCGCACGCACGCCCTCGCGGCGTTCCTGTCGCAGCTCGGCACCTGAAGTCGAGGCATCGCTCGTGGCTCTCGTGCTGCCGCCGCTCGCCTTGTACGCGCATTTCCCGTGGTGCGTGCGCAAGTGTCCCTATTGTGACTTCAACTCCTACACCCTCAAGGACGCGCTTCCCGAGGTGCGCTACGTGGAGGCGCTCATCGCGGACCTCGAGCACCAGGCGCCGGACGCCTGCGGCAGGAAACTGTCGAGCGTGTTTCTCGGCGGCGGCACGCCGAGCCTGTTCTCACCCGCCTCGCTCGGACGCATCCTCGAGACTGCGAGAGCCGTCTTCGGTTTCGTCGCGGCGATCGAGATCACGCTCGAGGCCAATCCGGGCACCATCGAGCGCGGACGCTTCGGCGAGTATCGATCCGCGGGCATCAATCGCGTGTCGCTCGGCGCGCAGACGTTCGATGCGGCGGGTCTGAACGCCCTCGGCCGCATCCATTCTCCCGAGGAGACCTGCAGGGCGGCGGAAGAGCTGCATGCCGCGGGGCTCGAGAATTTCAATCTGGATCTGATGTACGCCATTCCGGGTCAGGACGAGCGCGGCGCTGTTCGTGACGTCGAGCAGGCCATCGCGCTCGAGCCCGCGCATCTCTCCCATTACCAGCTGACGCTCGAGCCGGGAACCGTGTTCGCGGCGGCGCCTCCGGCGCTGCCCTCTGAGGATGCCGCCGCCGGGATGCTGGCGGCCTGCTCGGAGCGCATGGCCGCTGCCGGCTTCGCTCGTTACGAGGTCTCCGCGTATGCTCGCCGCGGACGACGCGCGGAGCACAACCTCAACTACTGGACCTTCGGCGATTATCTCGGCGCCGGCGCGGGCGCGCACGGCAAGCTCACCGATCTCACCGTGGGAGGCATTGTGCGGACGGTGAAGGCTCGCGAGCCGCGCCGCTATCTCGCCGCGCCGCTCGGTTTCGTACGCCGCCGGGCGGTCGAGCCGCGCGATCTGCCCTTCGAGTTCATGCTGAACGCGCTGCGGCTCATCTCGGGATTCGAGGCAGGCTCGTTCGAGGCTCGAGCTGGGCTCGACTTTGGGGGGGTGAGGCCCACGCTCGAGAGGCTCGAGGCCCGCGCGCTCGTGGAGCACGCCGGAACGCGATGGTGGCCCACGCCGCTCGGGACGAGGTTTCTCAACGACTTGCTGCTCGAATTTCTCCCGGAGCCGGCTTCCGGGAGCGCTTGCCATCAGCAGCTGGGCGCTGTCAACTCCGTTCCACGGAGTGGAAATTACGCTGCACCGCGTTCGTTATTCACAGGCCCAGCCGGGGCTATCGGTAAATGAGCCAATTACGCGCTATATCGGCCAAGTCGCTCGATGAGACAGGCATAAGCTATTGAGTACAAAGGCTGAAATGGGGTGGTTATTTCTTAGCCAACGTGACAGAAATGCAATCTGGCGCGGATTTCGAGCGGGGCAGGCCGGCGGTGTCCACAGATTTATCCACAGCTTCTGTGGATAGTTGGCGACGCCTGATGGGCAGGTACGGCGCCGCTCGAGCACCGTCATCGAGACGTCGCCAACCTCCGAGAGAATCCCGCGGCGGCACTTGAGCGCCGGCCGGATCGCCGTTACACTCCCGCGCCCTTCCGGCAGGGCTGCCCTCCTCGCGAGCTGCCTCGAGTCCGGCAGGACGGCCCCGGTCCCCCACTCATCCCGAGCCTGACCCATGAAAGCGTCCATTCACCCCGAATACCAAGAGATCAACGTCATCTGCAGCTGCGGAAACACGTTCAAGACGCGCTCGACGCTCGGCCACGATCTGCACGTCGAGGTCTGCTCGAGCTGCCATCCGTTCTACACCGGCAAGCAGAAGATCGTCGACACCGCGGGCCGCGTCGACAAGTTCCGCAAGAAGTACGGCGCCCTCGCCGGCGGACGCTGAAGCCGTCGTTGGGTCAGCGCCTGTTGCACTAGCCCGCGTTGCGCTTCTCGCGCTGCGCGGAGCGCGACTGCAGCGAGCCTCGCCGCGACTGTGCCGCGACCGCTGTAGGCGCGCTCGCGCAAGCTTTCCTTGATTCCGGCCGCAGACCGTGTAACCCTCGGTTTCGCTCGCGCAACATCGGGTGTGTGGCGGGCCTGACGCAGAAGCGCAATCACATGACCGAGAGCAAGTTCGAGCTGGACGACCGGGCCACAGGCAGGAAATCCGAAATCCCCGTCCGCAAGGGCACGCTCGGTCCGAGCGTTCTCGACGTAGCGTCCATCTACAAGGACTACGACCTCTTCACGTACGATCCGGGCTTCGGCGTCACGGCCGCTTGCGAGAGCAAGATCAGCTACATCGACGGGGAAGCGGGCGTGCTGCTCTACCGCGGCTACCCCGTCGAGCAGCTCGCCGAGAAGAGCACCTTCACCGAGGTGTGCTACCTGCTGCTCTACGGGGAGCTGCCGAGCCAGCGCCAGCTCGAGGAGTTCACGAGCAGCCTGCAGCATCACACGATGATCAACGAGACGCTGCTGCGGTTCTTCAACGGCTTCCATCACAACGCGCATCCCATGGCCATGGCTTCCGCCGTGGTGGCGTCGCTGTCGGCGTTCTACCACGACTCCATGGATATCTATAATCCGCGCCACCGGGAGATCTTCGCGCACCGCATCGTCGCCAAGATGCCGACCATCGCCGCGGCCGCGCACAAGCATTCGGTGGGACAGCCGTTCATCTATCCGCGCAACGATCTCGAGTATTGCAGCAATCTGCTGCACATGTTCTTCGCCGTTCCCTGCGAGCCCTACCAGGTCGATCCCGTGGCGGCCCAGGCGCTCGATCTGCTCTTCATCCTGCATGCCGATCACGAGCAGAACGCGAGCACCTCGACCGTGCGGCTCGCCGGCAGCACCGGCGCGAATCCCTACGCCGCCATCTCGGCCGGGGTTTCGGCCCTGTGGGGGCCGGCGCACGGCGGAGCGAACGAGGCGGTGCTCGCGATGCTCGAGCAGATCGGCACCGTGGAGAATATCCCGAAGTTCCTGGGGCTCGCCAAGGACCGGTCGAGCCACTTCCGGCTGATGGGCTTCGGCCACCGGGTCTACAAGAACTTCGACCCGCGGGCAAAGATCATCCGCGAGATGTGCTACAAGGTGCTCGCGAAGCTCGGCCGGTCGGACAATCCGCTCTTCGAGCTCGCGCTGCGGCTCGAGGAGATCGCGCTCAAGGACGAGTACTTCGTCTCGCGCAAGCTCTACCCGAACGTCGATTTTTACAGCGGCATCATCTACAGCGCAATCGGCATCCCGCGCTCGATGTTCACCGTGATGTTCGCGATCGCGCGCACCGTCGGGTGGGTGGCCCATTGGCAGGAGATGATCTCCGATCCGCACATGCGGATCGGCCGCCCACGGCAGCTCTACACCGGCCCCACGCGCCGGGATTACGCGGAGATCGGCCGCCGCAGCTGATCCGCGGCCCGAGTGCATCGGGGCCGCGCGTCGAGGCTGCACTCGGGAACGCGCGGCCGGCCTCCGTCCAGCACGAGTGCTTCCCCCCGGCCGGCGACCGGTCTCACTGATCGAGCAATGCCTCCAGCTCCGCCACGTCGGCACGGCGCATCGGGCGCCCGTCGACCGGACTCACCGGAGCCTGACGAATGCCATCGGTGGGAAACACCGTCGCCTCGATCTCCTGATCGTCGATCTCGAACCGCACCGCCGGACACTCGAGCACGCGATCGGCGTTCATCTTGACGCGCCGCGCCGTCAAATCCGGCCGGATGCCCTGGTCCATCAAGCTCAGCGCCACGGACTCGGGAGTGTCGGCGAATAGGTGCAGCTGCACGTCCGAATGCTCCGTCGCCGTTCCCGCGAGGACCGGTCCCACCAACCGCGGCTCGAAATCCCGGAGCCGGCGCATCGCCGCGAGCGCGGCCTGACGCTGCGCCTGCAGCGACTCGACGTGCGAGGCGCCTCCGAAGAGGCGCTGGTACTCGCCGAGCGCGGCCTCGATCTCCGTGTTCTTGGGCAGGACGGCGTTGTCCGTCACGCCTAGCCGGTCCGCAGCCTTGCGCTTCGCCGCGAGGAAATCGCGGATGCCATGCTCGGACATGACGCGAGCGGCTTCCTGCGCGAGCGCACGCCGGAGATGATCGCTCCGCAGAGGTCGCCGCTTGGGCATGGGTCAGAATAGCGAGGCGCCGGCCGCCGTCTGCGTCCCGCCGGACGTGTTCCCCGTCTCGCTCGAGGGACCGGCCACTGGTAGATGATTCGCCATGAACGTCTCCAGGATTCCGTCGGGATTCTCGGCGCTCACGAGGCGTCCGGTCGTCGGCGAGATGCGCAGGGTGACCAGCCCGTCGGGCATGGGGCGGCGCTCCTGCGGCACTCCCTCCAGCGCCTTCTGCATGAAGTAGACCCAGATCGGCAGAGCCGTGTGGGCGCCCTCTTCGCCAGGTCCGAGCGCACGCTCGTCATCGTAACCCACCCATACGGTCGCGACGAGATGCTCCGTGTAGCCGTTGAACCACGCATCGCACGTATTGCGGCCCCGGTTGGTGGTGCCCGTCTTGCCGGCGATGTCGTCCCTATGCAGCGCGAGCGCGCGCTGGCCGGTGCCCTCCGTGATCACGCTCTGCAGCAAGCTCGTCATCAAGTAATCGTTCTGCGCACTGATGACGCGCGGCGCTAGACGGGCGGCAGGCAGCGCACCTCGCCCACCTCTGGACGCATCTGCCGCGGCAACGAGTGCCGCGGGCGTCATGGGTCCGGAAATGCCGGTGGGCTGCGAGCCGGCCGGCTCGGCGCGCGCGGCCTGCGCGCTCGAGCTCGTCTCGCAGGAGGGGCAGGCGATCTTCGGCTGCGCCTGGAAGATCACCTTGCCGTGCGGTCCCACGATCCGCTCGATGAAATACGGCTCCACGCGAAAGCCGCCGTTCGCGAATACCGCATACGCGGCCGCCATCTGGAGTGGAGTGGTTTGCAGTGTTCCGAGCGCGAGCGTGAGATTCTGCGGCAGCTGCCGCGGATCGAACCCGAACCGTGCCGCGTAGCTCGTGACCTGCGCAATGCCGACGCGCCGCAGCAGGCGGATCGAGGCGAGATTGCGCGACCACGCGAGCGCCTCGCGAAGGCGGATGGGACCCTGGAATGTCCCGCCGTCGTTCTCTGGCCTCCAGGCCGCCTCCATGCCCCGATTGTCGACCACGATGGGCTCGTCGAGCAGGATCGAGCCCGGCGTGAATCCGTCGTCCAGCGCCGCCGAATACAGGAACGGCTTGAACCCCGAGCCGGGCTGCCGCTTCGCGTCGACGGCCCGGTTGTACTTGCTCGCGAAGTAATCGAAGCCGCCGACGAGCGCGGCGATCGCCCCGTCGGTCGGATCGAGCGCAACGAGCGCGGCCTGGGCTCGTGGAATCTGCGCGAGCTGAGTCTGCTTGCCGTCGGTCGCGACGTAAACCACGTCTCCGGGCGACACCACGTCGCCGGCGCTCTTCGGCGCCGGTCCGAGGGACTGATGGCCCCGCGCCCGGCGAGCCCAGGATAGGCCGTCCCAGCCGATCGGCTCGAACCCGATCCCTTTCACGAAGACGCGCGTCGAGCGGTCCGCGACCGATACGACGACGGCCGGCCTCAATATGCCCACCGCGGAATAGGCATCGAGGTCTGCTCCGAGG
>JBOHZT010000085.1:0-10492 GCA_050738535.1 Steroidobacteraceae bacterium
GCTCGGCAGCGGGCCGATCGCGGACCTGCCGGTCGGCGCGCAGGGCTTCCTCAGGGTCAGGCCGCAGACGCGCGGCGCGGACGTGCAGTTCCTGGTGAGTCCGGTCTCGATGGCGGCGCGCTCCTGGTTCCCGGGATGGAGGAAAGGCGCCGGCCACGTGTTCTCGATGGCGAACGTCCTGCTGCATCCCGAGAGCCGCGGCAGGGTGACGCTGCGGTCGGCCGATCCGCACGATCCGCCGCGCATTCTCTTCAATCTGCTCGAGGCGCCCCAGGACCGGGAGACGCTGCGCGAGATGGTGAGGTTCACCCGCAAGTTCTTCGCGACTGCGCCGGCGGCAGGGCTCGTGAAGCAGGAGCTCGTTCCAGGAGCTGCCGCCGCGAGCGATGCGGAGCTCGACGCTTACCTGCGCAGGTCCGTCGCGACGGCGATGCACCCCACGAGCACCTGCGCGATGGGGACCGGCTCCGAGGCCGTCGTCGACGCGGAGCTCAAGGTCCGTGGAGTCGCAGGGCTGCGCGTCGTCGATGCCTCGGTGATGCCGCTCATCGTCGGTGGCAACACCAACGCGCCCGTGATCATGATCGCGGAGAAGGCGTCGGACATGATCCTCGGTCGTCCGGCGCCGCCGCCCGCCCGCCTCGGCCGTCCGCTGCCCGCGGCGGCTCAGGTCAGCCGCGATTCCGCGGAGGTGTGAGCCCGCCCGCCGCCGGCGTCTCGCCTGACCCAGACTTGCGCCCGGGCGCTCAGCGCTGCTTCCCCGTCACCGGGTGCGGGTAGTGGAAGGGCATGATGAACGTCTCGGGCCACACCGGCGGGGAAGGGCGCAGCTCGTCCGGGCCGCGCGGATTCTCGGGGAAGGTCGCGGTGAAGTCGGCGACCATGAGCGGCTCGCGCTCGGAATGCGCCCAGCCCTCCTCGAGGCGCGCCTGGTAGACGATGCGGTAGTCGAAGCGCCGGATCTTCCAGATCCCGCCGTCCTTCACGTACTCGTTCTCGTAGATGCCGGCCTCCAGGAACTGCGCGGGGATGCGCGGCGGTGCATCGCGCTTGCTCTCGTGCACGCCACCCTGCAGGAAGCAGCGGAAGCGTCCCTGCGCCGTGCGGCGATCGGGCGCCACGTCGACGATGTCCTGCGCGATGATGTGCTCGAACAGCATGCCGTACGCGGGGCCATCGAGGCCGGAGGCTCCCCCGTAGAGCCGACGCGCGCCCGCCTTGCCCCTGAAGATGCCGTTCATGAAATAGAGCACGGCATCCTCGGCGAAGAGGTCGACGATCTCGCCGAACAGGCACTTGTCCATGTAATAACCGTACTTGAACTGCAGTGCCCGCACCGCGTGAATGTCGGCCTGGCGGCCCACCTCGGCCTCGAGCGTCTCGACCCTGCGCCGCAGTTCCCGCGGCTCCGCGTCGGCGGACTTTTCGGCGGTCATCGGCGCGTCCCTGCTTCGAGCGCTTCGCGGCGCAGCGCCTCGAGGTCGTCGTCGAGCTCCATGTAGCGTCCGCAGAGCGCATCGAAGCGACCGGAGGCGAGATCGAGGCAGCGGCGCACGCAGCGCGCGAGATCGGCATCCTTGCCGGGCGCGTCCCGGCGCTCTCGGATGCGCGCCACCATCCCCGGAAGCCAGCGCTGCGCGTCCGGGGAGTTCATCGTCTCCGCCGCGATTCCCGTGAACACGAACCCCGGATCGATCGCGAACACGGCGACGCCCGTGCCCTGAATCTCGGCCGCGGCTTCGGCCGCGATGCGGGTCTGTGCGATCTTGCCGACGCAGTACGCCGAAAGGTAAGGCGCGACGAGCCGGCTCGCGATGGCCGAGACGATGATGACCCGGCCGTGCCGCCGCTCGGTCATGCCGGGCAGCACGCGGCGCAGATAGAGGAAAGGTGCGCGGATATGGACTTGCTGCGCGGCCCACCAGGCGTCCGGATCCACCGTCCACAGCGGTCCGAACGGGCCGGGGACGCCCGCGTTGCTGACGAGCAGCCCGACGGGACCGAGCTGCGTTTCGGTCGCGGTGACCACGCGCTCCACGTCCTCTTGCCGCGTGACATCGCCTGCCACGGCGAGCGCGCGGCCACCTGCGGCCGTGATCTCCGTCGCGACAGCGTCGAGCTCCGCACGGGTGCGCGAGGTGATCGTCACCGCCGCGCCCGCCCCCGCGAGCCCGAGCGCGATGGCCTTGCCGAAGCCGCGTCCGGCGCCCGTCACGATCGCCACTTCACCGGTGAGTTGACCTGGCATGCGCTGAACTTCCTCGTCGAGCTTCGGGTCGAGTGACGCAGTTTAAGCCAAGCAGGGGCGCTCGCGGCGATCTGGTAGAGTGGCCGCAGCCCCCAAAGCTTGAGGAGCGCGCGTGAGCACGAGCGAGGAGTTCGAGGCTCTCAAGTCCGAGGTCGAGCGGTTGACCCGTGAGGTTGCCGTCCTCGAGGACACGCAGGCGATCCGCCGCGTGCAGTTCGCGTACGGGTACTACATGGACAAGGGCCTGTACCGGGAAGTCGTCGACCTGTTCGCGCAGGACGGGGAAGTGCACTTCATGGGCGGCGTCTTTCGCGGCAAGGAGCGCGGCGTGAGGCGGCTCTACATCGACCGGTTCAGGACCGCCTTCACGCACGGGCGGAACGGGCCTGTCTTCGGATTCATGCTGGAGCACCTGCAGCTGCAGGACATCGTCGACGTGGCGCCCGATCGCCGCACGGCGCAGGGACGCTTCCGCTGCTTCATGCAGGCGGGCAGCCACGAGAGCAACCCCGACCGTGCCCCGCAGCTGCCGCTGCAGTGGTGGGAGGCCGGCGTGTACGAGAACACGTACGTGCGGGAAGGCGGCGTGTGGAAGCTGAAGATTCTCGACTACCGTCTGTCCTGGCAGGCCGACTACGAGCAGGGCTGGGCGCACAGCAAGCCCTACGAGGGGCCGTTCTTCACGAAGACCTACCCCGAGGACCCGGGCGGCCCAGATGAGATCGTGCCTGGCCCGACGGCCTTCTGGCCGGAGACGGCGGTGGTTCCGTTCCACTTTCCGCACCCGGTCACCGGCAAGCCGCACGGATGACTCATCGAGAACCGTCGGTGAGCGGCACCGAGTAATCCACATCTTTGAAGTGAGTGACGCCTCATGAGCCAGCCGTTTCCGGAGATGATGGATTTCACCGGCTACAACGAGCCCTCGCGCGTCGAATGCGAGGTCTTCGATCTCGTCGTGGAGGGCACCCTTCCCGCCGAGCTCCGCGGCTCGTGGTATCAAAGTGTGCCCGACCCGCAGTTCCCGCCGATGCTGGGGCACGACACTTACCTCAGCGGCGACGGCATGGTGCGTCTGCTGCGCTTCGCGGACGGCCACGTGGATTTCGTGCAGCGGTACATCCGCTCCGAGCGCTGGCTGAACGAGCGCGCGGCGCGCCGCTCGTTGCACGGCCTGTATCGCAACCCCTACACGGACGACCCGAGCGTGCGCGGCAAGTCGCGCGCGGTCTACAACACGACGCCCATCTTTCACGGCGGGCGGCTGCTCGCGCTGAAGGAGGACAGCCACGCGATGGAGCTCGATCCCACGACACTCGAGACGCTCGGGGAGTGGGATTACGAGGGGCGCCTGAAGAGCCAGACGATGACGGCTCACACGCGACTCGATCCGCAGACGGGCGAGCTCCTGTTCTTCGGCTACGAGGCGGGCGGCCTCGCCTCGCGCGACGTGGCGTTCTGCGTCGCGGATCGCGACGGCAAGCTGGTGCGCGAGGAATGGTTCGAGGTCCCGTACTGCGCGATGATGCATGACTTCGCGGCGACCCGCGAGCACGTGATCTTCCCGGTGTTCCCGACCACCGCGGATCTCGCGCGCCTGAAGGCCGGCGGGGTGCATTGGGTCTGGGAGCCTTCGAAGCCGACGCTGGTGGGCATCATGCCGCGCGCGGGCAGCGTCAAGGACATGCGCTGGTTCCGGGGGCCGGCGTGCATGGCGTACCACTTCATGAACGCGCACACCGAGGGCAACCGGGTGCATCTCGACTTCGGCTACAGCCGCATCAATCCCTTCCCGTTCATCCAGGAGGCCTCGGGCGTGCAGGCGCGGCCGGAGGACCTCGCGGGGCAGCTCGTCCGCTGGACGTTCGATCTCGGCAAGCCGGGAGAGGAATGGGAAGAGCGCCCGTTGGGGCCCGGCGGGGACATGCCGCGCGTCGCGGACCGCGACATGCTCGCGCCGTACTGCGTCGGCTACTACCAGACCTTCGATCCGGGCGTCGGGCCGCCGCTCATCGCCGGGCCGGTCGGCGCGGGCTTCAATACGGTCCTGCGCCTCGAGATCGAGACCGGGAAGCTCACCCGGCTGCCGATGGACCGCCGCTCGACGGTCCAGGAGCACGTCCACATTGCCTCGCGGCAGCCCGGCCACGAGGGCTACCTCGCATTCCTGGTGGACCGACACGACGAGCGCCGCACGGAGATGTTCGTCGTGGAGGCCGCACATCTCGAGCGCGGTCCCCTCGCGCGAATCCAGATCCCGCTGAGGCTGCGCGTCGGCGTGCACGGCAACTGGGTTCCGGCCGAGGCGCTCGGTTGACAGGACAGAGCGATGTCGACTGCCGAATCTCAGTCCCTGAAGCCTGCCGGGAGCGCGCCAGGGCCGGAACCGCCGGGCACGGTCGAGCAGCCCTGGCCGAGTCCGGCGCAGGCGTGGTACGCCGTCGCGATCTTCGCCGTCGCGCTCATGCTCGATTTCCTGGACCGCGGGGTCATCGCGCTGCTGGTGCAGCCGATCAAACACGATCTGCGTCTTTCCGACACGATGATGGGCCTGCTCATGGGGCCGGCCTTCCTGATCTGCTACCTGGTTCTCGCGCTGCCGATCGCCCGGCTCGCCGATAGCCGCAGCCGCCGGGCCATCGTCGGCTGGGGCCTCGGGATATGGAGCATCTTCACGGCGGCCTGCGGCCTCGCGCGCAGCTTCTGGCCTTTCTTCGCCACCCGCGTCGGCGTGGGGGTGGGCGAGGCCTGCAATGGTCCCGCGACCTTCTCGATGATGACGGACATGTTTCCGAAGGAGAAGCTCGCGCGCGCGATCGCGACGCTCAATTTCGGCTTCGTGGCGGGCAGCGGCATCGCGACGATCATCGGCGGCGCGGTCATCGAGTACGTCACGCATCACGGGGACTTCCACATCGCGGTGCTCGGCGTGGTGCATCCATGGCAGGCGACGTTCTTCGCCGTGGGCCTTCCCGGGATCGTGATCGCACTGCTGTTCACGACCATCATTGAGCCTGCGCGGCGCGGCCGCATGGCGGCTGCGGCCTCGCGCGCAAAAAAGAAGGCGATCCCGCTGCGCGAGGTGGGGCGTTTCCTCGCCGCGCACAAGACGACCTATATCCCGATGTTCCTTGGGCTCGCGTGCTCCAACATCGTCGCGTTTGGAGTGCAGAATTGGGCGCCCACCTTCTTCGTGCGTACCTACGGGTGGACGATCCCGCACTACGCCTACATCGTCGGTGTCCTGATGCTCGTGCTGTTCCCGATCGGCCTCATCCCCGGCAGCATGATCGCCGAGTGGCTGACGCGCAAAGGCTATGCCGATGCGAACCTGCGCATCACGCTCTACACGCTGATCGGCACCATTCCGTTCGAGATCGCATTCGCCCTGATGCCCACTCCGACGCTCTCGCTGGCCTGCCTCGGCGCGAGCTTCTTCATCGCCTCGTTCTCGATCGGCGCGCAGAACGCGGCCCTGCAGATCATCACTCCGAACGAGATGCGCGCCCAGGTGACGGCACTGTTCCTCTTCATTTTCAACACCTTCGGCTCCGGATTCGCACCGCTCATCGTGGGTGCCGTCACCGACCACGTGATCGGCTCGGAAGCCAAGCTCGGGCAGTCGATCGCGCTCACGGCGGCGGTGCTCGGGCCGCTCGCGGTGCTCATCACGTGGTCGGGCTTGAAGCCCTACGCGCGCAGCGTCGTCGAGGCCATCGGCCGGGATTGATTTTCGCGCTCTGGCGGCGGGCACGGCCTGTGCCTAGAATCCTTCACAATGTACACCACTAGCACCGCCATCCTCGAGGCGCTCCACGAGGCCGGAGTCACCTGCGTCTTTGCCAATCTCGGCAGCGATCACAGCGCGTTCCTCGAGACGCTCGCGGAGGCGAGCGCGTCCGGGCGCCGCGACGCGTTCCCGCGGCTCATCACCTGTCCGGACGAGATGGTGGCCTTGAGCGCCGCCCACGGGTACGCGCAGGCGAGCGGCCGCGCGCAGGCGGTGCTCGTGCACGTCGAGTGCGGAACCCAGCAGCTCGGCGGTGCGCTCCACAACGCCGCGAAGGGCCGCGCTCCGGTGCTGATCCTCGCCGGCATGTCGCCGGCCACCCAGGAAGGCGAGGCGAAGGGAAGCCGCAACGAGTTCATTCACTGGATCCAGGACGTGTTCGACCAGCGCGGGATCGTGCGGGGCTACGTGCGCTACGCGCACGAGATCCGCATGGGCGCGAACGCCAAGCAGATCGTGCATCGGGCGCTCCAGTTCGCCTCGAGCGAGCCGCAGGGCCCGGTCTATCTCACCGCCGCGCGCGAGGTGCTCGAGGCCGAGGTGGCGCCGGTTGCCATCGAGCGCGCCGAATGGCCGAGGATCGCTCCCACGGCGCTTGCGCCCGATGCGGCGGCGGACATCGCCCGCAAGCTCGCGACGGCCCGGCGCCCCCTGATCGTCACCACCTACGTCGGGCGCAATCCGGGCGCCGTCCTCGAGCTGCAGGGGCTGTGTCATCGCTTAGGCATCGGCGTTCTCGAATCGGTGCCGAGCTGCGTCAATTTTCCCGCGACCGATCCGCTCCATCAGGGCAGCCAGTGGAACGAGAGGCGCCAGAACCAGGCGCTCGCCGAGGCCGACACGATCCTCGTCATCGACAGCGACGTGCCCTGGATCCCGCTCGTCAATCATCCCAGCCCGAGCGCGCGCATCCTGCACATCGACACCGATCCGCTCAAGGAGCAGATGCCGCTGTGGTACATCCACGCGCGGCAGATGTATCGGGCGGATGCCGGCCTTGCCTTGCGGCAGATCAATCAGCAGCTCGATACGCTGCCGATCGACGCGGCGGCCGTCGCGGAGCGCGCGGCGCACTATGCCCGCCGGCACGCGGAGCGGTGCAGCGAGCTCGAGCGTCTGGAGAGCCGCCCGAGCGAAGGATTGACGCCGGAGTACCTCACCGCTTGCGTCCGCCATGCGATCGGCGAGCGTGCGATCGTCTTGAGCGAGGGCGTCACGAATTTCCATGTCATCGCGAACCATGCCGGCCGGGTGCGCCCGGGGACGCTCTACACGCAGGGCGCAGGCTCGCTTGGCTGGAGCGGCGGGGCCGCCGTGGGCGCGAAGCTCGCGCGGCCGCATGACTTGATCGTGGCGCTCACGGGCGACGGCTCCTACATGTTCTCGGTCCCGTCGGCCGTGCACTGGATGGCGCGGCGCTACCACACGCCCTTCCTGCAGGTCGTCTACAACAACCGCGGCTGGCGCGCGCCGAAATTCTCGATGCTCGGCGTGCATCCGGAAGGCTTCGGCAGCCGCACGGAGGATCTCGACGTGAGCTTCGAGCCGCCGCCCGATTACGCGGGCATTGCAGCGGCGGCCGGCGGTGCGCTTGCCGAGACGGTGCACACGGCCGACGAGCTCGACCCGGCGCTCGAGCGTGCCCTGCACGCCGTGCGGGAGGAGGGCCGCAGCGCCGTGATCGACGCCTGGCTGCCGCATCTCTAGCGCGCGAGACGCAGCGCTGCGAGCGGCCGCGCAGCGAAGAGCAGTCCGGTGAGCACCGGAAACGAGATCATTCTGGTCGCCGGTGTGCTGAGCCTGCTCGCGGTCTTCGCAGGCTTTGCCTCGACTCGTGTCGGTACACCGCTGCTGCTCGCGCTCATCGGCGTGGGCATGCTCGCCGGCAGCGATGGTCCGGGAGGGATCGAGTTCTCCGATTTCCCCTCCGCCTACCTGATCGGCAGCATCGCGCTCGCGGTCATCTTGTTCCAGGGCGGTCTCGGTACCGAGCGCAGCATGCTGCGCAAGGCGCTCTGGCCTTCGGTAGCCCTGGCAACGGCCGGCGTGGCGGTGAGCACGGGCATCATCGGCGCGGCGACGGTGCTCTTGCTCGGGGCGTCCTGGCCGGCCGGCTTGCTGCTCGGAGCGACCACTGCGCCCACCGATGCGGCCGCGATCGCGGTGCTCCTGCGGCTGTCGCGCCTGGCGGTGCCCTCGAGAGTCGTTGCGGCGCTCGAGCTGGAATCGGGCCTCAACGATCCCATGAGCGTGTTCCTCACGCTGGCGCTCATCGAATGGCTGAAAGTCCCCGGCGGCATGGGCGTCGGTGCGGCGCTCCTGATGTTCCTGCGCGAGATGGGCGGCGGGCTCGTGATCGGCATCGTGAGCGGGTGGCTGCTGGTGCGGCTGTTCCGCTGGCTCGATCTCGCGCGGTCGGCGTTCCCCGTGCTCGCGCTCGGCTGCACGCTCACGGTGTTCGGCGGCGCGCAAGTCGCCGGGGCGAGCGGCTTTCTCGCCGTCTATCTCGCGGGCATGATGGTTGGCCTCTACGACCATCCCGCGGGCCAGTCCGTCACGCGCTTCTTCGACACGCTGGGATGGCTCGCGCAGAACGCGCTGTTCCTCATGCTGGGTCTGCTCGTCACGCCGCATCAGCTGCCGCCGCTGCTGCTCGCAGGCCTCGCGCTCACCGGCGTGCTCGTATTGATCGCCCGACCGGCCAGTGTCGCCGCGTGCTTGCTGCCGTTCCGCTGGACGGGACGGGAGACGCTCTTCGTCGCCTGGGCGGGGCTGCGCGGCGGCGTGCCGATCTATCTCACGATCATCCCGCTGCTCTCGGGGATCTCCGCGAGCCGGCGGCTGTTCGACATCGTCTTCGTGGTGGTGATCGTCTCGGTCGCCGCGCAAGGCTCGACGGTGAAGCTCGCGGCGCGCCTGCTCGGACTGCGCGAGGATCCTGCGCAGGACTCTGCGCAGCTCAGCGGTGGTTGAGGCGCGTCCGCGCCGCGCGGGCGAGGTCGGCCGGCGCCCGCCCGGGCGCTCCCCTCATCGCAGTTTGAAGACCCGCTCGGCGTTCGTCTGAAAGAACCGCTTCTTGTCCTCGGCCGGCATGTCCATCGCGTCGAGCGCGAGGACCTCCTCCGCAGGGCACTGGTAGGGATAATCCATCGCGTAGAGCACCCGGTCGACGCCGATGACGTTCTGGGTGAACTTGATCGCCGGCTCCCAGGCGACGCCCGAGTTGGTGATGTAGAAGTTCTCGCGCAGGTACCGCGAGACGGTGCCCTTGGCGAGCGGCTTCATGAAATCGTAGCGCGCCGCGCGCACGCCGGCCGCATGCATGTAGTCGAGCCGGTAGAGCCAGAAGGGCAGGGCCTCGCCCATGTGGCCGATGATGATCTGCAGCTTCGGGAAACGGTCGAGCGTGCCGCTCGTGATGAGACGCAGCGCATGCAGGCCGGTTTCCACGCCGAAGCCGAAGATCGCCCCGTCGAGGCCGGCCTCGAGCATCGGGCCGATCATGTTGCGCGGCGGGGTGTTCGGGTGGATGTAGATCGGCACTGCGAGCGCTTGCGCCGCCTCGAGCACCGGGGAGAACTTCGGGTGGTCGAGATACTCGCCCTGGATGTGCGAGTTGATGATGACGGCGCGCATGCCGAGCTTGGTGACGGCGCGCTCGATTTCCTTCGCGGCCCGCTCCGGGTCCTGCGGCGCGCAGGCAGCCATGCCGGTGAAGCGGTCGGGGTGCTTGCGGCATGCCTCCCCGAGCTGGTCGTTCGCGAGCGTCGCGAGCGCGGTGGCCTCGTCCTTCGGCAGGATCTGCGGGCCGGGCGCCGTGACGGCGATGATCTGGCGGTCGATCCCGCGCGCCTTCATGTCCGCGAGGCGCAGCTCTCCGAGGTCCTGCAGACGGCTGAAGATGAATCGCGGTCGCTCCGCCTGGCTTTCCATGTAAAAGCCCATGAGGCTGCGGAATCCCGGATCGACGTCGCTGCCCTGCAGTATCTTGCGGAACAGGCGGACCAGCTCGGGGGGGGCGAAGGCTTCCTCCGTAGCGATACGCAGATAGGCGGGATTGGGCGGCACGGCAGCCGCCGCGGGTGCGCCGGAGGAGGCGGTCGCGCCGGCCGAGCTCATCTTGCTCTCGGGATTCAGGGTCGCCATCTCGATACCTCTCGGCCGCGGATGATGCGGCCATGATAACCAATCTCGCCGCTATAATCGCCGCGCCGGACACGTTCGACCGGCGCCGAGCCCCGGGTGGATGCGATGGCGAAGTACGAGCCTCATTTGAATCTCGACCAGCTGGTGGCGATCGACGTGCACACGCACGCGAACATCTCGAGCCGTGCGCCGCGCGACCCGTGCGCTCATGCCTTCGACGAGGCGATGTCGAGATATTTCCGCTCGGGCAAGCCGCCGACCACGGCCGAGGTCGCGCAGTACTACCGCGAGCGGCACATGGCCGCGGT
>JBOHZT010000086.1:0-10391 GCA_050738535.1 Steroidobacteraceae bacterium
ATGTCGAGGATGGGTTTGGCGGCAAGACCTGAGACCGCGGTACTCCCGACGTGCTCGATCGGGCCCGCGAGCCATGGCTGCAGCACCTCCGCGAGCGCCGCCCTTTCCGCTTCGAACCTGGCGGACCAATCGGGATCGTACGGCTCAAGGATGACGGGAGGCTGACCGTCCATCGCTGAAAGTCTACAGTCCGCAGTAGCTCAAGAACACGGGCTCCCCGCCCACCCCAACCTCCTCAGACGCCACTCCGAATAGGTCCACCCTTGGGCCGCCATCCGCGGACCCCCCGGGGTCGACGTCGCATCCACGTAAATCCGAGTCTCGCGAGCAGCCGTTCAGTGCGAGGCGGGTGAATCCAAGTCGCAAAAGCATCGTCGCAGCTTCAAATGCGAGACCCCGCCCCCGCCACGCGAGCGCAAGCGCCCCCGGGCCCTCCCCTCAATCCACGCAAACTCCCCCGAAACGCCGCGAGACCTTGCGATAGCGACCGCGCAGGATGCCGTGACCGGCGCTCTCGCCGAGACGCCGCGCGAAAAGGAGCCCGCCGATGGCCATACCGCCCGAGCTGCCGCGCACGACGCTCGCCATCCCCGCCGAGGCACGCGATAGAACCACCCCCGTCGTTCTCAGCGAAACCGCCTCCGCAAGCCGCCCCGTGCCACCGAAGTCCGGCGCTTCGACGCGCCAACACGCCGGGCGCCCGTTTGATCCAACAGCCTCCCTGCAGCTCCTGCGGATCGAGGACGTGTGCCGGCTGCTTCGGATCAGCAAGCCGACGTTCTGGCGATTACGCCGGCGGGCTGACTTCCCGGAGCCCACCGCCATAACCGATCGTGTGATCGGCTGGCCGCAGCGCGAGATCGAAGCCTGGCTACGTCAGCGTCGGCGACCAGTGCGCTGACGGCGGCAACGCGCCACCGCTCCGTCTCGGCGAGTACGCTGTTCCCCGCACGCTTGCCGCGGCACCCATTATCGAGCTCGGCCGGTCCGGGCTCACCCTCGCCCTCCGAGTTCCGATCACCGACGTTCCGCCTGCCTTGCGCTCGAAGCCCTCATCGAGGGCTCCTTACCCGCGGCCAACAATCCCAGCGCCGAGCACCATCGAAAATCGTCTCGCACGTCAGTGCGACGCGCTCATCTGCAGTGAGCTCGGCGGCGACGAGATCCGTTATTCGCCGGGGGAACTGCGCCGGTCCGATCGGCTGCGAGACACGGCTCACTCAATCGTCCTGGCGCCGAGGGCAGCCCACAGCTTCGGGATGGGTCGCCGTGGCAGGCTCATCGGAGAAGTGGGTACAAAAGGGGGTACAACCCATTTCAATCCTGCATGTAAGTCCTTGATCGGAGCGCCGAGATTTGAACTCGGGACCCCTTGCACCCCATGCAAGTGCGCTACCAGACTGCGCCACGCTCCGATCCGCGATCGTCCTTTGATGCCTACCGCGCCGGGGATCATTCCGTCCGCGGCTTCTCCCTCTTGCCGCGCCGGTGGGGAACCGGCGCGACTCGGCCTTGCCGAGAGAGCGAATGATACCCTGATTCGCCGCGGCCGGCCCGCTGCCGCGCCCTCACCGCCGCAGCAGCTTCAGGACCTCCTCGAGCTCGAGCCGCATCTGGCGCACGATCTGCTGCGCCTGGCTCACGTCCGAGCGGGCCTCCTCGCCCGTCAGCTTGTTGCGCGCGCCGCCGATCGTGAAGCCCTGATCGTAGAGGAGGCTGCGGATCTGGCGGATCACCATCACGTCCTGGCGCTGGTAGTAGCGCCGATTGCCGCGGCGCTTCACCGGCTTCAGCTGCGGGAACTCCTGCTCCCAGTAGCGCAGCACATGCGGCTTCACGCCGCACAGCTCGCTCACCTCGCCGATGGTGAAGTAGCGCTTTCCCGGAATCTGCGGGAGCGTGTCGTTATTCTTTGGCTCCAACATACGCCTCGACCCGTGCCTTCAATTTCTGGCCCGGCCGGAACGTCACCACGCGCCGGGCGCTGATCGGGATCTCCTGGCCGGTCTTCGGGTTGCGGCCGGGCCGCTGGTTCTTGTCGCGCAGGTCGAAATTGCCGAAGCCGGAGAGCTTGACCTGCTCGCCGCTCGAGAGCGCGGAGCGCACCTCCTCGAAGAACAGATCGACCAGCTCGCGGGCCTCGCGCTTGTTGAGACCGAGCTGGTTGAAGAGGGCCTCCGCCATTTCAGCCTTCGTGAGAGCCGTCATTGCCGTCATTCTCGTAGTCTCGCGCCGAGGCTGGCGCCCAAGTCCGCCACGACAGACGCCACCACCCTGTCCACATCCTCGTCCGTCAGAGTGCGAGATAAATCGTGAAAAATCAAGCCTAAGGCGATGCTTTTTCTACCTTCTTCTATGCCAGACCCCCGATATATGTCGAATACGCGGATTTCCCGAAGGGTGCTCGACGCCGCCAAGGTTACACGCTCGCGAACGGCACTTAAAGTGACGGCCTCGTCCACGATGACGGCGATGTCGCGCCGAACCTGCGGGAAGCGGGAAACCCCGCGCGCGCGCGGCCATTGCACCTGCAGCGCCGCGTGGAAATCGAGCTCGAAGAGCACGGGCGTGCCTGTGAATCCGAGCTCGCGCGTGAGCCGCGGATGCAGTTCGCCGATCGCACCGACGACGACGCTTCGCTCGCCGTTCGCGCACAGGATCTGCGCCGTGCGGCCGGGGTGCAGGCATGAGATCGAGGCCGCCTCGAACCTGAATGCGTTTTCCTCGCCGGTGCCGGCGAGAAGCGACTCCACGTCAGCCTTCACGTCGAAGAAATCCACCGCGCAGCGCGCCTCGTCTGCCGCTCCCCATTGCTCCGGCAGCCGCGGACCGAGCGCGAGCCCGGCGAGGGTGTCGATCTCCTCGAGACGCCCAGAGTCCATCGCGAAGCGCGCGCCGCGCTCGAAGAGCCGCACGCGGTCCTGCTGGCGGCGCTCGTTGTCGAGGGCCGCGCGCAGCAGGCCCGGCCACAGCGAGACGCGCATGACAGCGAGATCGCTCGCAATGGGATTCGAGAGTGCCAACGCCTCCCGATCGGGAAACAGGCGCGCCTGCAGTCCCGGATCGACGAAAGCGTACGTGATGGCCTCGTGATAGCCGCGCGCGGCGAGGCACTCGAGGGCCCGTCCGTCGGCGGAGCTCGCGACGGGAAGCGCGCTGAAGCGCTGCGCCACCTGCGCATCGTGCTCCGCAAAGGCGTCGTATCCCTCGATGCGCGCGATCTCCTCGATGAGATCGGCCTCGAGGCGGATATCGAATCGGAACGAAGGCGGTGTGACGCTCCAACCTTCCGCAGCCCGTCCGACGCTCATCTCAAGCGACCCGAGGATCGCCTCGACGCGCCGCGGATCGACCGCGGCCCCCAGCAGCCGCGGGATCTGCCGCTCACGCAGCCGCACGGGAAGCCGTCGCGGCAGATGCTCTTCGGATACGTCGACACTCACGGCGCCTGCCGAACCACCGGCGATGTCGAGTACGAGCCGAGTGGCGCGCTCGAGCGCTCGCTCCTGCCGAGCCGGATCGACGCCGCGCTCGAAGCGCTGGCTCGCCTCCGACTGCGAGGCGAGCCGGCGAGGCCGGCCTGCGATGGCTTCCGGCGAGAAATAGGCGGATTCGAGAAACACGTCGACCGTCGCCGCGCTCACCGCCGCGCGCTTGCCGCCCATGATTCCTGCAATGCCGATCGCGCCCTGCGCGTCGGCAATGACGAGCATGTCCGGTTCGAGCGCGACCGTGCGGCCGTCGAGGAGCTGAATCGACTCCCCCGCACTCGCCAGCCTCGCTCGCACATCCCCGCGAAGGTGCGCGACATCGTACGCATGCATCGGCTGTCCGAGCTCGAGCATCACGTAGTTCGTGACGTCGACGACGGCACTCAAGGACCGTAATCCGGCGCGCCGCAGACGCTCGCGCATCCAGCACGGTGTCGGCGCGTGGTTGTTCACGCCGCGAATGACGCGGCCCGCGAACTTCGGGCAGGCCGCCGCGGCATCGAGGTACACCGCGATCGCGCCCGTGGTGTGCGCGGCGACCGCATCGATCGCGGGGCCGGCGAGCGGCCGTCCGCCGAGCGCGGCCACCTCGCGCGCGATGCCGAGGATCGACTGCGCATCCCCGCGATTCGCGGTGACGTTGATCTCGAGCACCGCATCGTCGAGCGCGAGGTACTCGCGCAGCGGCACGCCGGCCGGCGCATCCGGCGGCAGCTCGAGGATGCCCGCGCTCGCCTCGTCGAGGCCGAGCTCCTTGCCCGAGCACAGCATGCCCTGCGATTCGATGCCGCGAAGCTTCGTCGTCTCGATCCGCACGCCTCCCGGCAGCACGGCGCCGGGCTCCGCAAGCGCGCTCAGCAGGCCGGCGCTGGCGTTCGCCGCGCCGCAGACGATTTGGCGGGGCTCGCCCCTGCCGGTTGAAACCCGGCAGACGCGCAGCTTGTCGGCCTTCGGGTGCGGCGCCGTCTCGAGGATCTCGGCCACCACGACGCCCGTGAATGCCGGCGCAGCCAGCGCGACCGCCTCGACTTCGAAGCCCGCCATGGTGAGGCGCTCGCCGAGCTCGCGCGCATCCCAGGGGATGGGCACCCACTCGCCGAGCCACTGGTAGGAGACTCGCATAAGCCTAGAAAGTCCGGAATTGCCGCAGGAACCGCAGGTCGCTCTCGAAGAACAGCCGCAGGTCGCTCACACCGTAGCGGAGCATCGCGAGCCGATCGATTCCCATGCCGAATGCGTATCCCGTGTAACGCTCCGGATCGACTCCGGTCGAAGAGAGCACATTCGGATGCACCATGCCGCACCCGCCGATCTCGAGCCAGCCGGTCTGCTTGCAGACCCGGCATCCCTTGCCGAGGCAGAACACGCACGACATGTCCGCTTCCACGGAGGGCTCCGTGAACGGGAAATAAGAAGGCCGCAACCGCATCCCGAGCGAATGCTCGAAGAAGGCCTCCACGAATCCATGCAGAATCGCCTTGAGGCTCGCGAAGCTCACGTCCTGCGCGACGACCAGTCCCTCGACCTGATGGAACATCGGCGAGTGCGTGATGTCCGAGTCGCACCGATAGACGCGCCCTGGCGCGATCACCGCGAGCGGCGCCCCGCGCTCGAGCAACGCGCGGATCTGCACCGGCGAGGTATGGGTGCGCAGGAGCCTGCCATCCCCGAAGTAGAACGTGTCGTGCATCGCGCGCGCCGGATGATCCGGCGGGATGTTGAGCGCCTCGAAGTTGTGAAAATCGTCCTCGACCTCCGGGCCCTGCGCCACGTCGAACCCGGCGCCGCGGAAGAGCGTCTCGATCCGCCTGCGGGTGAGGGTGATCGGGTGCAAGCCGCCCCGCGCTTCGCCGCGCCCGGGAAGCGTCACGTCGATGCGTCCCTCGGCGAGCTCGTGCTCGACTTCGAGCGCCTCGAGCGCGCCGCGGCGCGCCGCGAGCGCCGCCAGGAACTGCGCCTTCGCCGCATTGATGCGCTGCCCGGCGGCCGGCCGCTCGGACGCGGACAGGGTGCCGAGCGTCTTCAGCAGCTCCGTGAGCACGCCCTTGCGCCCGAGCCAGCGCACGCGCGCCTCCTCGAGCGCGTTGAGTGCACCGCTCGCGGCGATCTCCCGCTGCGCCTGCGCGAGGAGCCGATCGAGGTCGCTCAGGTTCGGCGCTACGGCGGGCATTGCGGCGCTCAGGCCGCGCCGAGCGCCGTCTTCGCTTGCTCGGCGATCACACCGAAGGCCGCCGCATCGTTCACCGCGAGATCCGCGAGCATCTTGCGATCGATCGCGACGCCGGCCATCTCGAGGCCATGAATCATCCGGCTGTAGGAAAGACCGTAACCGCGGGCCGCCGCGTTGATGCGCGCGATCCACAGCGCGCGGAACTCGCGCTTCTTGGCGCGCCGATCGCGATACGCATACTGGCCGGCCTTGATGACGGCTTGCTTTGCCGCCCGATAGATCTTGCGCCGGGCGTTGTAGTAGCCCTTTGCCTTGCCCAAAATCTTCTTGTGACGGCGCCCGGCCGTCACGCCACGCTTGACTCGTGCCATGGAATTCTCCGTGCGCGGTCCCCCCGCAAGGGGCCCGCGGCGCTACAGGATCTACTTACTTGTGATGCGGAAGCAGCTGGATCAGGCGGCCCTGATCCGACTCGTGCACGAGGCTGCTGCCGCCGGAGCGCAAATGACGCTTGCGCTTGCGATCCTTGTGGCCGAGATTGTGGCGGCGGCCGGACGAATAGCTCTTGAAGCTCTTCGCCGTCTTGCGAAAACGCTTGGCCGCGGCCCGGTTGGTTTTCAACTTGGGCATGATCTAAATTCTCCTCAACTTCTCATGATAGCCCGGTCGCCCTGCGCTCGCGCGCCGGCTGCGGGCGAACAACTCCAATTACCTCAAAGGCTTGGAGCTGTTACTTCTTCTTAGGTGAGAACATCATCACCATCTGCCTGCCCTCCATCATCGGGTTCTGCTCGACCACGCTGTAGGGAGCGAGATCGGTCGAGACCCGCGCGAGGAGCTTGCGTCCGATGTCCTGGTGCGCCATCTCACGGCCGCGGAACCTCAAGGTCACCTTGGCCTTGTCGCCTTCCGAAAGAAAGCGCAGGAGATTGCGGAGCTTCACCTGGTAGTCCGCCTCTTCCGTTCCAGGCCGGAACTTCACTTCCTTGACCTGTATCTGCTTTTGCTTGCGCTTCGCCGAATGAGCCTTCTTGCTCTGCTCGAAGAGGAACTTGCCGTAATCCATGATCCGCACGACCGGCGGTTCGGCGGTCGGCGATACCTCGACGAGATCCAGCTCAGCGGTCGTTGCCATTTGGAGCGCGTCGAAGCGGGACATGACCCCCGCCTGCGCTCCGTCCGGCCCAATCACCCGCAGCTGCTGCGAGGTGATCTCCTCATTGCGCCGGACGCGCTTTGTTGCTGATGAGATGCGTCAATCCTCCAACGTTCGGCGCCCGCGGCTCTCGATCTCGATGCGGAGACGCTCTGCGAGCGTCTCGGCGGACATCGAGCCGAGGTCCTTGCCGCTGCGGGTACGCACTGCCAATGAATTCGCGGCGACCTCCTTGTCACCCACGACCAACAAATACGGAACACGCTGCAACGTGTGCTCGCGGATCTTAAAGCCGACCTTTTCGTTCCGCAAGTCGGATTCGACCCGAAACCCCTGAATTCTAAGCTTTTCCGCGACGCGCTCCGCGTAGGCGTCCTGGTTTGCGGTGATCGTCATGACAACCGCCTGCACCGGGGCGAGCCAGGCCGGCAGCCGGCCGGCATAGTGCTCGAGGAGAATGGCGAAGAAGCGCTCCAGCGAGCCGAAGATCGCCCGGTGCAGCATGACCGGCGTGCGCTTCTCGCTGTGCTCGTCGACGTAGAAGGCGCCGAGGCGCCCCGGCATGTTGAAGTCGAGCTGCACGGTGCCGCACTGCCACTCGCGACCGATCGCATCGCGCAAGTGGAACTCGAGCTTGGGGCCGTAGAAGGCGCCCTCCCCCGGGTTCGAGACGAAATCGATGCCAGCCGCCCGGGTGGCCGCCTTGAGCGCCTCCTCGGCGTGGTCCCAGATGGCGTCCTCTCCCACCCGCTTCTGCGGCCGATCCGCGAACTTGATCCGCACGTCGTCGAAGCCGAAGTCCCGGTAGATGTCGAGCAGCAGCCGCGTGATGGCGACCGCCTCCGCCGTGATCTGCGCCTCGGTGACGAAGATGTGCGCATCGTCCTGCGTGAATGCCCGGACCCGCATGAGCCCATGCAGTGCGCCGGAGGGCTCGTAGCGATGGACCTTGCCAAATTCTGCAAGTCTGACAGGCAGATCGCGATAACTCTTGAGACCTTGCTTGAAGATCTGGATGTGCCCAGGACAGTTCATGGGCTTAATGGCATACACCCGCTCATCGGGCGTCTGCGTGAGGAACATGTTCTCGCCGAACTTCTCGAGGTGCCCGGACTGCCGCCAGAGGTTCACGTCCATCAGCTCCGGCGCATTCACCTCCTGGTAGCCGGCCTCGCGCTGCCGCTGCCGCATGTGGGCAATGAGCTGCTGAAAGACGGTCCACCCCTTCGGGTGCCAGAACACCGCGCCGGGGGCCTCCTCCTGCAGGTGGAACAGATCGAGCTCGCGGCCGATGCGTCGGTGGTCGCGCTTCTCGGCCTCCTCGAGCCGGTGCAGATAGGCGTCGAGCTGCGCCTTGTCCGGCCACGCGGTGCCGTAGATGCGCTGGAGCATTTCGTTGCGCGAGTCGCCGCGCCAGTAGGCCCCCGCGATCTTGGTGAGCCTGAAGGCCTTGAGCTTGCCCGTCGAGGGCACGTGCGGCCCCCGGCACAGGTCCACCCAATCACCCTGCCCGTAGAGGCTCACCTCCTCTCCCGGCGGAATGCTCGCGATAATCTCGGCCTTGTAGCGCTCGCCCTGCCCCTCGAAGAATCGGACGGCCTCCTCGCGGGGCATCACCCGGCGGGTGACCTTCTGATCGAGCGCGGCGAGCTCGCGCATGCGCGCCTCAATCGCCGCGATGTCCTCCGGTGTGAACGGCCGATCGTAGGCGAAATCGTAGTAGAAGCCGTCCTCGATCACCGGCCCGATCGTCACCTGGGCCGCGGGAAAGAGCTGCTTGACGGCCTGGGCGAGCAGGTGCGCGGTCGAGTGGCGGATGACCTCGAGCCCTTCCGGATCCTTGTCCGTGAGGATCGCGAGCCGCGCGTCCTGCCGAATGAGGAACGAGGTATCGACCACCTCGCCGTCGACCCGGCCCGCGAGCGCCGCCTTGCGCAAGGAGGGCCCGATGCTCGCGGCGACCTCGTCCACGGTCACGGGGCGGTCGAAACGGCGCTCGGCGCCATCGGGCAAGGTCACGACGGGCATGGGTCTTTACACGAAGATGGCGGGCGCGGGTGGGATCGAGCGACCGACCACCTGTCAAATGGCGCACGAACCACTGTAGTGTGCTGATAATAGCAGAAAAATGATATTTTGCGGCGATGTAAAGAACGTGCGGGCGCAAGGTAGCACAAGGTTCCTGCAGGTGCGCCATTTTCAAGACACGGGGAAGCGTCGGTCGAAGCGCCTTGACCGCTGCCACTGCAGATTGCTCGATCGGCTTCCGTTCGCCGACGTCGCAATTTCATCAGTGCGAAATTCGTTGCGATATCGGCCACTCGGGCGCAGAGGGAATGCGCGGCGGCAGATTCGCCGGCTGTGGGAAAGCGTGCAAGATGCGCCCCGATGCGCGCTCTCGGGTTCGCGGCGCTCGCCGCCTCGTGCTTGTTCTCGACGTGGCCGGCCGCTTGCCCGGCGGCCGTCAACGTGGGCGGCTCGCTGGCGCTCACCCAAGATGATGTCTATCGGGGCGTCTCGGAGACCTGCGGCCATCCGGCCGTGCAGGCGGACCTGCATATCCGCGACCGCGGGACGGCCTATTTGGCCGCCTTTGCCGGGGTCTGGGGATCGGCGGGCCTGAGCGGCTATCCCTGCGGCCGAGCGCGGGAGCTCGACATCTACGCGGGCTACAGTCTCGCGCTCACCCGTACTCAAGCCAGAGGCGACGCGAGCCCGCGCGGCTCTCTCGCTCGGAGTTAAAGTGGCGGCGCTGCTCATCCTTCTCGTCCTGCTGCGCCGCTGGCCGCCTTTTGAAGTCGTGAATGTGCCGCCAGGCGAAATGATGTCCGTGACGCACGGGCTGAATATTGGCCTGGGGATCGCCTGGGGCATAATCACCGTCACATTAGTCGGCGGCATTTTGTTCGATTTGGGACGACTACGGCGTCGGTTCGTTCGCTCACTTGCATAGCGACCACTCATTTGCCGGATGCCTTGATCGCCAAGCGGCGTTCCGCGGACCGGCAATCGTTTCGCTGCTCCAGAGCGGACGTCGCTCAACGGCCGGAGTGGGCAGATTTTGTTGAAAAACTCCCGAACCTTGCTGGTTTTTCAATGTCTTAATTGAAAGCGGTCGAGGGAGTACATCGACATAATGGGTCAGCCAGGCGTAACCGGTAAGCCCGGGGCGTCTGGTCTACGCGGCGAGGGTATGCAAGGCTGAGCGCAGCGGGTTCGCGGCGAAGCACTGCTTCCATAGCCGCGGGGTGAGCTCGGCGACATGGGAGGCGGGATGCTCCCCGACGCGCTGCAGGACATCGACGAAGTGATGCGCTGGGGCCTGATTTCAGTCTCCGCGCACGGCGAGCCGCTGAAGTACACGACGATCTATGTCGCCATTCGACAACATCTAAGGATATTGCCGGTCAAATTCTGATCGGCTGCGCAGCCGTTCATTCGAGCGCGTCCAAAACAATACGCAACCAACTGAATATGTGAGCCAAACTTGGTAGGCGCGAGTGGGATCGAACCACCGACCACCACCATGTCAAGGTGGTGCTCTACCACTGAGCTACGCGCCTGTCGATCTGGT
>JBOHZT010000087.1:0-10368 GCA_050738535.1 Steroidobacteraceae bacterium
TCGAGCGCATAGTTCGCGTCGGTGTGCGCGGAGAGCCGCCGCTCCGTCGTGAGATAGCGCCGGAAGCGCTGAATCCACTCGAGCGCGGTCGGGCTCATCGGGGTGCGAAGGCCCAGGAGGCGGGCTTCAAAGGCGCGCGAGGGCGTCCGTGACGAGATCGCCGATCCGGCCGAGATACTCGGTGCTCATCCCCGGATGGAACCGGTCGCGATCGGCGCTGCCGAGCGCGAGCAGCCCCACGGCGTGCTTGTCCCCCGGGGGCGCGCCTGCGCGGGCCGGCTCCTCGAGCGGAATCAGCGCCACGGAGCTCACGGCCTCGGCATCGGAGCCGAAGAGGAACTCGCGCTGCGAGTCGCGGGCCTGGCCGCAGCGCGGCTTGCCATTCGCGAACAGCGACTCGAACGACTTGAGGCTCGCGTCCTGCTCGGGAACGCTCCTGACGAAGCGCTCGGCGGGAACCTCGTCCGCCGGCTCGATGAGGATGAGCACCGCGTGCAGGGCGTCGAAGTCCTCCCGCAGGCTCGTGTCGATCGCCGCGATCCGGGCGGCGCGGCTGCCGGCGCGCAGCAGCCGGCGCGTGAAGTGGTGAATCTTCTCGGCCACCGCGTCGTTCGAGCGCGCGACCTTCACGAACTCGGCGAGCTTCTGCTCGGCCGCGCCCTCGCGCTCGCGCAGCACTTCCACCTGGCGCTCGATGAGCGAAACGGTCGAGCTGCCGCGCATGTGCGGCAGCCGCAACCGGGCCAGCAGGGGCAGATGGTGCTCGAAGAACTCCGGGTTGTGCTGCAGGTAGCGGGCCACGGAATCCTCTTCCGCCTGTGCCGCGGTCAGTCCGCGCGCCTCTCGTGTGGTCATGTCCCCTAGAGCCTCTGGTTTGGAGTGATGTGTCGCTAGCTACAGGTCCACGTGGCCCTCGAAGGCCACCTCAGCGGGGCCGGTGAGCCACACTGGATCGCCCGGTGCATGCCAGTTTACGCGCAACTCGCCGCCCCGGGCGTGCACGCTGACCTCCCGATCGAGCAGTCCGCGGCGCCGTCCGACGGCGACGGCTGCGCAGGCGCCCGTGCCGCACGCGAGCGTCTCGCCGGCGCCGCGCTCGTAGACCCTGAGGCGGATCCGTCCGCGATCGACGATCTCCATGAAGCCGACGTTCACGCGCTTGGGGAAGCGCGGGTGGCTCTCGATGGCGGGTCCCAGGCGCTCGACGGGCGCGGCGTCCACCGCGCCGACGGTCAGCACGGCGTGTGGGTTGCCGATGCAGACCGCGCCGATCTGCACGACCCCGCCCGCTACTTCGAGCTCGTGAGCCGGCGCGTCCTGCGGCGCATCGAACGGCAGCGAGCGCGGGTCGAACGAGGGAACGCCCATCTCGACCGAGATCGATTGCGGCGCGAGGACGCGGGCGCGCACCGTGCCCGCGGGGCTGTCCATCAGCAGCGTCTCGCCCTGTCGCGCGAGGCCTCGGCGGTGGAGCAGCGCCGCGATGCAGCGCGCGCCGTTGCCGCACTGCTCCACCTCGACGCCGTCGGCGTTGAAGATGCGGTAGAAGACGCTCGTGCCGGGTTGGCGCGGAGGCTCGAGCACGAGCGCCTGGTCGAAGCCGACGCCTCTGTGGCGATCGGCGAGCCGGCGGAGTGCCGCCGCGGCCGGCAGCTCGTCCTGGCGAGCATCGAAGACGATGAAGTCGTTGCCGAGCCCGTGCATCTTCGTGAAGTTGAGGCGCATCGCTTGAAAATCATACCCGAGGGAAATGTGATTGACATCGACAAATTGGGCCGTCGGCGCCTTTCTCGGATGGGGACTCCGGTACATTAGGTCGGACCCACGCCGGCATTTGTTCCTATGCGGATCTTGATCGTTGAGGACGACGCGCTGGTCGCCGATGCGGTCGCTTGCGGACTCGGCGCGGCGGGCTTCGCCGTGGACCGCGCGCAGAGCGCCGAAGCGGCCTCGACGGCGCTCGCGGCAGAGCACTTCGATCTGACCGTGGTGGATGTCGGTCTGCCCGGCGCCGATGGCCTCTCGCTCGTGCGCCGCCTGCGGCGAACGGGCTCGAGCCTGCCGATTCTGATCCTCACCGCGCGCGACGCCCTCACCGTGAAGGTGGAGGCCCTGGACCTCGGCGCGGATGATTTCCTGGCGAAGCCGTTCGAGCAGGCGGAGCTGGCCGCCCGCTGCCGCGCATTGATCCGGCGCGCCAACCTGAGCGCCAATGGCCAGCTGAGCCTCGGCAGGATGTGCGTCGACATCGGCGGCCGCCAGCTGCGGATCGACGCTGCGCCCGTCGAGCTCACCGCCCGCGAGTGGCTCGTACTCGAATGCCTGGCGGTCAATTCCGGCCGCATCGTTTCCAAGGAGCGGCTGCAGCAGGCCTTCGCCGGCTGGGATCAGGCCGTGACACCCAATGCGGTCGAGGTATACGTGAGCCGGGTGCGGGCCAAGGTGGGGACGGCGGCGGTCATTCGCACCGTGCGCGGCCTCGGTTATCGCCTCGATGAGCCCGCGGGCCTCGGCGGGTGATGCCGGATGAGCCGCGGAGCGGATTCCGCCAGCTCGATTCGCCGGCGACTGCTGCTCTTCTTGTTGCCGGCCCTGTTCGCGCTGGCGCTCGCGGGCGTCTTCATGAACTACCGGGTGGCGCTGCTCATCGTGAGCAGCGCCTACGACGAGCGGCTCGGGGATGCGGCGCGTGCGCTCGCGGCCCGCGTGAGGGCAGCGGGCAGTGATCCGAGCACGGACTTTCGTTCCGCGGGTGGCGACCTGCAGTATTCGATTCGCGGCGCGCGCGGACAGCTGCTCGCCGGTGATCCGCGCTTGCTCCCGGCGCCCGCCGGCGCGGCGCGCCTCGCGTATGCCGATACCGAGATCGAGGGCCGCAAGCTCCGGGTCGCGACGTACCGGTTGCCCACACGGCTCGGCATCGCGGCGATCAGCGTGGCCGAGCCCGAAGCGCTGCGCGCCGGGCCCGCGCATTTCATCCTGGCGAGCACCTGGCTCATGGACTTCATCCAGGTCGACGTGACACTGCTCCTCGCCTGGATCGCCGTGCACTTCGGCTTGAAGCCGCTGCTCGCCGTGCGCCGCCAGATCGAGATGCGCTCGGTCCGGGAGTTGCAGCCGCTGCAGGCGGCGGACGTGCCCGCGGAGGTACGCCCGCTCGTCGATACGCTCAATCTGCTGTTCGACATGCTGCGCGAGGCGGCGCGGTCGCAGCGCCAGTTCGTCGCGGACACGGCCCATCAGCTGCGCACGCCGATCGCCGGGCTCATGGGGCATCTCGAGCTGCTCATGCGCGAGCCGGCTGCCGCACCGGTGCGCGACCGGCTCGCCCTGCTGCAGGAGGGCATGAGCCGCTTCGCCCATTCGACGAATCAGCTCCTCGCGCTGGCCCGAGCCGATCCGGCCGTGAGCGTGGTGGAGCGGTTCGAGAGCGTTCGGCTCGAGGGCCTCGTCGCCCGCGTGGTCGAGCTCAACGTGAACCGTGCCGCCGCGAGCGGACACGATCTCGGCGCGGACGTGCAGCCCGTGGGGGTGAGCGGCAATCCGCGGTTGCTCGAGGACTTGCTCGGGAACCTGGTGGACAACGCGCTCGCCCACACCGCGGCGGGCGGCCACGTCACGGCGCGCTGCGGCGTCGCCGGAGAGGGCGAGGAGCCGTTCCTCGAGGTCGAGGACGACGGACCCGGCATTCCGGAGTCCGAGCGGGCGCGCGTGCGCCAGAGGTTCTATCGGATACCAGGCACCGCGGGCCGCGGATGCGGCCTCGGGCTCGCGATCGTCGAGGAGATTGCGCGACTGCACGATGCGCAGGTCATCCTCGACGCCGGTGCGGGCGGAGTCGGCACCCGGGTACGGGTGCGGTTCCCAGCGGCCCTCGCCACATAACGACAGGCGCTCGGCGCCGCCATTCCTCGCGAAACTGCGAACGGCGTCGCATTCCGCGCTTGCCGCTTCTGCGCGGCGCCGCAACGCCCGCCATCGTCAGATTCCAGCAAGCTTCACCGCCTACGGTTCCCGCCCATGAATCGAGTGCAGCACGATCGCCGCTGTCCCTTGCCGCAAGCCCCGCGAACCGCGGGCGCGGCCGCGTTTCCGCGTGCGCGAGCATTTCCCTGTGCGCGAGTGCTCCGGCGCGCGGCCGGCGTCACGCTCCTCGAGCTGCTCGCCGTCATCGCGATCGTCGCGATCCTGATGGCGATCGGCGTGCCCTCCTACCAGTACATCAACAACTCGTACCGGATCTCGAGCGAGGCGAACGGCCTGCTGGGCGATCTCGAGTTCGCGCGTGCCGAGGCGATCAAGGAAGGGCAGACGGTCACGGCGTGCGTCTCCGCGGATGGCGCCAGCTGCGCGCTAAACGATTCCGACTGGCAGGACGGCTGGATCGTCTTCTCCGATATCAAGGACGACCAGACGGTCGATACCGGTGACACCGTGCTGCGGGTCGAGCGGACCTTCGCGGGCACCGATACTTTCGAAGCGGCTCCCGCCCTGGGCGCCGTCACGTTCAACCGGGAGGGATTCGCGCTCGATCTGCCGAACGGCGGCGACACGCTCACGCTCCACGACAAGACCGGCAGCTCCACCTGGGCGCGCTGCCTGTCCATCACCGTGGTCGGCATGCTGTCCGTGCAGACGCATTCGACCGATCCGACGGGCTGCACATGATTCTGGCGCGCCCCAGCTCGCCGCGCTCGCGGACGCGCCTGATGCCGCCGCGCCCACCGGCTCGGTCGCGGGGATTCAGCCTCGTCGAGGTGATGGTGGCGCTCGTCGTCATCGCGGTGGGACTGCTCGGCATCGCCAAGATGCAGGCGCTCGCGCTCTCGAGCACCAGCAGCGCGAGCATGCGCTCGCTCGCCGCCATCGAGGCCGGGAGTCTTGCGGCCGCGATGCATGCGGATCGCGACTACTGGTCCGCGACTCCCCCGGCGACGGTCAACGTCAGCGGCACCACGATCGACGTGTCGTCGCTCGCCGCGACGGCGGACTGCACATCGGCCGGATCGGCGCCCTGCAGCGCGAGCGTGATGGCCGCATACGATTTCCAGCAGTGGGTGGCCGCGCTCAACCAGCTGCTGCCGAACCCGACGGCCGCGATCAACTGCGAGACCGTGACGGCGCCGATCAGCTGCACCATCAAGATCGGTTGGTCCGAGAACGCGGTGGCGATCAACTCGCAGGAAGCGAGCACGGACGCAACCAATACCGCGAGCGGCACGACCGCGGCGTTCCGCACGCCGACCTACACCCTGTACGTGGAGCCTTGACCGTGAGCCGCCTGCCTGCCAGCCGACGCAGCCGCCGTTCCGCGGGGTACAGCCTGATCGAGCTGCTCGTCGCGATGGCAATCGCGCTGTTCCTGCTCGGGGGACTGCTGACGATCGTGCAGAGCACCCGCAACACGTACACCGCGCAGACCGCGCTCGCCACGCTACAGGACAACGAGCGGCTCGCGATGATTCTCGCCACCGATGTGATCCAGGCGGCGGGGTACTTCCCCGATCCAACCACCAATGAGCTCGTTACGGCGCTGCCCGTCGTGCCCGGCCAGTTCCCCACGGCGGGCCAATCCATCACGGGAACTTCCGGGGGCGGCGCGCCAGGGGACTCGATCTCCGTGCGCTTCAGGACCGCGAGCGACGACACCATCCTCAACTGCGCGGGCGGCACGAATAAGACCGGCGCGGACGTGACGTACGTCAACACCTTCAGCGTTGACGCTCAGGGCAACCTCGACTGCACGCTCAGCACCAACGGGGCTGTAGCGGCACCTGTCCCGTTGGTCAGCGGCATCAAGGACCTGCAGATCTGGTACGGCGTGGCCACCACGGGCGTCGACGACAACGTGGACACCTATCTCACCGCGGCGGAGGTTACCGCGAAGAACGACTGGCAGAACGTGACTTCCGTGAAGGTGCGCCTGACGTTCACCAATCCGCTCGCGGCGCAACAGCCGGGACGGCCCACGACCAATTACATCGAGAGCGTCGTCGGCGTGATGAGCAGGATCGGAGCGAGCACATGAGAGCGCTGCGATCGCACAGGTCCCGGCAAGCTGGGCTGGTGCTCATCTCGAGCCTGCTCCTGCTCCTCATCATCACCATCATCGCCGTGAGCATGTTCCGTAGCTTCGGCGTGCAGGAGAAGATCGCCGGCAACTTCCGCGAAAAGGAGCGTGCCACGCATGCGGCGGAAGAAGCGCAGGAGTACGCGGAATGGTGGCTGACGAGCAGCTACGACACCGGCGTCACGGCTATCTGCAACAGCGTGATCGATGCGAACACGGAGTTGAGCAGCGTGCAAGTCTGCTCCAACAAACTGCCCCAGTCCGTCGATTCCGCGTCGGTCGCAACCGTTCCGTGGAAGATCAACGGCGCCGAGGTGGGCGTTACGTACACGCCTCCGGGCATGGTCGTGAGCGCGACCCCGTCGGCGGGCACGTACGCGCAGCCCCCGAGCTTCTACATCTCCTATCTCGGCACCTGCAAGGACAACCTGAACGCGTACTGCTACCAAATCGATGCCGTCGGATACGGCGGCACCGATCAGGCCGTGTCGGTCGTGGAGAGTACTTACGAAGTCTCATCCGGGGTCAGGAGCCCCACCTAGGAGGTCACTGATGAGCGCAAGAACTTTCCATACGATCGCCTTTGTTGCGCTCGCGGCGTTCTTGGGTGCCGCTGCCCGCGCACAGGCGCCCGTCAGCGAGAACTTCACGGGCGCCACGACGACCAACGACTGGTATTTCTTCAACGGCGCATGCCTCACCGCCGGCACCAGCACGTCGACGACGAGCCCGGGATCGGTGCCGGCCTGCACGACCGTGCTGAAGGACTATTACTCGCAGCGGACGGACGGCGACCAATACCTGGTCGGCGGCGCCGACGGATATCTCGGATCGAGCAGCGCGCCCGCCTCGATAGCGACGCAGAAGCCGGATCCAGTCACACAGGGTGCCTTGCGCTTCACGAACGGCTATCCGTACGGGCATCAAGAGAACGGCGCGATCATCTCGGCGGACACTTTCCCCACCGGATCGGGTATTCACATTCAATTCGAGACGGTGACTTACCACGGCGACTCGGGTGGCGGCGACAGCGACGGCGCCGATGGGATCAGCTTCTTCCTGATGGATGGCAGCGTTCCGTTCACGACCTACCCGGACGACTTCGGCGCCTTCGGTGGCAGCCTTGGATATACGTGCACGGACGAGACGGGCAATTACGATTCCACGACGCGGTCGGACGGGTCCGTCCGGGGCTATGACGGCATCGTGGGTGGCTACATCGGCCTCGGAATTGACGAGTACGGCAATTTCCTCAACCAGGGCGATAACACGGCGAGCGGCGACGGCTATCAGCCCAATCGGATTGGACTGCGCGGCGCGGGGAGCATCTCCTGGAAATGGCTCACCAACACCTATCCGGCGCAATATCCGAACTCGCTCTCGGCGACGCAGGCCGCTGCTGCAGTTCACAATACTTGCCAAACAGGTCGTCTTTGGGATTATTCGGATGCGTCGAGCCCGAGGGAGACGACGACGCCGGTGATGGATTACCAGGCCATTCCCAATGCGTACGTGGTTCTACCATCGTCGACCAAGATCGCGAACGAGAGCGCGAGCACCCGCGCCAAGGCCACGCCCATTACCTACGACCTCAAGATCACGCAGGATGGGCTGCTTAGCCTCTCTTACAGCATCGACGGCGGAGCGACACAGCAGGTCCTCACGAATCAGAGCATCACCGCGTCGAACGGCTCGCTTCCGAGCAGTTTTCGCTTCGGTTTCGCCGGCTCGACGGGCGGCAGCACCAATATCCACGAGATCTTGTGCTTCAAGGCCGAGCCCAACTCGGTCTCGGCGAGCTCCGCGGGAGTGAATCAGAAGCAATCGGCGCAGATACAAACGGGCACGTATGCCTATTTCGCCTATTACGATCCGGACAACTGGACGGGGCGGGTGACGGCGAACGCGCTCGGCACCGACTCCTCCGGAGGGCTCACGATTGCCACCACGCCCGCCTGGGACGCTTCCTGTGTGCTGACGGGAGGGAGCTGCGCGAGTACGGGCGCCACCGGCCTCACGGCGGAATCGCCATCGAGCCGAGTGGTCCTGACGTGGAACGGCACGCAGGGGATCCCTTTCGAATGGTCGGACCTGACGACGGCGCAGCAGAATGCGCTCGATGCGACGGACTCCACCGAGACCGCCTATCGCCTGGACTACCTGCGCGGTGACCGTACGAACGAGGTCGACTCCAGCGCGACGTGTCCCGTGGTGTCGTCCCTGTCGTGCCTGCGTGCGCGCGACGAAGTGCTCGGCGACGTCGTGGACTCGAGCCCCACTTGGGTGGGAGCGCCTTCCTCCGCCTATAGTGCCACCTGGTCGGACAGCCTGAACCCGAGCGCCACGGCGGCCGAGAACGCCACGGGCGCACAGAGCTATTCACAATTCGTCGCCGCGGAGGAGACGCGGGAGCACGTCGTTTACGTCGGCGCGAACGACGGCTTGCTGCACGGCTTTCGTGCCGGCGCGGACACGAGCGGCGGCACGTTCGACACGACCGCCCCGAACGACGGCTACGAGGTGCTCGCCTACATGCCGGGCGCCGTCATCTCGGGCGCGACCCTGACGACCGGCAGCGGAACCACCGAGTCCGTCGTCGACACGATCCACGGGATCGACCCAACGAACAGCAATGCCGTCACGACGGATGATGACTTCTCGAACACGCAATACGGCCACAATTTCACCGTCGATGCGACGCCCGGATCGGGGGACCTGTTCTACGACGGGGCGTGGCATACCTGGCTCGTCGGGGGTCTGGGTGCCGGCGGCGCCGACATCTATGCGCTCGACGTCACCAGCCCGGCAAATTTCAGCGAAACCAATGCCGCGAGTCTCGTGATCGGCGAATGGTCCGCGGCGACGATCAGCTGCACGAACGTCAGCGACTGCGGCCTGGATCTGGGCGACACGTACGGCACCCCGGTCATTCGCAGGACGCACGCGCTGAACGGCAGCGGAGAGAATGAGTGGGCCGTCATCTGGGGCAACGGGTTCGGCAGCAGCTCCGGCGATGCGGGCATCTTCATCATGACGATCGATCCCGCGTCGGGGGCGAAGACGATTTACTATCTCAGCACGGGCACCGCGGGCACCGGCAACGGCATCGCCTCTGTCACGCCGGCCGATCTGGACGGCGACCACACCACCGATTACGTGTACGCGGGGGATTTGAACGGCGATGTCTGGCGCTTCGATTTGACGAGCAGCAATCCCTCGTCATGGGGTATCCAGCGCTGTCTGGACGCGGCCTGCACGACGACCACCAGCGCGCCGCTGTTCAAGACCAGCACCGGACAGCCCATCACGTCGCAGCTCGTTCTCGCGACCGGAGCGACACCGGCGGGTGCGACCACCTTGATGATCGCGTTCGGAACCGGCGAGAAGCAGCCTTTCAGCAACGTCGGCTCCGCGACCTACGCGAGCGGCACGCAGTCGTTGTATGGCGTTTGGGACTGGGCGCTGCTCAACTGGAATTCCAAATCGACTCCGCAGTACGCGGCGCTCTCGGCGGGCAGCACGGGGATCGCCTCACCCTATACCGTCTCCCCATCCAACCTGCAGGAGCAGACGTTCACGGTCAACACCGGCAACAACGATCGCGACGTTGCGGCGAACGCCGTCGTGTGCTGGCAAGGCACCTCCGCGTGCTCGACCGGCAGTAACGACCAATTCGGCTGGTACCTCAACTTGCCGGGCACGGCCTCTCAGGGGCCCGAGCAGATCATCTACAATCCGGTGCTGGTCGACGGCGCGTTCGTGGTGAACTCGACGGTACCGCCCAACAGCACGCTGCTGTCTTGCGATACGCTGACGGAGACGGGATACACGTATGCGCTGCCGGTGCTGAACGGCGGCGGGTTCGATAACTTCTTCCCGCTGTACAACGACGCGAGTGCGGCGGGTGTCGCGACCGACGCGACCGGCACGCCGTTCTCGGTGCTCACCGGGAACGGTCAGTATTACCTGGTCTACCAGACGACTCAGGGCGGCGAGACGAGCGGGACGACCACCGGCACCGGGAGCACCAACACGGGCGTCCAGGAGTGCGACGTGCTCGGCGGCAACTGCCAGAAGATCAACCCCAGCAATGGGACGGGTCACCGCGTGACCTGGATCCAGCTGCGATAGGGAGCGCGGATCATGAGGAGTCGAGGCATGGTGTCAGGGGTTCGAGCGGCGGGGTTCACGCTGACCGAGCTCATGATCGTGGTGGTGATCGTCGCGATCCTCGCGAGCATCGCCGTCCCGATGTACAACCAACAGATGCGCGAATCGCGCAGGACCGAGGCGAAGAC
>JBOHZT010000088.1:0-10277 GCA_050738535.1 Steroidobacteraceae bacterium
GATCCTCGGCCCCCGGGGACTCATGCCGAACCCGAAGGTCGGCACCGTGACCCCCGATGTGGCGGGCGCGGTGCGCAACGCCAAGGCCGGACAGGTGCGATACCGCGTCGACAAGGCCGGCATCGTCCATTGCACCATCGGCAGGGCGAGCTTCGAGGTGGCGGCGCTCAAGGACAACCTGCTGGCCCTCGTCGCGGACCTGCAGAAGGCGAAGCCCTCGGCCGCCAAGGGTCAGTATTTGAAGCGTGTCTCGGTCTCCTCGACGATGGGGCCGGGCGTCGCAGTGGATACCGCGAGCTTGAGCGCCTGAGCGCTCGAGAGCCGCGGCAACAGTAGTTTCGCGGTCCGGCGCGTTTGCAGCGCGCCGGCATCGAAGACCGCAGGCGAGGCGGCCCGGGCGGGTGGGGATACTCTCCTCTGCGCAAGGGATTGGCCTCTCAATGATCGCCTGCGCAGATGGTGAGCCGCTTGCGGCCGTAAGGGTGCTCCCTTCGGGTCCGTGAAGGTCGCCGTCGAGAAGGGGGAGCCCGGATCGGCCGGGTTCCATGTGATCTTCAAGGCCTGGAGAGAGGCAATGCCCCTCAAACTGGAAGACAAGAAGGCGGTCGTGGCGGAGATGACCGAGGTCGCGACGCACGCGCACTCGGTGGTCGCCGCCCAGTATCGCGGGCTCACGGTCTCGCAGATGACGGCCTTGAGGTCCGCCGCGCGATCGAAGGGCGTGTACATGCGTGTGGTCAAGAACACGCTGGCGCGCCGCGCCATCGCCGGTACCTCGTTCGAGGCGATCGGCCCTGCGCTCAAGGGTCCGCTGGTGCTCGCGTTCTCGAAGGAGGATCCGGGCGCCGCGGCGCGCGTGGTCCGGGACTTCGGGAAGACGAGCGACAAGCTCGTCGCCACGATTCTCTCGCTCGGCGGGCAGGTGCTGCCCGGGACGGAGCTGGAGAAGGTGGCGAGCCTGCCCACCCGCGAGCAGGCGCTCGCCATGCTTCTCGGCGTCCTCAAGGCGCCGATCGAGAAGCTGGTGCGCACCCTCGTGGAGCCCCCAGCCAAGCTCGCCCGAGTGCTCTCGGCCGTGCGCGAGCGGCTCGAGGCGCCCGCCGCCTGACCGAATACGAACCTAGACAACCGATTCCAAGGAGACCCCAATGGCTGCTACGAAAGATGAAATTCTCGATGCAATCTCCAACATGAGCGTCATGGAGGTGGTCGAGCTCATCTCCGACATGGAGAAGAAGTTCGGCGTCACCGCCGCCGCCCCCGTCGCTCTCGCGGCCGCTCCGGGCGCCGCCGCCGCTGCTCCTGCCGCGGAGGAGCAGACCGAGTTCACCGTCACGCTGAAGGAGTACGCGGCGGACAAGAAGGTGAGCGTCATCAAAGTGATTCGCGAGCTGACCGGCCTCGGCCTGAAGGAGGCGAAGGACCTGGTCGAAGGCGCGCCTTCCACGGTGAAGGAGTCGGTCTCCAAGGCCGACTCGGAGGCCATGAAGAAGAAGCTCGAGGATGCCGGCGCGAAGGTGGAGATCAAGTAGCACTTGGTGAGCCGGTGGGCCACGGCTCCCGACTTCCGGGGCTCTCGCACGCGCGAGCCCCCCTCGTGTCCTGTGGGGAATTGGGGTAGAATGCGCGCATCCCCAATCCACTCCACCATTCGCTATGTGCGCTCGGCGCGCGGCGACCCGGAGGCTACAGCCGTCCGGGCCGGTCGCGTGCCGCGCTTTGCCGTTTCGAGGTGACCCGATGGCCTATTCCTTCACCGAGAAGAAGCGCATCCGCAAGAACTTCGGCAAGCAGCCGGGGATCTTGGATGTGCCCTACCTCCTCGCCATCCAGCTCGACTCCTATCGGTCCTTCCTCCAGGCCGATGTGCCGGAGGAGAGCCGCTCGGGCGTCGGCCTGCATGCCGCGTTCAGATCGGTGTTCCCCATCACGAGCTACTCGGGCAATGCGTCGCTCGAGTACGTAAGTTACCGGCTCGGCGAGCCGGTCTTCGACGTCAAGGAATGCCAGCTGCGCGGGCTCACCTACGCGGCCCCCCTGCGCGTCAAGGTGCGGCTCGTAGTGCTCGACAAAGAGGCCGCGGGCGCCAAGAAGCCCGTCAAGGACGTGCGCGAGCAGGAGGTCTACCTCGGCGAGCTGCCGCTCATGACGGAGAACGGCACGTTCATCGTGAACGGCACCGAGCGGGTGATCGTCTCCCAGCTGCACCGCAGCCCCGGGGTGTTCTTCGACCACGACCGCGGCAAGACCCACTCCTCGGGGAAGCTGCTGTTCTCGGCGCGCATCATCCCCTACCGCGGCTCGTGGCTCGACTTCGAGTTCGATCCGAAGGATTGCGTCTTCGCCAGAATCGATCGGCGGCGCAAGCTCCCGGTGACGATCATCCTGCGCGCGCTCGGCATGAGCGAGGCGGAGATCCTCGATACGTTCTTCGACACCAACTCGTTCTTCGTGGGCAAGGACGAGATCTCCTTGGAGCTCGTCCCGCAGCGGCTGCGCGGCGAGACGGCGACGTTCGAGATCCGCGTCGGCGACAAGGTCATCGTCGAGGAAAGCCGCCGCATCACGGCGCGCCACGTCCGCCAGCTCGAGGAGGCCGGCGTCACGCGCCTGCGCGTGCCGCGTGAGTACATTTACGGCAAGGTCCTCGCGCACGACGTGGTGAGCACCGACACCGGCGAGATCCTCGCCAAGGCGAACGAAGTCCTCACCGCCGCGAGCGTCGAGAAGCTGATCGAGGCCGGCATCACGGACGTGAAGACGCTTTACGTCAACGACCTCGATCGCGGCGCGTACATCTCGGACACCCTGCGGATCGATCCGACGAAGACGCGCCTCGAGGCGCTCGTCGAGATCTACCGCATGATGCGTCCCGGCGAGCCTCCCACGAAGGACGCCGCGGAGAATCTCTTCAACAACCTGTTCTTCAATCCGGAGCGGTACGACCTCTCCGGCGTTGGGCGCATGAAGTTCAACCGGCGCGTCCGGCGCGAGCCCGGCATCGGCGGCGGGGTACTCACCAAGGAGGACATCACCGATGTCCTCAAGGTGCTGATCGACATCCGCAACGGCAACGGCACGGTGGACGACATCGACCATCTCGGCAACCGGCGTGTCCGCAGCGTCGGGGAGATGGCGGAGAACGCCTTCCGCGTGGGCCTGGTGCGCGTCGAGCGCGCGGTGAAGGAGCGCCTCACGATCGCCGAGACCGAGCCGCTCATGCCCCAGGAGATGATCAACGCGAAGCCCGTCGCGGCGGCCGTGAAGGAGTTCTTCGGCTCCTCGCAGCTCTCGCAGTTCATGGATCAGAACAACCCCCTCTCGGAGGTGACGCACAAGCGCCGCGTGTCGGCCCTTGGCCCGGGCGGCCTCACGCGCGAGCGCGCCGGATTCGAGGTTCGCGACGTGCATCCGACGCACTACGGCCGGGTGTGCCCGATCGAGACGCCGGAAGGCCCGAACATCGGGCTCATCAACTCGCTTGCCGTGTACGCGCGCACGAACGAGTACGGCTTCCTCGAGACGCCGTACCGGCGTGTCGAGGACGGCAAGGTCACCGACCGGATCGAGTATCTCTCCGCGATCGAGGAAGGCGAGTTCGCGATCGCGCAGGCGAACGCGCGGCTCGGGCCCTCCGGCGAGCTCGCCGACGAGCTCGTGTCCTGCCGCTTCCAGAACGAGTTCACGCTCATGCCGAGCGAGCGGATCAACTACATGGACGTGAGCCCGAAGCAGATCGTCTCGGTCGCCGCTTCGCTCATCCCGTTCCTCGAGCACGACGACGCCAATCGCGCGCTCATGGGCTCGAACATGCAGCGCCAGGCCGTGCCGACGCTGCGCTCCGAGACCCCGCTCGTCGGTACCGGCATGGAGCGGCCCGTGGCGATCGATTCCGGCGTCACGGTGGTCGCACGGCGCGGCGGCGCGGTCGATTCGGTCGACGCCTCGCGTATCGTCGTGCGGGTGAACGACGCGGAGACGACGGCGGGCGAGCCGGGCGTCGACATCTACAACCTCACCAAGTACACGCGCTCGAATCAGAACACCTGCATCAACCAGCGCCCGCTGGTGAATGCCGGCGATCACATCGCGCGCGGCGACGTGCTCGCGGACGGCCCCTCGACGCATCTCGGCGAGCTCGCGCTCGGGCAGAACCTGCTCGTCGCGTTCATGCCGTGGAACGGCTACAACTTCGAGGACTCGATCCTCATCTCCGAGCGGGTGGTGCAGGAGGATCGCTTCACGACGATCCACATCGAGGAGCTCACCTGCGTCGCGCGCGACACCAAGCTCGGCCCCGAGGAGATCACCGCGGACATCCCGAACGTGGGTGACGCGGCGCTCGCCAAGCTCGACGAGGCGGGCATCGCCTTCATCGGCGCGGAAGTGCGGGCCGGCGACATCCTCGTCGGCAAGGTCACGCCGAAGGGCGAGACGCAGCTGACGCCCGAGGAGAAGCTGCTGCGCGCGATCTTCGGCGAGAAGGCCTCCGACGTGAAGGACACCTCCCTCAGGGTGCCTCCCGGCATGGACGGCACCGTCATCGATGTCCGGGTCTTCACGCGCGACGGCGTCGACAAGGACTCGCGGGCGCTTTCCATCGAGAAGGCGGAGATCGAGCGGGTGCGCAAGGACTTCGCCGATCAGCAGCGCATCCTCGAGGACGACCTCTATCACCGCGTGCGCGACATGTTGCTCGGCAAGGCCGCCGCGGGCGGCCCGCGCAAGCTCAAGGCCGGCGCCGCCATCTCCGCCGAATACCTCGAGGAGCTGCCGCGGGAGGAATGGTTCGAGATCCGGCTCGACGACGAGGAGGCGAACTCGCAGCTCGAGCAGGCCTCCGAGCGGCTGCAGCTGCAGCACAAGAACTTCGAGCAGCGTCTCGACGCCAAGAAGGCGAAGATCACCGCCGGCGACGACCTCGCCCCCGGCGTGCTGAAGATGGTGAAGGTGTACCTCGCGGTGAAGCGAAGAGTGCAGCCTGGAGACAAGATGGCCGGACGCCACGGCAACAAGGGCGTGATCTCGACCATCGTTCCGGTCGAGGACATGCCTTATCTCGCCGACGGCACTCCGGTCGACATCGTGCTCAACCCCCTCGGCGTGCCCTCGCGCATGAACGTGGGTCAGGTGCTCGAGACCCATCTCGGCTGGGCCGCGAAAGGGGTGGGCCTGAAGATCGGGCGCATGCTCGAGCAGCAGGCCGCGATCGCCGAGCTGCGCACGTTCATCGGCCGGGTCTACAACGAGACCGGCGGACAGAAGGAGCGGATCGAGGACCTGAGCGACGCGGATGTCCGCGAGCTCGCGCGCAATCTCTCGAACGGCGTGCCCATGGCGACGCCGGTGTTTGACGGCGCGAGCGAGCAGGAGATCAAGCAGCTCCTCGAGCTCGCCGATCTGCCGGCGAGCGGCCAGACCCATCTCTACGACGGCCGGACCGGGGAGCGCTTCGAGCGCCTCATCACCGTCGGCTACATGTACATGCTGAAGCTCAACCATCTGGTCGACGACAAGATGCACGCCCGCTCCACGGGTCCGTACTCGCTCGTCACCCAGCAGCCGCTCGGCGGCAAGGCGCAGTTCGGCGGACAGCGCTTCGGGGAGATGGAAGTCTGGGCGCTCGAGGCCTACGGCGCCGCCTACACACTGCAGGAGATGCTGACGGTCAAATCCGACGACGTGAACGGCCGCACCAAGATGTACAAGAACATCGTGGACGGCAATCATCAAATGGATGCGGGCATGCCGGAGTCGTTCAACGTCCTCGTGAAAGAGATCAGGTCGCTGGGCATCAACGTCGAGCTCGAGCAGGATTGAGGTGACTTCATGAAGGATCTACTCAAACTCTTCAAGCAGCACGCTCCGGTCGAGCACTTCGACTCGATCAAGATCGGCCTCGCCTCGCCGGAGATGATCCGGGCGTGGTCGTACGGCGAGGTCAAGAAGCCGGAGACCATCAACTACCGCACCTTCAAGCCCGAGCGCGATGGCCTGTTCTGCGCCAAGATCTTCGGGCCGGTGAAGGATTACGAGTGCCTGTGCGGCAAGTACAAGCGCCTGAAGCACCGCGGCGTGGTGTGCGAGAAGTGCGGCGTCGAGGTGACCCAGTCGAAGGTGCGCCGCGAGCGCATGGGCCACATCGAGCTCGCGAGCCCCGTGGCGCACATCTGGTTCCTGAAGTCGCTGCCCTCGCGCATCGGCCTCATGCTCGACATGACGCTGCGCGAGATCGAGCGGGTGCTGTACTTCGAGGCATTCGTCGTCATCGATCCGGGCATGACGCCGCTCGCCCGCGGGCAGCTGCTCACGGACGAGATGTACCTCGAGGCGATCGAGGAGCATGGAGACGAGTTCGACGCCCGCATGGGCGCCGAGGCCGTCTACGAGCTGCTGCGCACGATCGACCTCAAGGCCGAGCTCGGCCACGTCCGCGAGGACATGGGCGCGACCTCCTCGGAGACGAAGCTGAAGCGGCTCTCCAAGCGGCTGAAGCTCATCGAGTCGTTCATCGAGTCCGGCAACAAGCCCGAGTGGATGGTCATGACCGTCCTGCCGGTGCTGCCGCCCGACCTGCGTCCGCTCGTGCCGCTCGACGGCGGCCGGTTCGCCACCTCGGACCTGAACGACCTGTACCGTCGGGTCATCAACCGCAACAACCGCCTGCGGCGGCTCCTCGAGCTCAATGCGCCCGACATCATCGTGCGCAACGAGAAGCGCATGCTGCAGGAGGCGGTGGACGCCCTGCTCGACAACGGTCGCAGGGGCCGCGCCATCACCGGCTCGAACAAGCGCCCGCTCAAGTCGCTCGCCGACATGATCAAGGGCAAGCAGGGGCGCTTCCGGCAGAACCTGCTCGGCAAGCGTGTCGACTACTCCGGCCGCTCGGTCATCGTGGTCGGACCGCAGCTGCGCCTGCATCAATGTGGGCTGCCGAAGAAGATGGCGCTCGAGCTGTTCAAGCCCTTCATCTTCCAGAAGCTGCAGCTGCGGGGCGAGGCCTCGACCATCAAGGCCGCGAAGCGGCTCGTCGAGCGCGAGGGCCCCGAGGTCTGGGACATCCTCGAGGAGGTCATCCGCGAGCATCCGGTGCTCTTGAACCGCGCGCCGACGCTGCACCGGCTCGGCATCCAGGCGTTCGAGCCCGTGCTCATCGAGGGCAAGGCGATCCAGCTGCATCCGCTCGTCTGCACGGCGTTCAACGCCGACTTCGACGGCGACCAGATGGCCGTGCACGTGCCGCTGTCGCTCGAGGCGCAGCTCGAGGCGCGCGCGCTCATGCTGTCGTCGAACAACATCCTGTCGCCGGCGAACGGCGATCCGATCATCGTCCCCTCGCAGGACGTGGTCCTCGGCCTGTACTACATGACCCGCGAGCGGGTCGGCGCGCGCGGGGAGCGCATGGCCTTCTCCGACGTGCACGAGGTGCACCGCGCCTACGAGAGCCGCATGGTCGACCTGCAGGCGCGGGTCAAGGTGCGGCTGACGGAGCGCGCCGCCGGAGGCGGCGAGCCGCGCCGGCGCGTCGTCGACACGACGGTCGGTCGCGCGCTGCTCTCGGAGGTGCTGCCGCACGGGCTGTCCTTCGACATCATCAATCAGGACATGACGAAGAAGGCGATCTCCGCGACGATCAACGCCTGCTACCGCACGCTCGGTCTGAAGGAGACCGTGATCTTCGCGGATCAGCTCATGTACACGGGCTTCTACTACGCCACGCGCGCCGGCGTGTCGTTCGGGATCGACGACATCGTGATCCCGGAGCAGAAGACGAAGCTCGTCGCCGCGGCCGACCGCGAGGTCAAGGAGATCCAGGACCAGTACGCGTCCGGACTCGTGACGAACGGCGAGCGTTACAACAAGGTGGTCGACATCTGGTCGCGTGCGAACGACCAGGTGGCGAAGGCCATGATGGAGAAGCTCGGCACGGAGGACGTCGCCGACGTGAAGGGCAGCGCGCAGAAGCAGAAGTCCTTCAACTCCATCTTCATGATGGCCGACTCCGGAGCGCGCGGCTCCGCGGCCCAGATCCGCCAGCTCGCGGGAATGCGCGGGCTCATGGCGAAGCCGGACGGCTCGATCATCGAGACGCCGATCACGGCGAATTTCCGTGAAGGCCTCAACGTCCTGCAGTACTTCATCTCGACCCACGGCGCCCGCAAGGGCCTCGCGGACACCGCGCTCAAGACGGCGAACTCCGGCTACCTGACCCGCAGGCTCGTCGATGTCGCGCAGGATCTCGTCGTCACCGAGGTCGACTGCGGCACGCACGAGGGGCTCGCCATGGCTCCGCTCGTCGAGGGCGGCGACGTCGTGGAAGGTCTCGGAGAGCGCGTGCTCGGGCGCGTTCTCGCGCAGGTGGTCCTGAAGCCGGGCACGCAGGACGTCCTCATCCCGGAGGGCACGCTGCTCGACGAGACGCAGGTGCGGCTGATCGAGGCCGAAGGCATCGATCAGCTCATGGTCCGCTCCCCCATCACGTGCGAGACGCGCTATGGCGTGTGCTCGAGCTGCTACGGGCGCGATCTCGCGCGCGGGCGGCCCATCAGCATCGGCGAGGCGGTCGGTGTCATTGCGGCGCAGTCGATCGGCGAGCCGGGCACGCAGCTCACGATGCGCACGTTCCACATCGGCGGAGCGGCCTCCCGGGCCGCGGCCGCGAGCAGCGTGGAGGTGCGCAACAAGGGCATCGTCCGGTTCCACCGGATCAAGACCGTCCAGCACGAGAAGGGGCACCTCGTCGCCGTCTCGCGCTCGGGCGAGATCGGCGTGGTCGACGACTACGGGCGCGAGCGCGAGCGCTACAAGATTCCGTACGGCGCCCTGATCAGCGTCAAGGAGGGCAACGAGGTGGTCGGCGGCCAGGTCGTGGCGACCTGGGACCCTCACACCCATCCGGTGGTCACGGAAGTCGCGGGACTGCTCAAGTTCCAGGAATTCGTCGATGGGCTCACGGTGAGCTCGCAGGTGGACGAGGTGACGGGGCTCTCGAGCACCGTCGTGCTCGACACCAAGCAGCGCGGCGGCAAGGACCTGCGGCCGACCATCAAGCTGGTCAACAGCAAGGGCAAGGAGGCGACGTTCGCCAATACCGAGATCCCGGCGGTGTACACACTGCCTCCGGGCGCCCTCGTGAGCCTCGAGGACGGCGCCCGGGTATCCGTGGGCGACGTCATTGCGCGTATTCCCCAGGAGTCCTCGAAGACTCGCGACATCACGGGCGGTCTGCCGCGCGTGGCGGACTTGTTCGAGGCCCGCAAGCCGAAGGACCCCGCGATCCTCGCGGAGCAGAGCGGCACGGTGAGCTTCGGCAAGGAGACCAAGGGCAAGCGCCGGCTCGTCATCACGAGCGATGAGGGTGAGAAGTACGAGGAGCTGATCCCGAAGTGGCGCCAGCTCAACGTCTTCGAGGGAGAGACGGTCGAGAGCGGCGAGGTCATCGCCGACGGTGAGCCGAATGCCCACGACATCCTGCGCTTGCAGGGCGTCGAGGCGCTCGCGAACTACCTGGTGCGCGAGATCCAGGACGTCTACCGGCTCCAAGGCGTGAAGATCAACGACAAGCACATCGAGGTGATCATTCGCCAGATGCTGCGCAAGGTGGAGGTGCTCGAGGCCCGCGACACCGTGCTCTTGAGGGGCGAGCAACTCGACCGCGCCCGCGCGCTCGACATCAACGACCGCGTGGAGCGGGAAGAGAAGCTGGGTGCCCGGCTGCAACCCGTGCTGCTCGGCATCACCAAGGCCTCTCTCGCGACCGAGTCGTTCATATCGGCCGCCTCGTTCCAGGAGACGACCCGGGTGCTGACGGAGGCTGCGGTGAGAGGGCTCAAGGACGATCTGAGGGGCCTCAAGGAGAACGTCATCGTCGGACGGCTCATCCCGGCGGGCACGGGCTTCGCGGCCCACGCGCATCGCCGGCGGGTGCCTGAGGCGATCGAGGGGCGCACGTTCATGGACGTGAGCGGCGGACTCCCGGACACCGAGGAATCGACGGTCGGGGAGGAGGAGAGCAGCACCACGACCTGACGCGCGGCCCGATGCCGCGCGAGTGCGGCATCGGGTTGACACCGCGGGGGCCGGTACCTAGAATCGCCGGCCTTTGCCGGTCCGTCCAAAGGACCGACCCCTCTCGCGAGACACCGGGCCGTCTTCTCGGAGGAAGGCCCGGCGCTCGTTTTGGTCCTCACGTCAAGCGGCTCTATCTTATGGCGACGACAGGTCAGCTCATTCGGCAACCCCGACGGTTGCCTTCGGAAAAGACGAAGGTTCCGGCA
>JBOHZT010000089.1:0-10253 GCA_050738535.1 Steroidobacteraceae bacterium
ATCCACGCCCCTTCTATGCGGCACAGGCGGTCCCCTTCAAGCCCGAGACGCTCACGAACTATGAGCTCGGCTTGAAGACCCAGTGGTTCCATAATCACCTGCGCGCAAACCTCGACGGCTATTTCGCGCAGTACCGAGCCATCCAGACCGCGCTGCTCAATTGCACGGGCGTCGCGGGTATTCCCCCCCAGTTCGGCTCCCCGTGCGCACTTCCCTTCAACGCGGGCAACGCGCACGAGGAGGGCGTCGAGTTCGAGACCCAAGGTCGCTGGGGCGGGTTCGAGTTCGACGGCTCGATGAGCTATCTCAACTTCACGTACGTGAGCCTCCTCGGCTACAACGCAGCCGAGGGCGTCAACCCCGTGAGCGGGATCACCCCCGGGATGATCACCCCCTACACCTCGAGGTGGCAGGGTAGTCTCGGCATGCAGTACGCCTTCCCCATCGCAAACGCCGGATCGCTCATCGCGCGTATCGACGGGAAGACTCGCAGCGGGTTCTACAGCAACGCGGTGAATTCGAGCCTGGATCACGTGGGCGGCTACGCTTTCTACAACGCGCACCTCACGTATCAGCCGAACGCCGCGGACTGGCAGATCACCGTCCAGGCGCTCAACTTCACGGACAAGTTCTACTACGAGAACACCTTCGATCTCACTCAGGCGGGCGGTGCCTCCGTCATCGGGACACCCGCCCCGCCGGTCGAGCTCGATCTCGAGGTGAAGTACACGCTGCACTGAGGCAGCCCCTCTCCGCGCGCGCCGCAGCCGCCCCGAGCGGCCCCCCCCCTTCTCGATCGCGCGCAGCGCGCCGCGCCGCACCGATCAGGCGTGGGCGGCGCCCTCCCCTGCCGAGCCGCGGTCGCGTATTCCGTTGCGCCCCACCCTGCAAGCTGCGCATCCGAGTCGCGCTGCGCTGCAGCACATGCTATAACATGAGGATGCCCTCACATTCTGCCGCCGCGCCGCGACGAGTCCCGCAGCAACCGCGCGGCCGCCGCCGGGTGGCCGGGTTTCTCCGGGCGGCGGCCGCGGTGATCACCGAGACGGGGTTCGATGGCGCGACGATGAGCGCGATCGCCGAGCGCGCCGGCTCGTGCATCGGGTCGCTCTACCAGTTCTTTCCCAACAAGCACTCGGTCGCCGAGGCGCTGCGCGCCGAGTGCGTCGCCGACGGGACGGAGCCCTGGGCCGCGCTCGCCCGCGAGGCGGCGTCGCTCAGCGCCCAGCACCTGGTGCGCCGACTGGTCGGCCTGCAGATCGAGATCGTGACGAGCCATCCCGTGCTGCTCGCGTTGCTCGACGTGCCGACCACGCCGCACACGCTGACCTTGAGACAGCAGGTTCGCCGGCGGATCGCCGCCGTGCTGGCCGCGCACCGGCCGGGGATGGCGCCTCGAGCCGCAATGCAAACCGCAGCGGTCGTGCAACAGGTGAGCCGGGGGCTCCTTGCGCTCTACGCGCAAGCGACTGCCGAGGAACGGCCCGCGCTGATCGGCGAATTCGAGGCGGTGCTCGGCGGCTACTTGCTGCCGAAGCTCGCGCACACACGAACGGAAGGCTGAAGGAGAGCGGCTTGAGGATGGCAGGATGGGGTCTCGGGAGGAGCGTCGCTCTCCTCGGCATCGGCGTTACTTTTCTGGTCTGTTCGGGCTGCGGCCATGGCGGCTCCGGGGCGTCGAGCCCGCCGCAGGTCGAGGTCGCGCCCGTCGTGCAACGCGACGTTCGCATCTACGGCACCTGGGTGGCGACGCTCGAGGGCTACGTGAACGCCCAGATCGAGCCGCACGTCACCGGCTACCTCGTCAAGCAGGATTACCGCGAGGGCTCGTTCGTCGCCAAGGGCGAGGTGCTGTTCGAGATCGATCCGCGGCCGTTCCAGGCGGCGCTCGACGCGGCGAAGGCGCAGCTCGCCGAGGCCGAGGCGAAGCTCGGCAACGCCAAGCTGAACGTGCAACGCGACATCCCGGAGGCGAAGGTCGAGGCAATCCCGCAGATGCAGCTCGAGAGCGATACGCACGCGGAGCTCGCCGCGCAGGCGTCCGTGGAAGCCGGCAAGGCTGCGGTGGAGCAGGCCGCGCTCAATCTCGGCTTCACCAAGGTGCGCTCGTTCATCGCCGGCATCGCTGGGCTCGCGCAGTCTCAGGTCGGCAACCTCGTGACGCCGTCGACCGTGCTGACCGGCGTATCCGACGTGGACCCCATCAAGGCGTACTTCCCCGTGAGCGGCGCTGAGTACCTGCGGCTCGCGGCCCCTGAAGCGCCGGGCGCCGTGAGCTTGCTCTCGGGTGGCTCCGCGGCGCCGCTGCAGCTGATTCTCTCGGACGGCAGAACCTTCGCCCACGGGGGCCACATCCTGTTCGCCGACCGGCAGATCGATCCCGCGACGGGCACCATCCGCATCGTCGCCGCCTTCCCGAATCCCGGCAATCTCCTGCGTCCCGGCGAGTACGGCAAGATCCGCGCCGTCACGGAAGTCCTCAAAGGCGCGCTGCTCGTGCCCCAGCGCGCGGTCACGCAGCTGCAGGGCTCCGATCAGGTGGCCGTGGTCGGACGGGACGACAAAATCACGATCCGCTCCGTCGAGACCGGCGAGCGCGTCGGCTCGATGTGGGTCATCACGCGCGGGCTCGCCCCCGGGGAGCGCGTCGTCGCGGAAGGAACGCAAAAGGTTGCCGACGGCATGGCCGTCACCCCGACGCCCTACCGTCCGCAACCCTCACCGCAACCCTCGGCCGGCTGAGCCGTGTCGCGCTTTTTCATCAACCGCCCCATCGTCGCGATGGTGATCGCGATCCTGACGCTGCTCGTGGGCGCCATCTCGATCCTGCGCCTGCCCGTCGCGCAGTACCCCGACATCGTGCCCCCGGAGATGAAAATCCAGGCGACCTTCGTCGGCGCCGACGCGCAGACACTGGCGCAGTCCGTCGCGACGCCCATCGAGGAGCAGATGAGCGGCGTCGACAACATGGACTACATGACGTCGGTGAATGCGACCGCCAACGGTCAGACGACGATGCTCGTCGACTTCGGCGTCAAGACCGATCCGAACACCGATCTGGTGCTCTCGCAGATCCGTGAGACCCAGGCGGCCCCGCAGCTCCCGGCGAGCGTCGCGCAGTACGGCGTCTCCGTGCAGAAGTCGACGAGCGCGCCGCTGATGCTGGTCGCCCTCTACTCGCCTCACGGCACGTACGACGCGCAGTTCCTCGCCAATTACGCCTATATCAACCTCGTCGACCAGGTGACGCGGCTCCCGGGCATCGCGAGCGTGCAGGTCTTCGGCGCCGCCCAGTACGCGATGCGCATCTGGTTGAAGCCCGACCGGCTCGCGAAGCTCGGCATCACCGTATCGGATGTCGTCAAGGCCGTCGAGGCGCAAAACACGGTGAACCCGGCGGGCCAGATCGGCGGGCCGCCTTCACCGACCGGCCAGGAGTTCACGTACTCGGTGAGGGCGCAAGGACGCCTCACGACGCCCGCGCAGTTCGGGAACATCATCGTGCGCGAGAATTCCGACGGCGGCATCGTGCGGGTGAAGGATGTCGCGAGCGTCGAGCTCGGCGCGCAGAGCTATACGCTCGAGGGGCGCCTCAACGGCAAGCCGAGCGCCATCATGGCGATCTACCAGCTCCCCGGGTCGAACGCCGTCGACGATGCGCGGGAGGTCAGGTCGCTCATGACGAGCGTCAAGGGCCACCTGCCCTCCGACGTGACCTCCGTCATCGCGCTCGACCAGACGAAGGCGGTGACCGAGGGCATGCGCGAGATCTTGATCACGCTGCTCATCGCGCTCGCCCTGGTGATCGTGGTCGTCTACGTGTTCCTGCAGGGCTGGCGCGCCTCGCTCATTCCGATGCTCGCCGTCCCGGTGTCGCTCGTCGGCACGTTCGCCTTCTTTCCGCTCTTCGGCTTCTCCATCAACACGCTCTCGCTCTTCGGCCTGGTGCTCGCGATCGGCCTCGTCGTGGACGATGCGATCGTGGTGGTGGAGGCGGTCGAGCGGCACATCGAGGCGGGGCTCGCGCCGAAGGCCGCGGCCTTCAAGGCGATGGAGGAGATCTCGGGGCCCGTGATCGGAATCGCGCTCGTGCTCTCCGCCGTGTTCGTTCCGACCGCATTCATCCCCGGGATCACGGGGCGGCTGTATCAACAGTTCGCGGTGACGATCGCGATCTCCGTGATCATCTCGGCCTTCAATGCCCTCACCTTGAGCCCCGCGCTCGCGGCGCTTCTGCTGAGGCCCCGGTCGGCGAGCAACGGACCGCTCGGCCGGTTCTTCGACTGGTTCAACGACCGCTTCGGACGCGCGCGCGAAGGCTATATCCGCGTGAGCGCCGCGCTCGTCAGGAAAAGCGGCGTCGCCGTTGCGCTGGTACTGCTCTTCGGCGCCACTGCGGTGCTGCTCGGCAAGCACATGCCCTCGGGCTTCCTGCCGGACGAGGATCAGGGATACATCTACGTCAATCTTCAGTTGCCGCCCGCCGCCTCGCTCGAGCGCACGCAGGCGGCCGCGAAGCGGGTCGAGGCGATCCTCGCCAAGACCCCTGGCGTCGAGTACACGACGAGCGTCATCGGCTTCAGCCTCCTGAGCTACGTACAGACCAGCTACAACGCGTTCTTCTTCGTGACGCTTTCGCCGTGGCAGGACCGCACGGCGCGCGACGAGCAGTACCAGACCATCAAGGCACACCTCAACGCGGCGCTCGCAAAGCTTCCGCAGGGCACGGCGTTCAGCTTCTCGCCGCCTGCGATTCCCGGGGTCGGCACGTCCGGCGGCTTCACCTTCGTGCTCGAGGACCGCGGCGGCCACGGCATCCAGTACCTCGCGAACAACGTCGCGAAATTCGTGGCGGCCGCGCGCAAGCGCCCGGAGCTCGCGAGCATCAGCTCCTCGCTTCTCGCGAACGTACCGCAGGAGCTCGTCGACGTGGACCGCGCGAAGGCTCTGAAGGAAGGCGTGCCGATCCAGGACATCTACACGACCTTGCAGGCGGACATGGGGGGCCTGTTCGTGAACTATTTCAACCGCTTCGGACGCCAGTGGCAGGTGTACGTCGAAGCCGGAGGCAAGTATCGCGCGACCGCCGAGGATGCGGGCCAGTACTTCGTGCGCAATGCCAAGGGCGGGATGGTCCCGCTCGCGACGCTCGTCCGGTTCGAGCCGAGCTTCGGTCCGGAATTCATCATGCACTACGACGAATACGACTCGGCCCAGTTGAACGGCAGCGCGGCGCCGGGCTACAGCTCCGATCAGGCGATGGCGGCGCTCGAGCAGGTCTTCAAGCAGACGATGCCGAGCGACATGGGCTATGGCTACATGGGCATGTCGTTCCAGCAAAAGAAGGCCGAATCCGGCATCTCCTCGGGTGCGATCTTCGGCATCTCGGTCCTGTTCGCCTTCCTCATCCTCGCGGCGCTCTACGAGAGCTGGTCCCTGCCCTTCAGCGTCCTGCTGAGCGCTCCGGTCGCGGTGTTCGGCGCCTTCGGCGTGCTCTATCTGCGGCGCTTGTTCGTGGAAGCGTTCTATCCGGCGTACATGGTGGACATCGAGAACGACATCTACTCGCAGATCGGCCTCATCATGCTGATCGGGCTCGCGGCGAAGGATGCGATCCTGATCGTCGCCTTCGCGAGAGACGAGTACGAGAAGAAGGGCCGACCGCTCGCGGACGCAGCGCTCGAGGCGGCGAGGCTGCGCCTGCGGCCGATCCTGATGACCTCCTTCGCATTCATCTTCGGGTGCGTGCCGCTGTGGTTCGCCTCCGGAGCGGGCTCGGTCGCCCGCAAGATCATGGGCACGACGGTCATCGGCGGCATGATCGCGGCGAGCTCGATCTCCATTTTCCTCATTCCCGGAATCTTCTACTTCGTGGAGAAGGTCTCGGGCGCCAAGCGCCACGGCACCGGCACCGACACGGGCACCGGCACCGGCACGGCGGACATCGTCCCCATCGCCGAAACCCCGACGGAGGATCGCTGAGTGCGCGCGTATGTGCCCCTCGCGCTCGCCGCACTGCTTGCCGGCTGCGCCGTCGGCCCGAATTACCACCGCCCGCACATCGAGGTCCCGGCCACCTATCGCGGCGCGGCGGCCCCCTCGACTGCGCATGCCCGCAGCTTCGGGGACGAGCAATGGTCCCAGGTATTCGACGACCCCGTGCTGCAACGGCTGATCCGCGCGGCCCTCGCCCAGAACTACGACATTCGCATCGCGGCGACGCGGGTCCTTCAAGCCCAGGCCGAGCTCGGCATCACGCATGGTGCGCAATTCCCGATGCTCGAGGCGGGCGGCCAGCTCTTCACCGAGCGCAATCCGAAGATCTCCTCCGCGTTCCCCGCCTATTCGGCGAACGCCGGTGAGGTGGACCTCTCGGTCATCTGGCACCTCGATTTCTGGGGAAAGTACCGCCGCGAGAGCGAGGCGGCGCGCGCCGATCTGCTCGCCTCCCGGTGGGGACGCCGCGCGGTCATCGCATCGGTCGTGTCGCAAGTGGCCGCCGGATACTTCCAGCTGCGCGAGCTCGATGCCGCGCTCGCGATCGCCCAGCGCACCCTCGCCTCGCGCCAGGACGCGCTGAAGCTCACCGAGGTGCTGGCGAAGCACGGCTCCGCCTCGATGCTCGACGTTCGCCAATCGCAGGAGCTCGTCGCTACCGCGGCCGAGACGATCCCCGATCTCGAACGCCGGATCGCACAGCAGGAGAATGCCCTCAGCACGCTTCTCGGCAAGGATCCCGGACCCATTGCCCGGGGCCGCGAGCTCACCGAGCAGCCGAACCCGCCCACGGTGCCTGCGGGCCTACCCTCCCAGCTCCTCGAGCGGCGTCCCGACGTCCGGGCGGCGGAGGAGCAGCTGATCGCCGCGAACGCCGACATCGGCGTCGCCAAGGCCGATCTCTTTCCCGACATCGCCCTCACCGGAACGGGCGGGTTCGAGAGCTATGCGCTGAACCGGCTCTTTCTGACGCAATCGCAGATGTGGAACGCGGCGGCCTCGATCACACAGCCTGTTTTCGAGGCGGGCGCCTTACGCTCGGGGCTGCGGCTGGCGAGGGCCGAGGAGCAGCAGATGCTCCTCACCTACGAACAGGCGATCGTCACCGCCTTCCAGCAGGTTTCCGACGCGCTCGTCGCCTACCAGAAGGACCGGAAGTTCCGCGAGCAGCAGGCGCGGCTCACCGCGGCGGCGCGCGATGCCGACAGACTCTCGAAGGTGCTCTACCGCAACGGCGGCGCGAGCTACCTGCAAGTGCTGACGAGCGAGACCAACTCCTTCGCGGCCGAGCTCGATCTCGCCGCGGCCGAGCTCAATGAGCGCCTCGCGCTGGTGCAGCTCTACGATGCGCTCGGCGGAGGCTGGCGCGACACGGCCGCCGAGCGCTCGGCGAACATCGGCGCGCGCCCCCCAGGGGCGGCGCCACTCATTCACCCCGCGCCGAGCCGCTCCTCGAGGTAGCCGACCACCCGGTCGATCCCGATGCGCTCTTGCTGGGCCGTGTTCCGGTCCCGCACCGTCACCGTGTGATCCTGCAAGCTCTGGCCATCCACGGTGAAGCAGAACGGACAGCCCGCCTCGTCCATCCGTGCGTAGCGCTTGCCGATCGCTTGGCGGGCGTCGTGCTCGATGAGGCCGCGCCGCCACAAGCGCGCGCGCACGTCCCGGTAGAGCTTCTCGCTCACCTCAGGCAGGCCATCCTTGTTGACGAGCGGAAAGATCGCGGCCTTGATGGGCGCGAGCCGCGGCGAGAGGTTGAGCAGCTCCGGGCTCGCCCGCGCCGGATCCTCGGTATAGGCCTCGCAGAGCACGGCGAGCACCCCCCGATCAAGACCGGCGGAAGGCTCGATCACGTGCGGCAGATAGCGCTCGCCCTTGTGCGCCCCGTTCGGCAGCCGCTCGCCTCGTTCCGCGTCGAAGTACTCGAGCGAAGCCCGGGAGACCCGCTGATGCTGCTCGAGATCGAAGCTCGCGCGATGCGCGATGCCCTCGAGCTCCCCGAATCCCGGCGCGGTGAACGGGAACCGGTACTCCACGTCGCTCGTACCGGCGCCCTCGCGCGCGTAGTGAGCCAGCTCATCCGTCGCGTGTGCCCGCAGCTGCAGGTTCTCACCCGCGAGTCCGAGACTGCGCCACCAGCGCATGCGTTCCTCGCGCCAGAAGCCGTACCACTCGCGGGCCTCGCTCGGGTGGCAGAAGAACTCCACCTCCATCTGCTCGAACTCGCGGCTGCGGAAGGTGAAGTTCCGCGGCGTGACCTCGTTGCGGAACGCCTTGCCGGTCTGCGCGATGCCGAACGGGACCTTCACCCGGGTGGTGTCGATCACGTTCTTGAACTGCACGAAGATGCCTTGCGCGGTCTCGGGCCGCAGGTAGGCGACATCGGCCTCGGTAGCCGCCGCGCCGACATACGTCCGGAACATGAGGTTGAACGCGCGCGGCTGCGTCAGCGTGCCGGGCTTGGCCGCCTCGGGCGCGACCACGCGCCCCCACGCCTCGCGCGGCACCTCGGCGAGCGCGATCTCCCGCACCTCGCCGAGCGCCTTCTCGGCCTTCTTGCGCTGCTTCGCCTCGCCCGGCGTATCCGGCACGAACGCATAGACGAGCCCGCCCGCTGCCGCCCCAGTCGCCGCGGCTCCGCCCGGAGCGGCCTCGGCCGCGGGCACGAGCACCCGAACGTGGTCGAACCGATAGCGCTGCTTGGTCTCGCGGCAATCCACCATCGGGTCGCTGAATCCCGCGATGTGGCCGCTCGCCTCCCAGACCTTCGGATGCTGGATGATGCTGGTGTCGAGCGGAACCATGCGCACCGGTTCGCCGTTCGGTCCCGGGCGGCCCCCGCAAGGGTTGAGCACGACATCCTCCCACCAGGCGTCGCGCAGATTCTTCTTCAGCTGGGCCCCGAGCGGGCCGTAGTCCCAGAACCCGTTGAGCCCTCCGTAGAGCTCCGAGGCGGGATAGATGAAGCCGCGGCGCTTGGCGAGCGCCATGATCCTGTCCATCGATTTCTGGGGCACTGACGATACTCTCGAGCGGGAGTAGTGCGGATTGTACCGAACCGGGTCCCCAGGGTGATTTCCTATTCGACAGCTTCCGCCGGATTCAGCGCGGCCGCTACCTCCCCTGTGCGTCGAACGCTCGTGCGAGCAAGCTCGCATCGGACTTCAGGCGGTGCTTCGCCACGCGGTGCGAGGGGGTGTGGGGGAGCGATTCGGCGAGGACGATGTACCGCGGGACTTTCATCGGCGCGAGCCGGCCGCGGCACCACTCGACCAGCGCGCGCGGCTCGAGGCCTCCCGGGCGTCGGGGCACCACCACCATCAGGATCTCCTCCTCGCCGAGCTCCGACGGCACGCCGATCGCGGCGGCCTCCGCAACGTCCGGATGATCCGTGACGATGCGGTCGAGCTCCGCGCCCGAGATGTTCTCCCCGCGCCGGCGGATGATGTCCTTCTTGCGGGCAACGAAATAGAAGTAGCCGTCGGCATCGCGCCGCACCAGATCGCCCGTCAGGAATGCGCCGTCGCGAAACGCCGCGGCCGTCTGCTGCGGATCGTCCAGGTACTCTTTGAACATCATGGGCGTGCGCACCACGAGCTCCCCGATCTCACCGGGGGGCAGCTCCCGCCCGTCGCCGCTCACGACATGCAGCTGCGAGAACTCCCCCGACAGCGTCGGGTGAATCGCAGGCTTGCCGATGCTCCCGGCCTTGTGCGGCCCGAGGAACGGGTTGCAGCACGCACCGGGAATCTCGCTCATGCCGTAGCCCTCGATGAGCGCCGGCACGTGGAATTCCTCGCGAAATACCTGATCCATGCGCTCGCTGATCGGGCCTCCGTAGAGCTTCGTGATGCGGTGCGCCGGGTTGAACTCGCTGCGCGGGCGGTTGAGCAGGATGCTGCCGACCGCCGCCAGGAAGTTGAACTCGGTCGCGCCCGTTTGGGCCGCGAGGTTCCAGAACTGCGAGGCGCTGAACTTAGGGACCGTGATCACAGTGCCGCCCGAGGCGATCGCGCCGCCGAAAGAATAGAAGAGCGCGTTGATGTGAAAGAACGGCATCACCGTGAGCAACCGCTCGCTCGGCTGCAGATGCATGCGCGCGACGAAACCTTCGGCGGCGAGGATGTAGGTGCGGTGCGTGTGCACGACGCCCTTCGGAAAGCCTGTCGTGCCGGAGGTATAGATCACCACGGCCGGATCGTCGGGCGCCGGAGGCCGAGCCGCCTGCGCCGCGCCTCGCGCCCCCGCGCTTGCGC
>JBOHZT010000090.1:0-10051 GCA_050738535.1 Steroidobacteraceae bacterium
GTGTAGATCTCGTAACGAGACGATCCCACGTCGATGTAGCCCTTCGGGGCGTTCGCGTTCGCGTTGGAGATGGCCGCGACGACGTCCTGGAGGCTGATGCCGTACTGGGAGAGCGCGAGGGGGTTCATCTCGACGCGCACCGCAGGCAGAGCGCTGCCGTTGACGTTCACGCCGCCGACGCCTTTGATCTGCGCCAGGCGCTGGGAGATGATCGCATCGGCGGCGTCGTAGATCTGGCCCTGCGAGAGCACGTCCGAGGTCATCGCGACCGTCATGATCGAGAACCGGGACGTGTTGATCTCGCGGTACGTCGGCGTGTTCGGCATGCCCGGCGGCAGATCCGCCTGGGCATCCTCGATCGCGGCCTCGACGTCGCGCGCGGCGCCATTGAGATTGCGGCTGAGGTCGAAGGTGAGCTGGATCCTCGTCGAGCCGATGGAGCTGGTCGACGTCATGTCGTCCACGCCGGCGATGGCGCCGAGGTGGCGCTCCAGAGGAGTCGCGATGCTGCTCGCCATCACCTCGGGGCTCGCGCCGGGGAAGGAGGCGCTGACGAAGATTGCCGGCACGTCGATGTTCGGCAGGGAGGCGACCGGGAGGAGCTTGAACGCGACGATTCCCGCGGCGGCGAGGCCGAGGGTGAGCAGAATCGTCGCGACGGGCCGCGCGATGAAGGGAGTCGAGATGCTCACGTCGGGTCTTGCGCCAGAGCCCCGCCGGGTTGCGGTGCGGTGCGGCCCGAGAGACGCCGCGCGATGCGATCGAACCACAGATAGATGACGGGCGTGGTGAAGAGCGTCATCGCCTGGCTCACGAGCAGCCCTCCGACGATGCTGATGCCGAGCGGCCGGCGCAGCTCCGAGCCGATGCCCGAGCCGAACATGAGCGGCAGCGCGCCGAAGATGGCGACGACGGTGGTCATCAGGATGGGCCTGAAGCGCAGCAGGCACGCCCGGTAGATGGCCGCGTGTGGAGCGAGCCCCTGCGAGCGCTCCGCGTCGATCGCGAAGTCGATCATGAGGATCGCGTTCTTCTCGACGATGCCGATGAGCAGCACGATGCCGATGATCGCGATGATCGTGAGATCGTCGCCGGCCATCATGAGCGCCAGCAGCGCGCCGATGCCGGCGGACGGCAGAGTCGAGAGGATCGTCAGCGGATGGATGAAGCTCTCATAGAGCACGCCGAGCACTATGTAGACGACGCCGACGGCCGCGAGCAGCAGCAGCAACTCATCACTGAGATTGTTGCGGAAGGCGAGGGCGGCGCCCTCGTAGGTCGTGCGGATGCTCGCCGGAAGATCGAGCCCCTGCTCGGTGGCCTGGATCGCATCGACCGCCGCACCGAGCGAGACTCCGGGGGCGGTGTCGAACGAGATCATCGACGCCGGGAACTGCGCAAGATGGCTGACGACGAGCGGGCGAGTTTGAACGGTGACCTTCGCGATGGCCGAGAGCGGCACCTGCCCGCCGCCCGCGGACGGCACGTAGAGGGCCATCAGCGACTTGACGCTAGGGAAGTCCTTCGTGTTCGCGTGGAGGATCACGCGGTACTCGTTCGATTGCGTGAAGATCGTCGAGATGATCCGTTGCCCGAATGCGTCGTAGAGCGCGTTGTCGACCGTGCCGACGCTGATTCCGAGCCGCGCCGCCGTGTCGCGGTCGATCGTGATGTCGGCAGCCAGGCCGTCGTTCTCCTGGTTGCTCGCGACGTCGGTGAGCTCGGGAAGCTTCTGGAGTGCGGCGACTACCTTCGGCGTCCAGGTCGCAAGAGCGTCGCTGTCCGCGCTCTGCAGCATGAACTGGTACTGTGCCCGGCTCACGGTCGTGTCGAGCGTGAGATCCTGGACGGGCTGCATGTAGAGCTTGATGCCGGGCACGCCGCGGACTTCCGACTTCAGGCGCCGGATCACCTCGGCGGCCGTGTCGTGGCGATCGGAGCGAGGCTTGAGGTTGATGAGGAACCTGCCGCTGTTGAGCGTCACATTGGTGCCGTCGACGCCGATGTAGGACGAGAGGCTCGCCACGGCCGGATCCTTGAGAAGGGCTTTCGCGAGCGCATCCTGCCGGTCCGCCATCGCGGCATACGAAATCGAGTCGCTGGCGACGGAGACGCCCTGGATCAGGCCCGTGTCCTGCACCGGGAAGAAGCCCTTCGGGATGGCGACGTACAGCAGCACCGTGAGGACGAGCGTTCCCACGAAGATCCAAAGCGTGAGCATCTGATGGTTGAGCACGACATTGAGCGCTCGGCTGTACCAGCGCACGACCGGCGAGAACCAGTCCCACCAGGGCTTTTTCTCGTGCGGCGGTTCTGGCTCGCGCGCCACGCCGGACTGCGGGTCGGGTTCGGGGCCCGGGCCCGGCTCGGAGCCTTCGCCCGAAGCACTTTCGCGCGCGAGCGCCTCCGCGGGCCCGGCGCGGTCGGCGGGCTTCAAGAGCTTCGCGCACATCATCGGCACGAGGGTCAGCGAGACCGTCGCGGAGATGAGGATCGTCACCGTGAGCGTGATCGCGAACTCCCGGAACAGCCGCCCCACCACGGCTTGCATGAACAGGAGCGGGATGAGGACGGCGATCAGCGAGACGGTGAGCGAGATGATGGTGAAGCCGATCTGTCCGGAGCCCTTCAGCGCCGCCTGGAGCGGTTGCTCGCCGGCCTCGAGGTAGCGCGCGATGTTCTCGATCATGACGATCGCGTCGTCCACCACGAACCCGGTCGCGATGGTGAGCGCCATCAGCGTCAAATTATTGAGACTGAAGCCGGCCAGATACATGACGGCGAAGGTGCCGACGATGGACAGCGGCACCGAGAGGCTCGGGATGAGCGTCGCACGCACGTTCGCCAGGAACAGGAAGATGACGAGCACGACGAGCGCGATGGACAGGGCCAGATCGAATTGGACGTCCTTGATGGAGGACCTGATGGTGGTCGTGCGATCCGTGAGCGGCGTGACTTCGATGCCGGCCGGCATCGCCGCCTTCAAGCTCGGCAGCAGCGCCTTGATGCGATCCACGACCCCGACGACGTTGGCTCCCGGCTGGCGGCGAATGTTGAGAATGATCGCGGGCGTGGTGTTCATCCAGCCGCCGAGCGCCGGATTCTCGGGCGCCGATTCGACGGTGGCGACATTGCTGAGATAGACGGGCGCGCCCTTGCGGTACGCGATGATGATCTTGCCGTACTCGGCCGCGCTCTCGAGCTGATCGTTGGTATTGACCGTGTAGGAGCGCTCCGGACCATCGAGCGTGCCGGTCGGGCCGTTCTGGTTCGCGACGCTGATGGTGGTGCGCAGGTCATCGAGATTGAGGCCGTAGGCCGCCAGCGCGTTCGGATTGACGATCACCCGCACGGCCGGCCGCTTGCCGCCGCTCACGCTCACCACGCCGACCCCCGACACCTGCGAGATCTTCTGCGCGATACGCGTGTCGGCGTAGTCCTCGACCTGAGTGAGGGGCATGACGCTCGAGGTGATGCCGAGCGTGAGCACCGGCGCATCCGCGGGATTGATCTTCGAGTAGATCGGCGGTGCCGGCAGATCCTGCGGCAGCAGCGCTCTCGCCGCGCTGATCGCCTCCTGGACCTCCTGCTCCGCCACGTCGAGCGAGAGCGACAGATCGAACTTGAGCGTGATCACCGAGGCGCCTGCGGAGCTGGTCGACGACATCTCGTCGAGGCTCGCCATCTGCCCGAGCTGCTTCTCCAGGGGCGCCGTGATGGCGGAGGTGACCACCTCGGGGCTTGCTCCGGGATAGAACGTGTTGACGACGATGGTCGGGTACTCGACGTCCGGCAGCGCCGAGAGGGGCAGTTGAAGATAGGCAATGATGCCCACCGTCAGGATCGCGACCATGAGCAAGGTCGTCGCGACGGGACGCAGGATGAACGGGCGCGAAGGATTCATGCGGGACGCTCGAGCGCGTGAGAGGGCGGGTCAGATCAGGCGTTCGGCTTCGGCGGCCGCGGCCCGGCGTTCCCGCCCGCGTGTCCGAATCGCGCGCTTTTCCCGGACCGGTGGGGCGACTTTGCCCCCGGCTTGCGCCCCGCGGCGCTTGCGCCTTGTCCGGGCGGTTGGAAAGCCTCGCTCTGCCCGGGCAGCGCCACCCGCGCGCCGCTGTGCAGCCGATCCGCGCCCTCGGTCACCACCAGATCGCCCTCGGAGAGCCCCGAGGTGACCTCGATGTTGTCGCCGTCCGTGATCCCTGTCTTGATGGGACGCACCGATACCGTGTTGTTCGAATTGACGAGATAGACGAAGCTCGACTCGACGCCGTTCGGCGCTCCCTGGCGCACCGCGGCGGTCGGAATGATGAGCTTGTGGGGCAGGGTGTTCTCCACCAGCTTGACGTTCACGAACTGGTTCGGGAAGAGGATGTCGTTCTTGTTCGCGAAGATCGCCCGCAGCTTCACGGTCCCGGTGGTGGGATCGATCTGGTTGTCGAGCGTCGAGAGTGTGCCGGTCGCGAGCAGGTTCGTATTGGTGCGGTCGTAGGCTTCGACGGAGAGCTGCGCGCCGGCCTTCAGGCGCGCCTGGATGCCGTCGATGTAGTCCTCGGCGATCGGGAAGATGACGCTCATGGGCTCGAGCTGCGTGACGACCACGATGCCGTTCGTCTCGTTGGGCGTGATGTAGTTGCCGGCATCCACCTGCCGCAGGCCCACGCGGCCGGTGATCGGGGAGACGATGTGGCAGTAGGCGAGGTTCACCTGCGCCGCCGCGACCGCCGCCTTGTCCGCTTCCACCGCGCCGGTGTACTGCGAGACGAGGTACTTCTGGTCGGCGAGCTGCTGCTGCGACACGGCGTCCTGCTTGATGAGGGTCTGGTAGCGCGCGAAGTCCGATTTGCCGCCCGCGAGCTGGCCTTGGTCGCGCGCGAGATTGCCCTTCGCCTGGTCGAGCGCGGCCTCGTAGGGACGCGGGTCGATCTCGGCGAGGAGCTGCCCGGCGTGCACCATCTGACCCTCCTTGAAGTCGATGCTCTTCAAGTACCCGCTGATCTGGCTCTGCACCGTGACGACCTGGAGCGGTGTCACGGTGCCGAGCGCCGGGATGTGGACCACGATATTGCCGTAGGAGGCGCGAGCCGCCGCGACGGCGACGGGAGCCCCGTTGGCCCCGGCTGCGAACCGGCCGCGGCCGAACCGCCGTGCGGCGGTCGGCTGCTTGTGATGCAGTCCCCGGAAGACCAGGAGGCCGATGATGAGGAGCGCGACGATGATCGCCGCGAGCGTGATGTTGCGCTTGCGCTTGCTTGGCGGGGGCGGCTCGTCCGCTGGGGGCGGGCTTCCCTTCACCGGCGAGGCGGCCTCGCGTTCCTGCTCAGTCAATGCGTCCACGGATTCACCTATAATTCCAGCTTGTAGCCGACGCCGTACACGGACTCGACGAGCTCCCGGTCGGGGCTCGCGCGCTCGAGCTTGCGGCGCAGATTCTTGACGTGGCTGTCGACGGTCCGATCGGTCACGACACGATGGTCCTGATAGAGATTATCGAGCAGCTGCGTCCTCGAGAACACGCGGCCCGGCTGAGTGGCGAGCGTGCGCAGCAGCCGGAACTCGACCGGTGTCAGGTCGAGCGGCTTGCCGTTGAAGGACGCGACGTAGCGCTCGTCGTCGATCGCGAGGCCGAGCGCGCTCGCGGGCATGGAGCCGCGGCTCACGCGCCGGAACACCGCCTTCACGCGGGCCACGACCTCGCGGGGGCTGAACGGCTTGCAGATGTAATCGTCCGCTCCGAGCTCCAGACCGAGCAGCCGGTCGATCTCCTCGACGCGCGCGGTGACCATGACGAGCGGGATGTTCGTGAACGTCCGCAGCTCCCGGCAGATGTCGATGCCGTCCCGGCCCGGCAGCATCAAGTCGAGCACGATGAGATCGGGAGGGCTCGCCTTGACCGCGGGCACCACCTCGCGTCCGTCCGCGAGGCAGCTCGCCTCGTAGCCCGAGGCGCGGAAGTAATCGCCGAGCAGCGCGGCGAGCTTCGGTTCGTCCTCGACGATCAGGATCTTCGCTGCGGCCGTGCCGGTCATGCTCATCTCGCGACCGGCAGCGACACGGAGACCCACAGGCCTCCGAGCGCGGAGCCGCGGGCCGTGATGGTGCCGCGGTGCGCCTCGACGATGCTCTTGCAGATGGCGAGGCCGAGACCGACCCCGCCGCTTTCCCGGTTGCGCGAGCCGTCGACCCGGTAGAAGCGGTCGAAGAGGCGCGACATCAGCTGCGTGGGAACGCCGGGCTCGGAGTCCTCGAGGTCGATCACGACGCGCTCGCGCTCGCCGCGGCAGGAGACGCGCAGGCGTCCGCCGGCGTTCGTGTAGCGAACCGAGTTCTCGACGAGGTTCGAGAAGAGCTGCTGGATGCGGGTCTCGTCGCCGCTCACGATGAGCTCCTCGCGCGGCACGTCGGACTCGAGCGTGATGCGGCGCTCCCGCAAACGATCCTGGAAGCCGCGCAGCCTCGAGCGGAGGATGTCCGTGACATCCACGTCCGCCATGCGATAGGTGAGCGCGCCCGTATCGGCGAGCGAGAGCTCGTACAGGTCGCTCACGAGCTTGCCGAGCGTCGCGACCTCGCCTTGGAGCGACTCGAGGATCTCCGGAGTGAGCGTGCGCACGCCGTCCTCGATCGCCTCGAGCTCGCCGCGCAGGACCGCGAGCGGGGTCCGCAGCTCGTGGGACACGTCGGCCATGAAGGCGCGCCGCATCTCCTCGTTCTTGCCGAGCGCGACGGCGAGGCGGTTGAAGTCGTCGGAAAGCCGGCCGATCTCGTCCGGCGAGGAGACTTTCAGGCGTGTCGAGAAATCACCCGTCGCGAGCCGATGCGTGGCCGCCGTGATGTGCTTGATCGGCCCCAAGAGCCGGTGGGTGAGCCAGATCGCGACGAGCGCGGTGAAGAGCACGGTGCCCGCGCCGATGATCCAGGTGGAGATGAGCTGGCGGTCCTGCAGGTGCTCGCCCGCGCCGGCAGTGACTTTCTGGAACGGCAATACCGAGAGCCAGCCGACCGTCTTGCCGCCGACGACGATCGGCCGCATGGGCGCATCGGTGCCCACCACGTCGGGATTGCCGGTGACGAGGTGCCGGTTGGCGTCGAGCAGCGCGACTCGCAGCCCGAAGCCCGTGAAGTCCGACTCGGTGATGCGCCCGCGTCCGGGCGGATTCGAGGTGAGCGAGTGTGCCTCAGCGGAGCCGCCGAAGAGGATCCTGAACCAGCCCCGAGGGTTGTGGCGGAGGTAGTTCCAGCTGCCGTGCTGCTCGTAGGAGGAGGCGAGCGAGGGCACGAGGGACTCGATGCGCTCGACGCTTTGCTCGTTGAGGTAGCCGAGGAACCCGCGGACGAAGCTCACGCGCGCCGCGATGCTCGTCGCGAGCACGGCGAGCATGCCCGTGGCGAGCAGCGCGAGGAACAGCTTGGAGGTGATTCCGAGTCTCATCGTCATGCCGGCTTGACGGCCCGGAGGGTCATCCGGCGGGCCGCAGGGGGAGGCGTGTCTGATACCAATGACAACGGGGAGCGCCCGCGCATTCAAGTCGCCGCGGGTGATTCCACACAATCTCCCAGTTCTCTCCACAGTCTGAAGGCTCCGCGGCGCGAGGGCCAATCAATGACCTGCTGCGCCGGCAGAGGTTCCCGCGTGTCGCGCTTTGCGCACGGCGGGCGCACGGCGCCCGCACGGCGCCCGCACGGCGGGTGGAGCGATTATCATGGGATGCGTTTCATTGTGACAATTCAGGAGCGGCGCGGCAGCGTAGCGCAGTGGGGTTGAATCATGGCGAAGTCGTACGATGTCGTGGCGATCGGCTCGGGACACAACGGTCTCGTCGCCGCCGCGTATCTCGCCGTGGCGGGCAAGAGCGTGCTCGTGCTCGAGCGCAACACCTGGTTCGGCGGAGGTGTCGTCACGCGCGAGCTGACGCTGCCGGGCTTTCGCCACGACCAACACTCGATGGCGCACATCTTCATCCAGGGCAATCCGCTCCTCGCGCGCGACGAGCTCGGCCTGAAGTCCCGCTATGGCCTGCGTTATGTCTTTCCCGATACGCCGATGATGTCGATCTTCGAGGACGGGTCCACCCTCGCGCTGCACCGTGACCGCGAGCGCACCCGGCAGGAGATCGCGCGCTTCTCCGAGCGCGACGCCGCGGCGTACGTGCGACTCGCAGCCGAGGCGGCTGCCTGGCTGCCGATGATCGCCTCGACGCTTTACTCGGCGCCCGTCCCGATGGGCGCGAGTACCGCGCTCATGGACCAGAGCCCGGAGGGGCGCGCGCTTTGGCGCACGGCGCAAAGGAGCACGCACGATCTGCTGACGAGCCTGTTCGAGAGCGACCGGGTGCGCATGCACTTCGCGCGCGTGGCGGGCGAGAACCTGGTCGCGCCCGACGAGAAGGCGACGGCGCTCGGGGTGTACGTGTTCGTCGCGTTCCTGGAAGCCTATGGCTTCGGCGTTCCCGTGGGAGGAAGCGGAAGCCTCACCGAGGCACTTCTCGCCTGCATTCGCGATCACGGCGGGGAAGCGCTCGCCGACGCCGACGTGGAGCGAGTCGAGGTGAAGGGCGGGCGCGCCCGCGGCGTCCGCACGCGCGATGGGCGCGAGTTCACGGCGCGCGAGTGCGTGATCGGCGCGATTCATCCGCACCATCTCGGCGCGATGGTCGAGGGCATCGATCCGCGGATCGCGGCGGCCGCGGCGGCGACCGAGCCCTCGCCGAACGCCTGCATCACGGTGCACGCAGCGCTCAAGGCCCCGCTTCATACCCGCGCTGGGCGCCCGCTCGAGGCGGTGATGACCGAGCTGCTCCCGAACGAGTACGAGACGCTGCGCCGCTCCTTCGACGAGCTGCGGTACGGCCGGCTCGCGCCCTATCCGCTGATCGGACTCGGCTCGCTCTCGCAATTCGATGCGACGCGGGCTCCCCCCGGAGCGGCAACCCTGCATGCCTGGGATTACGTGCCGTATACGCGCGCCGACGGGCGCTCCTGGGACGAGGCCAAGGGCGAGTATGCCGAGCGGATGCTCGAGCACATGCGGCGCTTCCTGCCCGATCTCACGCGCGACAATCTGCTTGGGCTGCACTGCGATAGTCCCCTCGACATGGAACGTACGTCGCCGAGCTTCGTGCACGGGGACCTGCATGGAATCGCGATGTCGACGTACCAGTCGGGCTCGCATCGCCCGACGCCGGAGCTCGGGCAGTACACCGTTCCCGGCATCGAGCGGCTCTACTTGGTCGGCCCGTTCCAGCATCCCGGAGGCGGGGTCTTCGGGGCCGGGCGGGCGGCCGCCGTCAAGGCCTGCGAGGATTTGCGCCTCGACTTCGACCGTGCGGTCGCGCGTGGTTGACGCGCGCGTGGCGGATCAGCGCAGGACCGGCACGGCTCGGTCGATCATGTCAATCGCGCGGCGAGCCAGCGGGCGATGGCGGCGATCTCCTCGGGGCAGACCTGGTGCTGCATGGGGTACGTCTGCCACTCGACCTGGTAGCCGCGCTCGCGCAGCGTATCGCGCGAGCGCTCGGCGCCTTCGAGGGGCACCACGGGATCTTGCAGGCCGTGGCACATGAGGATGGGCAGGCTGCGTGCGGCGGGTCCGGCCTCGGGCAGCTGCGTCCGCAGCGGCAGCCAGGTGGACAGCGCGAACACTCCGGCGAGAGATTCCGCATGCCGGCCCGCGGCGTGGAGCGCGATGGCGCCGCCCTGCGAGAACCCGGCGACGATGATGCGGCGCTCGGCCGGCCCGGATGACCGCTCCGCGCGGATGAGCCGCTCGACGCGCGCGACCGAGCGGCGGATGCCGTCCTCGTCCTCCGGGGCGCCGGCCGCGAAGCCGAACACGTCGAACCAGGCTCGCATGCGCGCGCCGCCGTTGAGCGTCACCGCGCGCGGGGCGGCATGGGGAAAGACGAAGCGCGGCGCGAGGCGTCCGGCAAGCCCGAGTTCCGCGACGATCGGCACGAAATCGTGCCCGTCCGCGCCGAGTCCGTGGAGCCAGACGACGCTCGCGTCCGCCCCGCCGGCGTCGGGCTCGAGCACCACGCAGTCGGCGTATTCC
>JBOHZT010000091.1:0-9991 GCA_050738535.1 Steroidobacteraceae bacterium
GAGCTGACTCTCTCCCAGCTACGCCTCGAGGAGGCTCGCCGGGCAGAGGACGAAAAGTAGCCGAGAACTCGGTACTCTCAAGGATTTAGGGCTTCTTGCTTTAATTCCGGACGTTTTTTGCGGAGATTTCCAATCCATTCGTGATGGATCCGTTCAGTCCATCGGGCTTTAAAGAGCCCCGTCTGCGCGAGACTCATCAGCAGATCGCGCAGCGGGGCTGGATATAACACGCAAGCGTCAAGCAGCGAGACGAAGCTCGCCATAGTTCAATAGCCCATGCCCATCTCTTGGGCTTGCTTGGCGAGTTCCTCAAGAGCAGCAGCCTGCTTCGTACGCATTTCCCGCTGGTACGCGAGCAGATCCTCCAGAAGGATGCGCCGATGCTTCCCTATTTTTCGGAAGTTCAGCTCACCTCTCTCCAGTAGGCTTACCAAGTAAGGGCGAGAGACGTTTAGAAGATCGGCCGCCTGCTGGGTAGTAAGTTCAGCTTTGATGGGCAGAACCGTTACGCCTCTGCCTTCACCCATCTGTGCCAAAATATCGACCAGCAGCTTCAACGCGCCCACGGGGACGACGATTTCGTCGTTTCCATCTATGACGCGCAAACGCGCCGTCGGTCCATTTCCGATGCAGGCAGCCAGCAACCGACTACTTTTGCGAGCGAGATCAGCCTCGCTTTCAGTCGGCAGCGCCGGAGGGGGGCTAGCAATGCTGGGCGCCTGTTGTTCTACAGCGCAATTAGGTGACGACATGGCTATCTCCCGTTCGCGAGGAGCATTTTACCTCTAATCGAAATAAACGCAACGAATCGAAATAAACGAAATGCACGCTCCGTACGAACGTGCCACATCCAAATTGGTTTAAATTACTTTTTTAAGGAAAATCAGCCGCTAAGCGTAAATTGACTTAACCTGTAACTTAACTTAGGTCACCCCTCGGCTCACCCCCTGCCCACGTAGGGCATCGTGGTGGCCATGATCGTCATCGTGAGCACGTTGGCATCGAGCGGCAGGCTCGCCATGTACAGCACGGCGCTCGCCACGTGCTCGAGGTCGAACATCGGCTCGGGAGTGCGGCCGGCGGCCCGCGCAGCGGCGATGAGCCCGTCCGCGAGCTCGGTCTTCGTGTTGCCGATGTCGATCTGCCCGCAGGCGATGCCGTATTCGCGCCCATCGAGCGCCGTCGACTTGGTGAGTCCCAGGATGCCGTGCTTGCTCGCCGTGTAGGCGGCCGAGCGCGGCCGGGGCACGTGCGCGGAGATGGAGCCGTTGTTGATGATGCGACCGCCCCGGGGCTGCTGGCTCTTCATGAGCCGGAAAGCCTCCTGCGTGCAAAGGAATGCGCCCGTGAGATTCGTCGCGATGACGCGCGTCCATTCCGCGTAGGGCAAGTCCTCGAGCGGCACGGACGGCGCGCTGAGTCCGGCATTGTTGAAGAGGACGTCGAGCCGGCCGAACACTTCGCGCGTGCGCTCGAAGAGCGCGTGCACCGCGGCGGCATCCGTCACGTCCGTGGGGACCACGAGCGCGTCGCCCGCGGCGCTGCCCGGCCCCGCCGCCTCACGCGCTATCGCTGCCGTGGCCTCGAGAAGCTCACGGCGGCGTCCCGCGAGCGCCACCCCGTAGCCGTTCGCGAGGAATGCGAGCGCGACGGCTCGGCCGATGCCGCTGCCCGCGCCGGTGACGATCGCGACCTTGCCGCTCGAGCCTTTGCCGCTCGCGCCCATGGCTTCACTCCTCACGAGACAAGCTGGGATCGGCGCCAGCATTGCCCGCGCCGCGCCCTCCGGTCAAGCGCCCCCGCGCCAGCTTCGCGAGCCCCGCGCACTTGCCACGCGCCGGGCGTTCGTGAGATAGTTGCGATGTTAACTACCTGTCCACCTGTTCATCTCCCATGGCCCACATTCGCATCGAGTACTCGGCGAATCTCCTCGGCCGACTCGATGTGCCGCGTCTCATCCGTACGGTGCACCAGGCGGCTCTTGCGACCGGCATTTTCCCGGTCGGCGGCATTCGCACACGCGCGTACGCGGCGCAGGACTACTGCATCGCGGACGGTCACCCGGATAATGCGTTCATCCATCTCGCGGTGCGCGTCGGCCACGGCCGCGACCTCGCGACACGCCGCAAGGCATGCGAGCAGATCTTCGAGGCGGCCTGCCGCGAGCTCGCAGGCCTCTACGAGCAGGGACCGCTCGGCATCTCCGTCGAGATGGCCGAGCTCGATCCTGAGTTGAGCTTCAAGAAGAACAATCTCCACGAGTTCGTGAAGCGCCGCCAGGCCGGCGCCAAGCCCACCGGCGCCAAGCCCGCCGCAGGTGAGCCGCGATGAGCGCCGACCTCACCGCCAACATCGAGCGGGCCGACCGGCTGCTCGAGCGCTTCCGGGGCGCGCCGCTCGGCCATTTCATCGGCGGTAAGCATCAGCGCGGCGCGAGCTCCGAGGTCATCGAGGATCTCTCGCCCCTCGACGGGAAAGTGCTGTGCGAGGTCGCCTGCGGCGCTGCCGCGGACGTCGATGCGGCCGCGCGCTCGGCCGCCGCCGCGTTCGAGACCTGGCGCAAGGTGCCGGGGGCCCAGCGACGCGCTCTCTTGCACCGGATCGCCGACCTCATCGAGGCGCGGCGCGAGGAGATCGCGCTCGTCGAGTGCATGGATACCGGGCAGGCGCTGCGCTTCATGAGCAAGGCGGCCGTGCGGGGCGCGGCCAATTTCCGCTTCTTCGCCGACCGGGCGCCCCACGCGGCGGAGGGCCTCTCGCTGCCGGCCGCCGACCACCTCAACTACACGGTCCGCCAACCGCTCGGGCCGATTGCCGTGATCACGCCGTGGAACACGCCCTTCATGCTGGCGACCTGGAAGATTGCGCCGGCGCTCGCCGCAGGCTGCACGGTCGTCCACAAGCCGGCCGAGTGGAGTCCGCTCACGGCCATGCTGCTGGCGGAGATCATCGCCGAGGCGGGCGTACCGCCGGGGGTCGTCAATCTCCTCAACGGCACGGGCGAGCTGACCGGGAGGCTCCTCACCGAGCATCCGGACATTCGCGCCACGGCATTCGTCGGGGAGTCGCAGACCGGGAGCCTCATCATGAGCCAGGGCGCGCCGACGCTGAAGCGCGTGCACCTCGAGCTCGGCGGCAAGAACCCGGTGGTCGTCTTCGCCGATGCCGATCTCGACCGCGCCCTCGACGCCGTCGTGTTCATGATCTACAGCCTGAACGGCGAGCGCTGCACCTCCTCGAGCCGCTTGCTCGTCGAACGATCCATCCACGACGCATTCGTCGCACGGGTCGCCGAGCGCGTCGCGCGCCTGAAGGTCGGTCATCCCCTCGACCCGGCGACGGAGGTCGGCCCGCTCATCCATGCGCGGCACCTCGAGAAGGTGCTTTCCTACTTCCGCATCGCCCGCGAGGAAGGCGCCGAGGTTCGCTGCGGCGGCAAGCGCCTGGCCGCAGACGCAGGCGCAGGCGCGAGCGCGAGCGCTGCGAGCTACGCTGCCGGTAATTACGTGGAGCCGACGCTGCTCACCGGGGCGCGCAGCCGCATGCGCATCGCGCAGGAGGAGATCTTCGGACCCGTCCTCACCGTCCTGCCGTTCGAGGATGAAGCCGAAGCGCTCGCGCTCGCGAACGACGTGCGCTACGGGCTCACCGCGTACATCTGGACCCGGGACACCGGGCGCGCGCTGCGCATGGCCCACGGCATCGACGCCGGAATGGTCTGGGTGAACTCCGAGAACAACCGCCACCTGCCGTCGCCCTTCGGAGGGGTGAAGGCGAGCGGCATCGGGCGCGACGGCGGGGATTACAGTTTCGACTTCTACATGGAGACCAAGAACGTCTGCCTCGCATACGGCACCCACCGCGTGCCCAAGCTCGGCGCATGATCGCTGCAGGCGAGGCCCGCAACCGGGCGAGGCCCCGAAAGGTGAGACGATGACCCAGCCGCTCGAGCGCCTGAGAGGATCCATGCCGCCGCTCGTCACGCCATTTCGCAACGGTGCGGTGGACTACGAATCGTATGCCCGGCTCGTCGAGTTCCAGATCGCGAACGGCACCCACGGCATTCTCGTCAACGGCACGACCGCCGAGCCCTCGACACTCACGGTCGAGGAGCGCAACCGGCTCGTCGACGTGGCGATCGAGGTCACCGCCGGCCGCCTGCCCGTCGTTGCCGCGACCGGCACGCAATCGCTCGCGGACACGCGCCGGTTGACCGAGCACGCGGCGCGCGCAGGCGCGGATGCCCTACTCATCGTGACGCCCTACTTCCTGAGGCCGCCGCAGCGCGGCCTCGTCGCGTACTACCTCGAGCTCGCCTCGATCTGCGCCTTGCCGTGGATGGTCTACCACATCCCCGGCCGCGCCGCGGTGAATGTCACGATCGATACGCTGAAGGAGTTGAAGACGCGCTCGCCGACTTTCGTCGGCATCAAGCACGCCGTCAACGATCTCGGCCTCGTCTCCGAGTGCCTCGCCGAGCTCGGCCCGGACTTCAAGATCTTCGTCGGTCTCGAGGAGCTCAGCTTCCCGATGATGGCGGTCGGCGCCTGCGGCCTCATGAACGCCGTCGGCAACCTCGAGCCGCGAGTCCTCGCCGACCTGTGCGAGGCCGTCTGGCGCAACGACCTCGGCCGCGCCCGCGAGCTGCATCACCGGCTGTTCGAGCTCAATCGCGCGGTGTTCTTCGACACGAACCCCATTCCCGTGAAGTACATGATGCGCCGGCTCGGCCTCCTCGCCGCGAACGAGCACCGGCTGCCGATGGTGCCCGCCACGCAGGAGCTCGAGCAGCGCCTCGATGGCGTCCTGCGCCGCGCCGGCCTCCTCGAGCCCGGCGCGGGGCCCGGCCTGGGCGCAGAGCGAGGCTCTGACGCGACGAGCAGCGCCGCGAAGAGGCACCCGCCGTGAGACTCCTCAACTTCGCGGTGAACGGCAGGCGCTCGTACGGTGCGCTCGTCGGCGGCGGCGTGCTCGACCTCGGCACTGAGCACCCGGACGGCAGCGCATCGGACCTCACCTCGATCATCCGCGCCGGGGAGCTCGCGCGGGCTCTCGACCTCGCCCGCGCGGCGACCTCCGCCGACTACGGGCTCGATGAAGTAAAGATCCTCTCCCCGGCCGGCCGCACCCGCTACTTCTGCATCGGCGTCAACTATCCCGACCGGAACGAAGAATACCGGGACGGCAGCACGCGCCCTCAGTACCCGAGCGTCTTCATGCGTACGCACACCTCGCTCGTGGCGCACGAGGAGCCGATCGTCCGCCCCCTCGAGTCGAGCCAGCTCGACTACGAAGGCGAGATCGTCGTCACGCTCGGACGCGGCGGCCGGCGGATTCCCGAGGCGGACGCGCTCGAGCACGTCCTCGGATACTCCTGCGGCAACGAGGGCTCGGTCCGGGACTGGCTCCGCCACGCGAAGTTCAACGTCACCCAGGGGAAGAACTTCGATCGCTCCGGCGCGCTCGGCCCCTGGATCGCGACCGCGGACGAGGTCGGACCGGCGCCGCTGCGCGTGACGACCCGAGTGAACGGCGAGCTGCGCCAGGACGACACGAGCGATCGGATGATTTTCTCCCTGCCGTTCCTCATCGCCTATCTCTCGCGCTTCTGCACGCTCGAGCCGGGAGACGTGATCTTCACCGGCACGCCGAGCGGAGCCGGCGCGCGCTTCGATCCGCCCCGCTACTTGAAGCCCGGCGATGTCGTCGAGGTGGAAGTCTCCCGCGTCGCAGTGCTGCGCAACACGGTGATCGACGATGCGCTCTGAACCGATCCGCGCCGTCCCGGAGCCGATCCGCGCCTTCTCGAGCTCCCTGCCGATGGCGCTGCTGCGCGCGCGCGAGTCCGTCATGCGCCGCTTCCGCCCCGCGCTGCGCGGCCACGGGGTGACCGAGCAGCAGTGGCGCGTGCTGCGCGCGCTCGCCGGGCGCCCCGGACTCGAGGTGAAGCAGCTGGCCCTGCAAACGTGTCTGCTCGCGCCGAGCCTCTCGCGCATCCTTCCGGATCTCGAGTCGCGCGGCTTCCTGCGCCGCAAAGCCGTCGCCTGCGACATGCGGCGCACGCTCATCGTGCTGACACCGGCGGGCGCGCGGCTGATCGCCTCCCATGCGCCCCAATCCGAAAAAATCTACCGCGCCATCGAGGCGCGCTTCGGCGCCGAGCGGCTGCGCCAGCTCTACCAGCTGCTCGGCGAGCTCGAAGCCTGCATCGCCCCTGCCGAGCGGCCAACCCGGTCATGAGCCTCTATCACGTCCAGAAGCTGATCTATCAACTCAATCGCGATCCAAACGTGCGCAAGCAGTACGAGGAGAGCTTCGATGCGCTGCTCGACGCCTTCGAGCTCACCGACGAGGAGCGCCGCGCCATCCGCGAGCCCGACATCGGCCTGCTCTACGTCATGGGCGTCAACGGCCAGCTGCTCATGCACTACGCAGCGCTGCGGGGCTACGAGTGGGACGCCTACATCGCCGCGATGCGCGAGGGTGAGGCGCGCTATGGACCGGTGCGAACGGGGCTCTACAAGCGCGCCGGGCAATCCTCATGAGTGTGGTGTTCGCAGGCGCATGCAGCCATGCGCCCGGCATCACCGGCCGCGCCGAGCGCGCCGACCCCGCGCTGCGCGATGGGTTCTATGCGAGCCTCGAGCGCATGCGCCGGGCGCTCGAAGCCGCGCGCCCCGATGCGCTCGTCTTGATCGGCGCCGAGCACTTCGCCAATTTCTTCATGGACAACATGCCCTCGCTCTGCGTCGGCATGGGCGCGGGCTACGAGGGTCCCATCGAGGACGAGCAATGGCTCAAGATCAAGCGTACGCACGTGCCGGGCGCCGCCGAGCTCTCGCAACGGCTCATCACCCAGATGATGCGCGAGTCGGATCTCGCCTATGCGCAGGAGTGGAAGTTCGACCACGGCATCATGGTGCCGCTGCATTTCCTGACGCCCCGGTTCGACCTCCCGGTGATCCCCGTGAACATCAACTGCCAGGGACCACCGCTCATTCCGCTGTCGCGCGCCTGGGCGTTCGGCCGCGCGCTGCGCCACGCCTGCGATGCAGTCCCGGAGCGCATCGCCGTGGTGGCGACGGGAGGCATCTCCCATTGGCCCGCGACCCCGGACTCCGGGAAGATCAACGAAGCCTGGGATCGCGCCTTCCTCGAGCACTTCCTCGCCAACCGCCGCGAGGCGCTGCTCGCCTACACCGACGAGGACACCTATCGCGAGGCCGGCCAGGGCGGGCTGGAGATCCGCACGTTCATCGCGCTCGCAGGCTGCACGCAGGGCAGCCGCGGGGAGCTGTGGTTCTACGCGCCCATCCCGATCTTCGCGGTGGGCTGCACCGTCGCGGTGATCAACGTCGCCCCGCTGTCCGATCCGCCGTAATCCGCCGTCGAGCCCGATGTCTGCTGCGCTCAGCGCAGCCGGCTTCGCATGCGCTCGGTCTCGGCGCGCGTCGACTCCGGACCGGTATTGCGGGTGGCCAGCCCGCCGCTCGCTTCGGTCTTGTTGAACGGCTCGGGATCGCCGGGCCGAAGTACGAGGCCGAACAACGGATGCAGACCCGGATGACGCCCCAGGCCGCCGGGATGGCCGCCGGCGCCGGAATAGAGATCGAAGCCGCGGTCCACCCAGCCGCGAATAGGATCATCGTCGGTCAGCACCGGTGTCGTGGCCACCGCCGCCATGAAGAGGAATACCGCGAGGGCGCGATAGTCCGTATAGCTCGGCTTGTCCCCGCCGAGCCAGGGTGACTCGCGCAGCGCGGCGCGTAGCGGCTCGAGCTTCGGCGGCACGAGCGGCAGCCGATCCTCGCGACCGGCCTGGGTCGCCTCGAGCGTGGTGCCGGGCCGAGTGCGGGTTCGGGTGATGTACTCGCGGTCCACGTCGAGCGACATGTCGCGATAGTCCTGGACGATGTTCGGCATCCAGGGGCTCAGCACGTTGGCCCACAGCCAGCTCTCGATGAAACGCGCCGCGACCTTGCCCGCGGCGCCGCCGAGGAGATTTGGACGATCCGGATAAGTCTCATCGAGATACTCGGCGATCAGCCAGCTGTCGAGCACCCACTTGCCGTCGTCGACGATGACCGGAAGCCGCTCGCTGCGCCCACCCGTGCGCTCCACGATCCCGGTGAAGCCGCCGGGAACGAGGTCGATCTCGAATCCCTTGTGGGCGAGCGCGTACTTGGTGGCCCACACGAACGGGCTGATCGTCGCGCCCGTGCGCAGCTGCAGATCGTAAAGCGTGATCGTCTTGCCCTTTGACATCTCGGTCCTCAACGTACGGCCAGTAGTAGCGCGTTTATGACTCCACACCGCCGAACCAAGAACTCGCGTAGCGCACGGCTATAGATCTCGCTCCTGGAACTCTTGAGCGCTCGAGCCACAGATTCCGCTGCCTCGAAGACATCGTCCGGAATGGATACGGCTACTTTCATACCAAGGCAATGACTCTACCGAACAGCGCAGTCAACCCGTTGCCTCGCAGCCGCTGTCCGCGCTCCCCGCCTCGCGGGGCATTTTGACTGCCCGGTGCACCCCCACCATACTCCAGCCGCCGAGGCGCAGCGGTCGAGCCCCGAGCCTGTGCTGCGGAAAGCCAGGTCCGACCGCCGAGCCCGGCATCGGACTCCATAGCGGCGAGATTGCGCAGATGACCCTGCCCCCGCGCATCCAGCGCGACGAAAATGGCCTCCCCCTCGAGCCCTTCGAGGTCTACGCCATCCGCTACGCGACGGTCGCGCGGCGCGGCGCCGAGAATTTCCTCGGCGGCGATCCGCACGAGACGGCCGAGCGCATGGACTACTTCGTGTGGCTCGCGCGGCGCGGCGCCGAGGCCGTCGTGATCGACACCGGCTTCAATGCCGCGGCGGCGCAGCGGCGCGGCCGGGAGTTCCTGAGATCCCCGGTCGAGGGGCTGGCGCTGCTCGGGGTGCAGGCCGCGGCCGTCGAGGACGTGATCATCACGCACCTGCACTACGATCACAGCGGCAACTTCGACCTCTTCCCCCGCGCTCGCTTCCACCTCCAGGACCGCGAGCTCGCCTACGCGACCGGGCGGTACATGGCCACCGAGTTCTTCGCCTCCGCGTACGAGGTGGACGAAGTGGTCGCCATGGTCCGCAACGTCTATGCCGGCCGGGTGCACTTCCACGACGGCGAGGCAGCCATCGCTCCTGGCCTCACCGTGCACCTCATCGGCGGCCATACGCTCGGCCTGCAGGCCGTCCGCGTGTGGACCCGGATCGGGTGGCTGGTGCTCGCCTCCGACGCAAGCCACTACTTCGCCAACATGGAGCGCGGGCGCCCCTTCCCGATCGTCGCCGACGTGACACGGATGGTTGATGGATGGCAACGGCTGCGCGAGCTCGCGACCGCACCGCGGTACATCATCCCTGGCCACGACCCCGAAGTGATGCAACGCTTCCGGGCCCCCGCGCCGGCCCTCGAGGGTATCGCCGTGAGGCTGGACGCCGAGCCGGTCGGCTGAGAAGCTGGGCGGTACGTACGGCAGCGTACCGGGTGCGAGAGGGGGCAATCCATGGCGATACTGGACCATCGCGGCGAGACTCCTCCCAAGGGGTTCGTGCGCCACGAGTACTCGGTGAACGGCGTGAAGACGGTCGTCCACATCGGCGGACACGGCCGCCCGGTCGTCTACTGGCATGGCGCGGGCGCCTGGCATGGCATCGACTTTGCTCGCCCCTGGACGGAGCGCTTCAAGGTGATCGCGCCCTATCACCCCGGCTGGGGCGACTCGGGCGACGACCCGCGAATGGATTCGATGAGCGACTACCTCCTGCACTACCTCGATCTGTTCGATCAGCTGAACCTCGGGCAGTTCGACCTCGTCGGATTCTCGCTGGGGGGCTGGATGGCCGCGGAGTTCGCGATTGCTCACAGCCACCGGGTGCGCAAGCTCGTGCTCGTCGCTCCGGCAGGCCTGCCCGCACCAGGAGAGCCTGCGCGAGCGCCGCTGGGGTTCGGATCGCTC
>JBOHZT010000092.1:0-9983 GCA_050738535.1 Steroidobacteraceae bacterium
GCGCCGATGCGCTGGCCGATGCTGCGCCCAGTGACGAGCACCTGCGAGCGCCGCGTGAGCGCGAAGCGCTCGAGCGCACGGCCGCCGCGGCTCTCGACCGTTTCCGGCCGCGCCTGGAGGATGAAGAGCTCGCCGGAGCCATCCTTGGCCCACTCGATGTCCATCGGCCGGCCGTAGTGCGCCTCGATGGCGAGAGCGTGGAGTCCGAGCCGCTCGAGGTCCGCATCGGTCACACAGAACTGCCGCCGCTCGTGGGCCGGCACTTCGACGGTCCGCACGGACTCGCCCGAGCCGTCCGGCGCGTAGATCATCCGCTGGCATTTGGAGCCGAGGTGCTTGCGTACGATCGCGTGCCGGCCGGCCCTGAGAGCCGGCTTCCAAAGATAGAACTCGTCGGGATTGACCGCGCCCTGCACCAGCATCTCGCCGAGCCCGTAGGAGGCGGTAATGAGCACCACCTCGCGGAAGCCCGAATCGGTGTCGAGCGTGAACATCACGCCGCTCGCGCCGAGGTCGCTGCGCGCCATGTGCTGGATACCCGCCGAGAGCGCGAGCGGCCTGCGGTCGAATCCATGATGGGCGCGATAGGCGATGGCGCGGTCGCTGTACAGCGACGCGAACACCCGGTGGAGCGAATCGAGCACGGCGCTCGGGCCGCGCACGTTGAGGAACGTCTCTTGCTGGCCGGCGAACGAAGCCTCCGGCAGGTCCTCCGCGGTCGCCGAGGAGCGCACCGCGACCGCGGTCTCCCCGTCTCCCATGCGGCGGTACGCCGCGAGCACGTCGGCGGCGAGCTCCGGTTGCAGTGGGGTGGTGAGCACCCATTCGCGGATTTGCGCGCCCGTCGCGGCAAGGCGCTCCACGTCGCCGGCGTCGAGCCGGTCGAGCGCGCCGCGGATGCGCGCGTCGAGGTTTCCCTGGCGCAGGAAGCGGCGGTAGGCCTCGGCGGTCGTCGCGAAGCCTTCCGGGACGCGCACCCCGAGCGGGGCGAGCGCCGTCAGCATCTCGCCGAGGGAGGCGTTCTTACCGCCGACCGCCTCGATGTCCGCGGCACGCAGCCGCTCGAAGGGAAGGATGTTCAGCGTCACAGATTGCTCCTCGAGGTCGTAAAGTCATGGCGAGCCGCACCGTGTTCTTCGTCTCCGATCAAACCGGGATCACCGTCGAGACGATGGGGCACAGCCTGCTCACGCAGTTCGAGGGACTGCAGTTCCGCTCGGTCACGCTGCCCTTCGTCTCGAGCGCCGCCAAGGCGCTCGAGACCGCGCGCAAGATTGATGCCGCGGCGGCTCGGGACGGCGCGCGGCCCATCGTGTTCAGCACTCTGGTGCGCGAGGACCTGCGCGCCATCGTCGTGGGAGGCGCAGGGTTGTTCCTCGATTTCTTCGCCGCATTCGTCGGGCCGCTCGAGCGGGAGCTCGACACCGCATCGACCCATCGGGCGGGGAGGGCGCACGGCATGGCAGACCTACCGGCGTACACGGCGCGCATCAACGCGACCAACTACTCGCTCGCCAACGACGACGGAGCAGGCGCGGACTATTCGCGCGCCGATGTGGTCCTGATCGGCGTCTCCCGCTCTGGCAAGACGCCCACCTGTCTTTACATGGCGCTGCAGTACGGGGTGTTCTCGGCCAACTATCCGCTCCTCGAGGAGGATCTCGAGCGGCCCGATCTGCCGGCGAGGCTCGGCGCCGCGCGCCGCAAGCTCTACGGCCTCACGATCGAACCGGAGCGGCTGCGGCAGATCCGCAACGAGCGGCGTCCGCGCAGCCGCTACGCGTCGGCGCGCCAGGTGTGCTACGAGGTTCGCGCTGCCGAGGCGCTGTTCGAGCGGCACGGTATTCCAAGCATCGACACGACCGAGCGCTCGATCGAGGAGATCGCGAGCCGCATCATCAACGACGGCGGCATCGAGCGGCGGCTGCGCCTGTGAGGCGCGCTGCGCCGCGGCCGGCAAGCGGCGCGTGGCACGGAATTTGATGGGGCGCTGCCCCGCCGCCGTCCGGCCGAATTGCCGCTTGCGCCGATCCCGACGTGCGATATAGTCAACTGATGCTCGAAGTGCGATCCCGCAAACCGTTGCGCAACGACGCGCTCACCACGGGCTCGTGGCGGGCGCGCCCGCGCAGCTTCGTCGCGCTGATGGGCCTGTACGAGAGCAACTACATCCGCTTCGAATGGCTCGCCCCGGATGCTGCGGAGCTCGACGGCCGCTACCTCTCGACGGTGGCGGGAGACTGTGATCTGCTTCTCACGGTGGCCGGGCGGTCGCCGTATACCACGACCCTCAATCTCACCTATCTGCTGCCGGACGACCGAGGTGCCCGAGCTCATCCGGACATTGCCTACCCCGACATGGGCGTGCGGCTGTACCACGACGCGCGGCTCGCGGAAGCCCAGGAGTGGGCGGCGTCGCACACGCACGCCGGCTTGAGGAGCTTGAGAAGCCGGATGGAGCGTGAACTGGATCAGCGCTGGGCGCGCAACGTAATGTTAAACAAGTGGCTCGAGTACTGCGTGGAGCGGGGCCATCGCTTCTCGCCGGCCACCCGGATCCTCTAAAGGGTCCACGTGCTTGTGGCCGGCGGCGAGCCGGTCATCCCATGAGATCCGTGAGAGAGCTCGCCAATCGGGTGAGGAGTCGTGTGCGCCCGTCCGCCGTGCCAGCGGAGGACCAGCGCGTGCTCGTGCTCTTCAAGAACCGGGCCGAGCTCAAGAAGGCGTATGGCGAGCTGCAGGACGAGGTGCACCGCCTCAAGGACCGCATCAAACAGCAGGAGGGCGCGACCGCGCGCGTGCAGGAGATGCTCGCGGCGCTCGAGACCCGCCTCGGTCTCGCCGAGACGGCGTTCTCGGCGCTCGTCTTCTATCAGCTGCGCGCGCTGTGGCAGAGCGGCCGCGCGATCCTCGAGCAGTTCGTGGCGGAGCTCGCCTCCCAGCAGGAGGATCATGAGCGCCGCGCCTTTCTCGCCGATTGCAACAGGCGGCTGTTCGCTCGCCGCCAGGTCGTCGACGCAGCGCTGCGGGCCGCCGAGTCCCGGCAGGCCGAGGCGCTCGACCGCTGCGCGGCGCTCAGCGCGCAGCGCGCTCGGCTCGAGCGCTTCTGGCATTACTTCCGGCGCCGCGATCTCGATCGCAGGCTTGGGCCGGCGCGGGAGGAGGCGCGGGAGGCCGCGGAGGCGCTCGCGGCCGCGAGGCGCGCATTCGACGAGCTCGACGCCGAGCCGGCTCCGGTATTCCCGGGGTTGAGCCTCGAGGCGCGGCGCGCGATCAATATCGCCGCGATCGCCTACGCCCAGATCCTTTGCCGGCGGCTCATCGACACGCCGCTCGTCGCCTTGGCTCGTGAGGCGACTGCGCGGCGCGAGGTCGCCGACAACTACGGCGATCGTGCCGAGTGCGAGGCGCTCATCGCCTCGATTGCGCGCGCGCGGACGCTCCTCGCCGCGAGGCCGAGCGCGGCGCAGGAAGTGAAGACGCGGGCACAGGCCTTGAAGCCGCTCGCACGTTACCGCAATCGCAGCGACACCACTCCGGTCCCGGAGTCTGCGGGCCTCGGCGAGCGCGACGTTCTCAATGGCGAGCCGCTCGGACCGAAGCGCGCCGCGCGCGTGCCCAACGTGCTGGCCGAGGACACCTGGGATCTGTTCAGGGTGCTGCTGCGCTGACCCGCGGCGGACCGCCGCTGCGCGCGGTCTTCTCGAGCGGCGCACGCACAGGCGCGAGGTGCACTCCGGTGATCATGTCCGCGACCACCTGCGTGCATTCGGCGAGCTGGATGTCGGAGGCTTCGTTCGCAGTCAGCTGCGAGACCGACTTGAGCGGCGGCAGGTGATCCCCCGTGCGTCTCAAATTCGCACGGGCGAGCTCGTCGTGGTCCTCGCGGGCGAGCTCCCGCTTGCGCGCCACGAGGTTCAGCGAAACGGATTTCTCCCCATGCAGGTCCTCGCTCGCGGTGACCTCCTGCACGAGCCAGCGGTAATCCGGATCGTGCTCGGCCCGCTCGTCCTCGGCGAGCGCGAGCGTGCGGAAGGAGACTGCGTGCGCCTGGTCGGGATGCCACGGCGTGTAGGAGGCCGGGGCGATCCGGTCCCAGGGCAGTGCGTTCTCGAGCGAGGTCTCGCCCACGTCGCTCATGTCGATGAGTGAAGGCAGCGGGACGTCGGGCTCGACGCCGAGCCGTTGCGTGCTCTGGCCCGTGATGCGGTAGAACTTCCCGATCGTCACGGTCAGCTGACCATTGACCGGCCGCTGTGTCCAGCGGTCGAGCGGCACCAGGTTTTGCACCGTGCCCTTGCCGAAGGTGCGCTGGCCGACGATGACTCCCCGGTGGTAGTCCTGGATCGCCCCGGCGAAGATCTCGGACGCCGAGGCGCTGTACCGATCGACGAGCACGGCGAGCGGACCGGTGTAGAGGACACCTTTGTCGGGGTCGTCGAGCACTTCGAGCCGTCCCTGCGAGTCCTTGAGTTGGACCACCGGGCCCTTGTTGATGAACAGCCCCGTGAGCGCGGTAGCCTCGGGCAGATAGCCGCCGCCATTTTCACGCAGGTCGAGGATCAGGCCGTCGATGCTCTTCGCCTGCAGCTGCTTGATGAGCCGGCGCACATCGCGGGTGGTGCTGCGATAGTTCGGCTGTCCGGCGTTCTCGGCGGCCACGTCCTCGTAAAATGCCGGCACGCGAATCACGCCGATCTTGAGCAGCTTCCCATCGCGCTTGACCGTGCGGATCTTGGCTTGCGCGGCATCATTGCCGAGCGTCACCTTGTTGCGGACGAACTGCAGCGTCTTCTCGGGCGAGCCGGGTGCGACGCCCGCGGGCAGGATCTTGAGCCGCACCGTCGTGCCGGCCTTGCCGCGAATGAGCTGGACCACGTCGCTCAGCCGCCAGCCGATCACGTCCGTGAACTTGCCGTCCGGCCCCTGCCCGATGCCGGTGATGCGATCGTTCGGCTTGAGCGTTCCCGCGACGGCGGCGGGGCCGCCCGCGATCACGCTCGTCACCGTGGCGTAGTCGTTGACCGACTGCAGCTGGGCGCCGATGCCATCGTAGTTGAGGCTCATCTGGATCCGGTACTCCTCGGAGTCCACCGGCGAGAAATAGCTCGAGTGCGGATCGTACGTGCGCGCGTACGAGTTCATGAGCTCCTCGAACACGTCCTCGGAGCTGATCTGGTCGATACGCCGCAGCGCGTGCTGGTAGCGCTTGCGCAGGATGTCCGTCGCCTGCTTCCAAGTCTTGCCGGTGAGCATCAGCGAGAGCTCGTCGTTCTTCACGCGCTTGCGCCACAGGTCGTTCATCGCGGCGAGATTCGCTGGCCAGGGCGAATGCGTCCGATCGAACGTGTACCGCCCGTCGAGCTTCCAGTCGGGCTGCGTCCCGAGGATCGACAGTGCGTACCGGATGCGCTCACGGTCGCGCTGCTGGAAAAGGTCGAAGATCTGGAACGCGGGATCGATATTGCCGGTATGGATCATCTCCGCGAAGCTGTAGCGCCACTTCTGGAACCCGGCGATATCGCTCGCCAGGAAGTAGGAGTGCTCGCCATCGAGGAACTCGAGATAGCGGTCGAAGATCCGGGGCGACATCGTGCGGTCGATCGGCTTGCGGCTGTAATGGGTCTCCTCGAGGATCGAGCCGACGCGCCGTGCAACCATGCGTTCCCGCTCGGTCGGTGCAAGCGGCGCGGCGGGCTTGGACGGGATTGCGGACGGCGAGGCGGGGGCGCCGGCCGCGTCGGCCGCGGCAGCCCCCACGGGACCCGCGAGGGCGAGCGCCGTTCCGAGGGCAAGACTTACGGCGAACCGGCCGCCCGCGCGGCGCATGGAGGGAAAGGTCATCGTGGAGCTCGCTGCTCTAGGAGGTATGGATGCAAGGCTATGAGAGGTGACCCGGCCAGGCAAGTTCAATCGGCCATGGGACGCAGCCGGACGAGGGCGGCAAGGATCCGGACGACGAGCGTCACGAGGTAGGGGATGACCACCACGGCCCAGAAACCGAACGATCCGGCGGCAAGGCCGCGAAAGAAGTTCGCGACCAGCGCGCCCATTCCGCCGCCGGCGTAGGGCCCGAGGCCGTGCGGCAGGGCGAGCGCGAGGAGCGGCGGTACGACCAGCACGCCGAAGGCGAGCGCGCCCACGAGGATCGCGAGCTCGCGGACGAGGCGGCCCGGGAGGACCGGTTTGCGGTCGAGGGCGCTCGGGGCTGCGGGGCTCATGGTCGGAATGAGGACACTCGGTTCCGGTATCTGGACCATTCCCGGCATAATAGCCGCCGCCATGGGAAAAATCCGGACCGCGGTGATTGGAGTCGGCTATCTCGGCCGGTTCCATGCGCAGAAGTACGCCGAGATGGCAGACTGCGAGCTGGTTGCCGCCGTCGATCCGAGCGCGGATGCGCGGGCGCGGGCCGCGGCCGAGCTCGGTACGCAGCCGCTCGCGGATCATCGGGCGCTCGTCGGCGAGGTGGATGCCGTGAGCGTCGTCACGCCGACGCCGAGCCATTTCCGGATCGCGCGGGATTTTCTCGCGGGCGGCACGCACGTCCTCGTCGAGAAGCCGATCACGGAGTCGCCCGAGGAGGCGCGCGAGCTCATCCGGCTCGCGCAGGAGCGGCACCTCACGCTGCAGGTCGGGCATCTCGAGCGGTTCAACGCGGCGATCCTCGGCGCCGAGCCCTATCTCAGCGCGCCGCGATTCATCGAATGCCACCGGCTCGCGCCCTACAGGGAGCGGGGCACCGACGTGAACGTCGTGCTCGACCTGATGATCCACGACATCGACATCATCCAGACGATCGTCGGCGCGCCCATCGAGTCGATCGACGCGGTGGGCACTCCGGTATTCTCCGAGGAGATCGATATCGCGAACGCGCGCATCCGCTTCGAGACAGGGTGCGTCGCCAATGCGACCGCGAGCCGCGTGAGCCTGAAGACCGAGCGCAAGCTGCGTATTTTCGAGGACGAGGCCTATCTTTCCCTGGATCTGCAGCAGAGGATCCTCACGGTCATCCGCAAGCGCCGGCCGCCGCCGGCCGCGGGCCAGTTGCCGGTCTCGATCGAGGAGCGCAGCTTCGAGCAGGCGGATGCGCTCAAGGCGGAGATCGAGTCCTTCCTCGAGTGTGTGCGTTCCGGCCGGCCCCCCGTCGTGAGCGGCGAGGCCGGCTTGCGGGCTCTCGAGACCGCGATCCGCATCACCACTCAGGTGCAGCAAAGCCTCGCGGCGCTGCGGCGCCCGGCGGCAGACTCGCCGACCGCGGCTTGATTTCAGGCGCGCATCCTCCAGATAGAGGGCATGGAACCGCAGCTCGTCCATGTCTCTTCCGCGGCGCCGCGGCTCGAGCTCGATCTGATCGGGGATCTGGTGTGTCCCTGGACGTTCATCGGCAAGCGCGGGCTCGACCGCGCGCTCGAGAGTCTCTACGGGTCGCCCGTGCGGCTGCTGCGCTGGCACGGTTTGCCGCTCGAGGGAGATCGTGTCGCGGCGGCCCCGGTGTCCTGGCATGACCATTTCGCGAGCCGCCTGCCGAGCGGCGCGAGCGTCGCCGCGGCCGAGCGCGAGCTGCGCGAGGCCGGCACCGATCTGGGGATCAGGTTCGCCTTCGAGCGGCTCGGCTCGCTGCCCGACACGCGCGAAGCCCACCGCCTCGTGCTACTCGCCGCGCGCGACGGGCGCCAGAGCGAGGTCCTCGATGCGGTGCTGCGCGCTTTCTTCGAGCGGGGCTGTGACATCGCCGACAGCGCGCTGCTCGGGGAGGTCGCGCAGGAGTGCGCGCTGCGCGCGGATACGCGGGACGCCTTCGGGGACCCGAGCGAGGCCCGCGACGCGGTGGATGCCGACGAGCGCCGGCTGCGCGGGCTCGGCATCGCCGTGGTTCCGAACCTCCTCATCAATGGGCGGGTGCTCGTTCCGGGTCCGGCGGACGTCGAGACCTACGTTCAGGCGCTCGATCAGGCGCTCTTTCCCGAGCTGACGGCGCCGAAGGACAAGCGGCTGCTACACTAGCGAGCCTCGCCGCGGGAGGCTCGACATGCTGGACAATGCACTGCTCTCGGAGCTGCGAGCGGCCGTCGGTGCAGAGGCGCTGCTCACCGGAGAGCGCGTCCGGGAGTGCGCCACCGACGTTCAGGGCGTCGCGCCTGGCGCCGAAGCGCTGGTCCGGCCGAAATCCACCGCCGAAGTGGCTGCGGTCCTGCGGATCTGCCACGCCCGCAAGCAACCGGTCGTACCCCACGGCGGCCGGACCAATCTCGTTGCAGGCACTTTGACCACGCCGCGGGAGATCATCCTCTCGCTCGAGCGGATGAATCGGATCGAGAGCATCGATGCGGCCGGCCGAACCCTGCGGGTCGAGGCGGGCGTGGTCCTGCAGCGCGCACAGGAGGAGGCCGAGCGCCACGACCTCATGTTCCCGCTCGATCTCGGCGCGCGCGGCAGCTGCACGATCGGCGGCAACATCTCGACGAATGCGGGCGGCGTACGCGTGCTGCGCTTCGGCATGATGCGCAGCCTCGTGCTCGGCATCGAGGCCGTGCTCGCCGACGGGACGGTGCTCGGCTCGCTCAACCGCATGCTCAAGAACAATGCCGGCTACGATTTGAAGCAGCTGTTCATCGGGAGCGAGGGCACGTTGGGCGTGGTCACGCGCGCAGATCTGCGACTCTTCCCGAAGCCGCGCAGCGTCTCGACCGCCTTCGTCGCTTGCAACGATTTCGCGGCTCTCGCGCGCCTGCTCGGACATCTCGATGCACGGCTCGGCGGCCAGCTCGCGGCGTTCGAGGCGCTGTGGCCCGAGTTCTACGAGATCACGACTTCCGCGCAGACGAGCAACGCCGCCGTGCTTCCCAAGACCTACGGCATGTACGCGCTCGTCGAGACCCTGGGGGCCGATCCCGAGGCCGATCAGGTGAGGCTCGAGCAGGCGCTCGCCGCGGCGCTCGAGAGCGGCATCATCGTCGATGCGGTGGTCGCGAAGTCGGAGGCCGAGCGCCGCACGATCTGGGCGCCCCGGGACGATGCGTGGCAGGTCCAGGCGCAGTATGGCCTCACATTCAATTTCGACGTGAGCCTGCCGGTCGCGGAGATGGCGCCATATATCGAGCGGCTGCGCCGGGGCGCGGCAGAGCGCTTTCCTCGCGGCCGAGTGGTGGCCTTCGGGCACATCGCGGACGGCAATCTGCACGTGATCATCGTGCCGGGCACGAGCACGAGCACGAGCACGAGCACGGGCGCGGGCACCGAGCTCGATGCGGTGCGCGCGAGCGCGGAGCGGCTTGTCTACACGCCGTTGCGCGGGATCGAAGGCTCGATCTCGGCCGAGCACGGCATTGGCCTCGAGCGGCGCGAGTATCTCGGCATCTCGCGCTCGCCCGCGGAGATTGCGGCGATGCGCGCGCTGAAGGCGGCGCTCGATCCGAAGGGCATTCTCAACCCCGGCAAGGTCATCGGGTGAGCGGGCGGGAGCGGCGAGTCGCGCAGCGCGACGTAGCCCGTGCCTCCGCGGGCCCGGAGGCTGGCACCTCTCACGGGCTACCCGCGCATCTCGCGCGCGCGCCTCGCCCCCTCACGGTCGCGGCGGTGCAGCTGCACTGCGGCTGGGACCTCGGCGCGAATATTGCCCTCGCTGAGCGCCTGGTACGCGAGGCTGCGGCGCGGGGCGCGCGGATCATCGTCCTGCCGGAGCTCTTCGAGACGCCGTACTTCTGCATCGAGCAGGATGCGCGCCATCTCGATCTCGCGCGCCCGGTGCAGGAGAGCCAGGCGGTGCGTCACTTCCGCGGCATCGCGCGGGAGCTCGGCGTGGTGCTGCCCGTGAGCTTCTTCGAGCGCGAAGGCGCCGTGTTCTTCAATTCCGTCGCGATCATCGAGGCCGATGGGGACCTTCTCGGCGTCTATCGCAAGTCCCACATCCCGAACGGGCCCGGCTATCAGGAGAAACACTACTTCAGTCCGGGGGACACGGGATTCCGGGTCTGGTCGAC
>JBOHZT010000093.1:0-9923 GCA_050738535.1 Steroidobacteraceae bacterium
ATGTACGGTCGTAACGCGGCCGTCGGCAAGCGTGTGCTCGCCCCTGAAATCCCGACGCTCATCGCCGGAGTGCCCAACGCGAGTCGCAGCTACGCGGCGATCTGATGCGGAGGCGCCCCGGATAGATGGAATCGTAGCGCACAGGTCCGAAGCTGTCCGCCATCACGGACGTCCCAATATCCGGCACCGACGGGCAGTCTTCGAGATGGACGCACAAGCGGCTCATGTGCAGTTCGTGAAACGTGCTTCCGAGTAGAGTAAGCGGATGAACGATGCACGCACCAACGAATCCTGTTCCGCGTTCAAGCATCAGGACGTCGTCGGCGCTCATCATCGTTTTCAGGCCGTCAGGTTTTACGGCGAGACCTGGGATATGCGGCACCTTGATGCATTCGCCCTCAAGTCGGATCCCGGGCTCGGCTTTGAGATAGACGTAGTTGTCCTGTTCACGTGTCATTGCTTTTCGCATTCCATGAAACGGGACGACCGCACGCTGACAAGGATTCCGCCCGAGGAGATTTTCGACAACGGTATCGAGCGCAGAGTACTCGATAAGGAGCGCTATGAGCTTTCGTGTAGATTTTTACCCCAATTGGTAAAAGATCTGGATCGACGACAAATCCGTTTCGCAGGCACCCATGCCACGAACTTTTTTATTGCAGAGGACCTCGCGCCGGGACTCGGCTCCTATGCGATTTTCTTCGAGGTGAAACGGGATAGGAGAAGACGGAGACGGATGCTGCTCTACGTGCAATCTGCTTACAGGCTTGATCGGCTTACGAAGCGTTTGGGGAGCGCTCGAAAGATCCGCTTTCGGAAGCTCCTGAAATCGACGTATCTAGAGAAACCAGTTCATCAGTGATTCCGAACCGCAGAAAGGACAACGGCCACCAAATGGTGGCCGTTGCATGCGAGACTCTCTATCGCGCTTCCGCGAACTCCCACTCCAGGTGGGACCCAGCAAGCTGGGTGGCACTGCCTTTTGCACTCGCTCGTGGCAGATCTTCAGTAGCCAGTATAGGGACTCAGTGCCACAGATCAAGCTCTCTTGCTCGCTTTGAGCCACAGACAGAATATCTTAAAAAGCGTTTAATAATCATACTTGTATACGTATCCCCATTCCCTCTCTCTGAACCCAGGCTCCGAGTTCTCGGCACATCCGTGTGGTTTCTGTGCGTGGGCATCGACTCTGCCGGTAAGTAGTAGCGGACAGGGCTGCATCAGCCGAACACCCCCTGCAAGAACCACCGGTGCGGCGCCGCGCGCTCGCGAAAGATCCACAGCCGCACGCCCCGCGCATCCAGCGCGTGATAGTAATCGCGCGCGACTTCCTCGCCCTCCCACCAGCCGGTCTCGATGCGCTCTGGCTCCCCGAGCAAGCGCAAAGGACCCTCGCGCCGCGGCAGCCCTGCCGACTCGCACAACGGCTCGGGTATGGATAGCAGCCACAGGGGTCGCCGAAAGGCGGGCCAGGGCACCTGCGGCGCGGGCTGTGCCGCGGACTGCACCGAGGGGGCCTCGCCTGGTCCTGGCCGCGCCGGCCATCCGTGATCCTGCGCCGGCCGTCCCCGAGGCGGCGCCGCGCGAGCCTCGTCAGGCGGCGTCCGCTCGGATGCCTCCTCGGGGCGATGCGTGGGATGAATGCGCAAGCCATGCACCGCCTCCAGTCCCAAGCGCACACGCAGGGACTCGATGAGATCCACCGATGCAACGCGCGCATGAGCGCCCGCTCCGCCGTGCTCTCCCGGCTGCCACAGGGAGCCTGCATCGGGCACGAGCGGCACGAGCCTTCCGGAGCGCAGCTCGCAGGTGCGCACCGGCGCAGGCAGGGCGACCGCCAGGAGCCGCTGCGCGAGCAGCGCCTGCAAGCGGTGAGGATTGGCGGCCGGCGCAACGAGCTTGAGGACGCAACGTGTGGGCGGACCCTCGCGATGCTCCAGCCGGCAATCGAGCCGATCGATGCCGCACTGGCGTGCTTCGAGGAATTCGCCGAGCCGCTCGAACAGCGGCGCGAGCGCCGCGAGAATGGCCTCGTGCCGCTCAGCCTCGTACGCACAGTCGCGGCGCATGCGGAACCGCTCGGGTGCGCGAAAGGTCTCGCGCGGATCGGCCGCGCGCCCCACCAGGCGATCGAGCGAGCCGAGCGTCTGCGCGCCGAAGCGGCGCGCGAACCCTGCCCGCGGCAGACGCAGCGCGGCCCCGATCGTGCGCACCCCCACCTTGGCGAGGCGCTCCAGCACCTCCGCAGGCCAGCGCAGCACCTCGAGCGGCAGGGACGCGAGCGCCCCGACGAGCCGTGCCTCGTCCATCACCTCGAAGACCCCTTCGCGTCCATCAAAGGACGGGGAGCGCTTCGAGCGCATCGCGAAGCGCGCACGAGCGAGCGCCGTGAAACGTGCGCCCGCGAGCGCCGCGAGCGGTGTCGGCGCCAGCGCCAAGCTCGGCCGCATCCCAGCCGCCTCGCATGCCGAAAGGAAACTCCCGGTCAGCCTCGCCGTGCCTCCGAACAAGTTGAGACTTCCCTTCACCTCGAGCAGCAATCCATCCGGCGGCGCGAGGCCCACGCGGGGCGTGAAGCGCTGCGCGAGCAGCGCCAGCCGCTCCAGCAGCGCCCGACTGTCTCGCTGCCTGTGCAACAGCCCTTGCGCGAGCCGCGCCGGCTCGGGATGCGGCAGCTCCTCCTGCTCGAGCGCCGGGAAGTGCGCTCCGAGCCAGAGCGCCCGCGGCTCGAGGAACGGTCGGCCGGCAGGACGAGGACGCTCGGCAGACCCCTCGGCCGCCGGCCGCTCGCCGGGCACGAGCGGTGGAACAAGCGGCGGGGCGAGCGGCACGAGATGCGGCGCATCGCTCGCAGCCGCCGCGGCTCCGGCTGCCTCACGGAACTTCCGCGTCGCCATGCTCAGCTCTCCGCCGTCTCGAACTCGAGATCGACCGCCTCTTGCGCGCCTCCCCGGCTTTTCAGCAGCCTGATGCGAGCCCTGCGCCGCTCTCCCGCGTCCGCAGAGTCCGCAGCGTCTGCAGCCTCCACGGCGAGCCGCAACACGGCGAATGACGGCTCCCGCAGCACGCGCTCGCAGCGCGTCCGGAACAGGAATGCGAGGGTACGGCCGCGCTCGGCGGCAAGCTGCAGGCGGCGCAGGGCACGCGATGAAACCCGCGGCAGCCACGCGAGCGCCACCTCACAGGCCCCCGAGCGCAGCGCTTGCTCGCAGGCCCAGAGCGCAGGGTCGGCCCGCTCCTTCCATGCGGCGCGCACGACGAGCACGCGCGCGAGACTCACGCCGTGAGCGGCGAGCGCCGGCGCATAGGGCTCCCAGGCAGGGGCGATCCAGGCGCACCAGCGCGCGGCCGGCTGCCGGGTGAGGCGCGCCAGCGCGGGCAGCAGCAGGTACAGCTCACCGGTCCCCAGATGAAAGGTGAGGATCTCGACCAGTCCGACCCGGGGCCAGCCGCCGCCCGGCAGACGCTCGTCGAGTGCGGGAAAGCCTGTCGGAACAATGTGCGGCCGGATTGCGCTGCGGCCCCGCCAGATGGCGGGATGCGCAAGGAGCGCTGCGAGGCGGGGATCGGCCGGAGTCGGCGCGGGCATACGGCACCTCGGCGGGGCTCGCTGCTACATGAGGCCGGTCGCCTTGCCTCGCCGCAGCACTCCGACGACGACGCCCTCGATGAGAAAATCCTGCTCCTTGAGGTTCACCCGGATGGGCTCGAAGTCGCTGTTCTCGGGCAGCAGCCACACGACGGAGCCCTCCTGGCGATAGCGCTTGACGGTAACCTCGTTCTCGAGGCGCGCCACGACGATCTGGCGGCTGCGGACCTCCGTCGTGCGATGCACGGCCACCAGATCCCCATCGAAAATCCCCGCATCCTTCATGCTCATGCCGACCACCTTGAGGAGATAATGCGGATGGGGCTGGAAGAGCGCCGGGTCGATCTGGAAGCGGGCCTCGACATTCTCCTCGGCGAGGATGGGTCTGCCCGCGGCGACGCGGCCGATGAGCGGCAAGCCCATCTGCTCGCGGATGGTGTCCTTTAGCTGAATGCCGCGCGAGGTTCCGGGGATGAGCGCGATGACGCCCTTGCGGGCGAGCGCGCGCAGATGCTCCTCGGCCGCGTTGGCGGACCTGAACCCCAGCTCCCGGGCAATCTCCGCCCGCGTGGGGGGCATGCCCGTCCGGGCGATGAAACGCTGGATGAGGCGCAGGATCTCGGTCTGGCGGAGTGTCAGGTCGGACATGGCATGAACTGATCTTTTATACAGATACTGTGATTGTATCCAGATCACCAGTCCCTGCAAGGGGAAATTACGACGTCATAGTCGTGGGTGCCGGCCACAACGGCCTCACCTGCGCCTGCTACCTCGCCCGCGCGGGGCTCAAGGTCGCCGTCCTCGAACGCCGCAGCATCGTCGGCGGCGCCGCCGTCACCGAGGAGTTCCACCCCGGATTCCGTAACTCCACCGCGAGCTATACGGTGAGCCTGCTCCATCCCCGGGTCATGCGCGATCTGCGCCTCGCCGAGCACGGCCTCACCCTCATCGAGCGCCCGCTGCAGAATTTTCTCCCTCTGCCCGACGGCCGCGCGCTCTCAGTCGGTCCGACGCTCGCCGACACGCTTGCGGCGGTGAAGCAACACTGCCCCCGCGACGCCGAGCGTCTGCCCGCCTTCCACGCCATGCTCGAGCGCGTCGTCCGTTACTTGCGGGGCCTCGTCGTGGAGATTCCTCCGGCAAGCCTGCATCGAGCCCGCGATCTCCTCGGTCTGCTCAGCCTCGGCCGCGAGTTGCGGCGCTTGCCGCTCGCCACACAGCGCGACATTCACGCGCTCTTCACTCGCAGCGCGGGAGACGTGCTCGACGGCTGGTTCGAATGCGATGCGCTCAAGGCGCTGCATGGCTTCGATGCGATCGTGGGCAGTTTCCAGAGCCCTTACGCGCCCGCGAGCGCCTACGGGATGCTGCACCACGCCTTCGGCGAGGTGAACGGCAAGCGCGGCCTGTGGGGTCACGCGCTCGGGGGCATGGGATCGATCACGCAGGCCATGGCCCGCGAGGCGCTGCGCCTCGGCGTCCATATTCGAACGGATGCGCCCGTCGCCGCCATCCTGACCGATTCAGGCCGCGGCAAGCGCGTGCACGCCTCGGGCGTGCGGCTCGAGGACGGCAGCACTCTTGCGGCGCAGATCATCGCCGCGAACGTCGATCCGCGGCTCCTGTACCTGCGGCTGCTCGACGAGCACGCGATTCCGGCGGACTTCCGCGCGCGGATCGAGCAATATCGCTGCGAATCGGCGACGTTCCGCATGAACGTCGCGCTCGCCGAGCTGCCTCGATTCGAGGCCCTGCCCGAAGCCGGCGCGCATCACGGCGCAGGCATCATCTTCGGTCCCTCGCTCGGCTACTTCGAGCGAGCCTATTTCGATGCGCGCTCGTCCGGCTGGTCACGAGAGCCGATCATCGAGATGCTGATCCCGAGCACGCTCGACCCGACGCTCGCGCCTCCCGGAGCCCACGTGGCGAGCCTCTTCTGCCAACACTTCGCCTACTCGCTCCCGCACGGCCGCCGCTGGCAGGACGAGCGGGCCGGCGCGGCGGAGCGGATCATCGATACGGTCACGCGCTACGCGCCGAACTTCAAGCGCAGCATCTTAGGGGTGCTCATCTTGAGCCCCGCGGATCTCGAGGAGCGCTTCGCACTCACCGGCGGCGACATCTTTCACGGCGCCTTGAGTCTCGACCAGCTGTGGGCGGCGCGCCCGGTCCTCGGGGCCGGCAATTACCGAGCTCCCGTCGCAGGACTCTATCATTGCGGATCGGGTGCCCATCCGGGCGGCGGGGTCACCGGACTTCCGGGATATAATGCCGCACGTGCCGTGCTGCGCGACCGGCGTCACAGGTAGGTGTCGCGTTGCGACGACAGTTAGAGGCACTGCGGCCAAGAACGAAAATTGCGTTCCACAGCGCAGCGCCATCAGCGGCCGCTCGCAGTCAAATTTGAGGCGCTTGCGCCGCTTGCGCAAACTGTGGCGAAAGCACTACGATTGCTTATCTTCGCATTACCGTTAAATCACTCACTCCCGAATCAACAACCCAGAAGGGGACGTTTGTCATGAAGAGCGCGATCGTGATGAGTATTGCTACTGCCGCGGCCGTGATTGGGCTGTCGGGCTGTCAGGACCTGAAGCCCCTGCAGTCCCAGGTCTCCGACCTCAAGTCGCAGGTGAGCAAGCTACAGTCGGACGTCGATGCGGCGAAGACCTCGGCGGACCAGGCCGCGAGTTCAGCGCAGTCCGCCTCACAGGCGGCGAGCGGCGCCCAAAGCACGGCCAATCAGGCGCTGGCTGCCGCACAGGCTGCCCAGTCGGCCGTCGATGCCACCAACGAGAAGCTGGACCGCATGTTCAAGCGGTCGGTCCGCAAGTAACCGCAGTCGATTCATGAGCGCCACGGAGCGTCGCACTCGTGCGGCGCTCCGTTCTCTTCTCACCCGCCCCTGGGCGCGCAGGGGATGGGTTTGCGTTTCTCTCAATACCTGACGAGCGCCGCTCCCCAGGTCACTCCTCCCCCGAACGCCTCGAGCAGCAGCAGATCGCCGCGCTTGATGCGACCGTCGCGCACTCCAGCATCGAGCGCGAGAGGGACCGAAGCCGCCGACGTGTTGCCGTGCTCCTGCACGGTGCTGATCACGCGCTCCATCGGCAGATCGAGCTTGCGGGCGGTCGCCTGGATGATGCGAATGTTCGCCTGGTGCGGCACGAGCCAGTCGATATCGGAGCGGTCGAGCTGGCTTGCGGCGAGCGCCTCGTCGACGACTTTGCCGAGACTCGTGACGGCCACCTTGAACACCTCGTTGCCGGTCATCGTGATGGTCTTGCGCGACTGCGATTCCGTGAACGCCGGCGTGTCCCGCGAGACCCCGCCCGGGCAATAGAGCATGTCCTTGTAGTTGCCGTCGGCGTGCAGATGCGTCGAGAGAATCCCCGGCTTCTCGCTGGGCCGCAGCACGACGGCCCCGGCCCCGTCGGCGAACAAAATCGCGGTCGAGCGATCGTCCCAGTCGGTGATGCGCGAGAAGGTTTCGGAGCCGACGACGAGCGCGCACTGCGAGTCCCCGGTGCGCACGAACTTGTCGGCGATCGTGAGCGCGTACAGGAAGCCGCTGCAGGCCGCCTCCACGCTGAACGCCGGCGGGCCCGCGCGGCAACCGAGCCGCTGCTGGAGCAGCACGCCGCAGTTGGGGAAGATGTAGTCCGGCGTCGAGGTCGCGAACACGATCAGATCGACGTCCTCGGGGCGAACCCCCGCGGCCTCGAGCGCGCGGCGCGCGGCCGGCTCGGACAGATCGACTGTCGTCTCGTGATCCGCCGCGATGTGCCGCCGCTCGATGCCCGTGCGCTCGCGGATCCACGCATCCGTCGTGTCCATGGTCCGCTCGAGGTCGAAGTTCGTGACGATCTTCTCGGGCAAGTGCGATCCGGTACCGGCGATCTGCGAATACATCAACACCTCTGCGGCGGCTCGAACGCCTGCGCGATGTGCGCCGTGAGGTTGCCGCGCGCCGCGTGCGCGGCGAGCTCGACGGCCCTGGCGAACGCCATCTCGTCCGCGCGCCCGTGGCTTTTCACCACGACGCCCTTCAGCCCGACCATGCAGGCTCCATTGTACTGCCGCGGATCGAGCCGTTCGGCAAGACGCTTGAAAACCGGCCGCGCGATGAATCCGGCAATCGCACCGCGCAGCGAAGCCTGGAACTCCTCGCGCGTGCGCGCCGCGATGAGCCGTGCGAGCCCCTCCATCGTCTTCAACGCGACATTGCCGGTGAAGCCGTCCGTGACGACCACGTCCACCTCGCCGGAGAAGATTCCATCGCCTTCGACGAACCCGACATAGCGGATCGCCGGATCGCCCGTGAGCAACGCATGCGCCGCCTGCACCACCTCGTGTCCCTTGATGTCCTCCTCGCCGATGTTGAGCAGCCCGACCCGCGGAGCCTCGATCCCATGCAGGTCGCGCGCGACGATCGATCCCATGCTCGCGAACTGGTGCAGCTGCTCCGGCGTGGCGCGCGTGTTCGCGCCGAGATCGAGCATGTGAGTATGGCCGAGCACGGACGGGATCGCCGACATGATCGCCGCGCGCTCGACGCTCTCGATGTTCTTGAGGACGAAATGGGAGATCGCCGTGAGCGCCCCGGTGTTCCCCGCGCTGACGCAGGCGGCGGCCCTGCCCTCCTTCACGAGGTTCAGCGCGACGCGCATGGAGGAATCCCGGCCCTGGCGCATCGCCGCGCGCGGGGACTCGTCCATGGTGATGACCTGGGAGGCCGGCACGATCTCGATGCGCTCGCGCAGCGCGTGAGGGAGCTTCGCGAGCGCTCCCGAAAGGAGTGCGGGCTTGCCGACCAGCAGGCCGCACAGATCGCGATCGCCCTCGAGCACCTTGAGCGCACCGGCCACGCGCTCCCCGGGAGCACGATCCCCGCTCATCACATCGACGGCGACTACCAGCACGCGAGCGGCCGGCTCTTGGAGCGCATCGGGGCGCGGGCGCTCGGGCGCCGCGGGCCTGCTACTCCTCTCCCTCGGCCTCGGGCGCCTTCTCGATCACCCGGCGGCCGCGATAAAAGCCATCGGGCGTGATGCAGTGACGCAGATGGGTCTCGCCCGACTGCGGGTCGATCGAGAGAGCGGGCTTGGGAAGGGCGGCATGCGAGCGATGCATCCCGCGGCGGGACGGGGTCTTGCGGCTCTTTTGAACGGGCATCGATGAATTCTCCGAATGGTCAAGATCTGCGTCCGAGCAGCTCATCGAGCCGCTCGAACGGCCGGTGCCGTTGCGTGTCCGGTTCGCCGTCCGGGAGGGCCTCTTCGGGCGCGACCGGGACTCCTCCCGGCGCCGAGCACTCCAAAGGCGCATGCAGCGGCACGGCCGGCAGCGCGAGGAGCAGCTCTTCCTCGAGCAGATCGCGCATGCTGATCCGGCGATCCTGCGCGAGGATGGTTTCGAGCTCCCCCGGCATGCGACTGCCCTCCGCTGCGTCGGACACCAGCGCGACCTTCGCACGGCTCTCGATCGGACACTCGAGAGGCGCGAGGCAGCGCTGACAAATGAGCACCACCCGTGCGCGAACCTCGACGTCCGCAATCGGAACGCCGCGGTCGCGATCGAAGCGGATCCGTCCCTCGATGGGTCCGACCGCGCTCACGAGCGGCGGCCGCAGCCTCGGAAACTCACGGAGCGCGATCGCCAGATCGATCGAGACGCACCCGTCAGCCAGCGGGTCGATATCCTCGAGCTTCGACCAGTCCTCCGGCATGGGGCGCGTATCATAGGTAGCGACACCCTCCAAGTCAAAGCGAGCGCTTTGGTTAAGCTCTTGTCTCACAGGTGAAATGTGACCCCGCCCGCGCCCCTGATCCTCGCCTCCACTTCGCCCCATCGCCGGCTGCTGCTCGAGCGCCTCGGACTGCCCTTCTCCACCGAGAATCCCGGCGTGGACGAGGCGGTCGTGGGGTCCGAGCCCCCGCGAGAGCGCGCCATGCGCCTTGCCATGCAAAAGGCGCAGGCGGTCAGCGACCGCCGCCCCGACGCCCTCGTGATCGGCGGCGACCAGGTCGCCTGTACCGGCAGCACCCTGCTCGAGAAGCCCGGTGATCCGGCTCGGGCTCGCGCGCAGCTCGCGCGGCTCTCCGGCACGGTGGCGCTCTTCCACACCGCCTGCGCCGTCATCTGCCGGGAGAGCGCCTTCAGCGCCGCGCACGTCGACAGCACCGGCGCGGTGTTCCGGCAGCTCGCGCCCGCGGAGATCGAGCGCTACGTCTCCCGGGACCAGCCGCTCGACTGCGCCGGGAGCTTCAAGGCGGAGGCGCTGGGCATCAGCCTGCTCGAGCGCATCGAAGGCATCGACCCGACGAGCCTCATCGGC
>JBOHZT010000094.1:0-9899 GCA_050738535.1 Steroidobacteraceae bacterium
TCCGAAGCCGCTGCGCTACCAGCTCGAGGCCGAGTCCCCGGGACAGTTCGGCTGGGAATACGTCGAATCCGGCCCGCAGGTGTGGCAGGTCCGGATCACGCGCAAGAAGGCGGGTTGATTCCCGACTCGATCTCGCGCCGTAGCCCGGATCGCCTGCGGAGAGTATCTTCGGCGTGCCGGCCGCTGCGGCGAAGTGGAAATTTTTTCTGATGCGTCTCACGCTCCACACGGACTATGCCTTGCGCGTGCTCATGTACGCGGGCATCAAGGGGGAGACGCTGTCCACGATCCCGCAGATCGTCGCGCACTTCGACATCTCGCGCGGCCACGTCATGAAGGTCGTCCACCGGCTCGGCCAGCGCGGCTACCTCGAGACGATACGCGGCAAGCACGGCGGAATCCGGCTCGCGCGCAACCCGGCGCTCATCAACGTCGGCGCCGTCGTCCGCGACATGGAAGAGGAGCTCGCGCTCCTCGGCTGCCTCAAGGACGCCCCAGGATACTGCCGCATCGAGGATTGCTGCGTGCTGCGGACCGTACTGCGGGAGGCGACGAGCGCCTTCCTGGCGACGCTCGACCGCCACACCGTCGCCGATCTCCTCAAGCCCCGGCAGGCGCTCGCGCGCGTGCTGGCGCTCGACGCGGCAAGCCTCGCTCGAGCCGACGGAGCACCGCGCCGCCGATTGGCCGTCGCCCGCGGCGCGTAGCGCCGGGCTTGAGCTGCGCCGTCAAGACTTCCGGTTCGGACTGCCGCCGAGCAATGAGCGCAGGCGGTCGTCCAAAGTCGCGGCGACAGGATCGCCGACGCGAATGCGATGGATCTCGGGATGCTGGAGATTGATGACGACGTTGCATTCGAAGGGCGAGATCACCGAAGGCACGACGAGCCCAGCGGTGCGCCGCTGATCGTACCAGGCATCGCCGAATTTCCTGCTCGCGAGATATAGCCTCGTCTGAGACAGTCGGCAACTGACTACCCAGAAGTAGTGGGTCAGTTTGGAGTCCCGGCCGGATTAGCTGAGCCCGACCACCAGGCGCTTACCCAGCGCGGCCGCTGCTCGCTCCAACTGCTTGAGCGTCGGATTTCCGCCCGGCTGCTCCAAGCGTTGCGCCGCTGGCCAAGAGGTATCCAGCGCTCGCGCCATATCGGCAACGGACTTACCCTGCGATTCGCGCGCCTGTCGCATAAGCAACGCCGCCTGCACGGCCGCAGCCGGCTCGACCCATTCTCCGCTCTTGACCTTCGTCGCGGCAGGAATAGCCTCACCGTCCTCCATACGCTGCTTCAGGCACAAAGTCAGGACTTCGGCAGCGTTGAACAGCGCGGCGTCCCTATCGTCCCCTTCGGTGATTGCCTCCGGGATATCCGGGAACGTCACGCTGAACCCGCCCTCGGGCTGAGGGTCTAGAATTGCGGCATATCGGATGTTGGTGGTCATTTCAGCTTCACTCCGGCCTGTCTCTCGATACTCTTCAGTGTGCCGATCTTGATGTCCTTGGCACCATGAACCGGAACGGTCACCTTGCGCTCTCCATTGGAGAGGATGTGATGGCTGCCGCTGGTACGGACCGTCTTGAACCCGTTGCCCTCCAGCGCCTTGATGACCTGTTTCCCGTTCACAGGCTCAATTATATATCACAAAAGATATATCGCAATAGATATTTGAAATGGGGAAGCAGGCGCACGAATACTAGGGGCATGCCTAACCGCTCAAGCATCGCCCGCGCGACGTAAACCAACCCGCGAAGCTCGTCACCGACCTCGCCACCGGGCAGGTTTGAGCTGCTCACCCGGGTGCCATTCAAGCGACGTGCTAAGACCGGCCCCAACATCCTGAGACTTAAGCAGAAGAGTTCCTAGCCGACGACCTCCTCAGCGTCCGGGCGATCACTGTCCGGAATACCACGGTCATCGGCTCGTAGTCGCTGCCCGCGGCCACGCGCACAGGGGCCGCCTACCAGATCCTCACCCGCCGATCCGGCGCGAGATACAGCGTCTGCCCCGGCTGCACGTCAAAGGCCCTGTACCAAGGATCAAGATTGCGCACCGTCTGCGCGCGGAAATGCGCGGGTGCGTGCACATCGGTGGCGAGCCGCTGGCGCAGCGCCGCGGGGCGGATCTTCGCGCGCCACGCCTGGGCATAGGCAAGAAAGAAGCGCTGGTCCCCCGTCCGGCCGTCGATCACCGGGGCCGGCTGGCCGCCGAGTGAGAGGTGATAGGCGCGATAGGCGGCCGTGAGGCCCGAGACATCGGCGATGTCCTCACCGAGGGTCTGCTTGCCATTCACGTGCAGGCCCGGCAGCGCCTCGTAGGCGCTGTACTGCTTCGCGAGCGCCGCGGTCGCGGCCTCGAAGTGCTCAAGGTCGGCCGGCGTCCACCAGTTCTCGAGGCGCCCCTGCGCATCGAACTCCGAGCCGGTGTTGTCGAAGCTGTGGCTCACCTCGTGGCCGATGATCGCGCCGATCGCCCCGTAATTCGCCGCCGGGTCGGCGTGCGGATCGAAGAACGGCGGTTGCAGGATCGCGGCCGGAAAGTTGAGCGCATTCTGGATCGGCAGATTGAGCGCATTCACCGTCTGCGGCGACATCCACCACTCGCCGCGGTCGATCGGCTTGCCGATCTTCGCCCGCGTCCACTCGTAATGGAATCGCACCGCGCGCAGATGATTGCCGAGCGCATCGTCGCGCTTGATCTCCAGCCCCGAATCATTGCGCCAGTGATCCGGATAGCCGATGCCGACGTCGAGCGTCGTGAGCTTCGCTTCGGCCTTGCGCTTCGTGGCCGGCGTCATCCACGTGAGATTCTCGATGCCCTGGCGGAACGCCGTGAGTAGATTCGCGACCACTGCCTGCACCGCCGCCTTCGAGGACGGCGGGAAGTACTTCCGGACGTACAACTCCCCGACCGCATCGCCGAGATCGGTACTCGTCGCCTCCACCGCGCGCTTCCAGCGGGCGCGCTGCTGGGGGATGCCCTGCAGGTCCGTGCCGTAGAACCCGAAGTACAGATCCGCGAACGCCTTCGGCAGTAGCGGCGCCGCGGCATTCAAGGTGTGGAAGACCAGCAGCGCCTTCCAAGCCCCGAGCGGCTGAGTCGACACCAACCGCGACAGCCCGCGGATGGCGGAGGCTTGCCACACGTCGATCCGCTTCACGCCCCCGAGACCGGCGGCGTCGAAGTAAGCGCTCCAATAGAGTCCCGGCGCCTTCGCGGGGAATTGGGCGACGGACCAAATCGTGCCGGCCTTGCGGATGTCCTCACTGTCGATGAGGCTCGCCTGAGCGCGCGCGATCTTCGTCTCGAGCCCAAAGATGATCCGCGCCTGCTTGCCGGCCCCCGCAACACCGGCCCGCTTCAGGAGCGCCGCGATGTACGTCTGGTACTCGCTGCGCGCCTTCGCCATGTGCGGATCGTTCGACAGATAGTACTCGCGGCTGGGCATGCCGAGCCCGCCCTGCAGCAGATACGGGATCTGGAGCGACTCCTCCGTGAGCCCCTTGGTGACGAAAAGCCCGAACAGGTGCTGCGTGTGAAAATGGGTGTCGTTGATGGGATCGACGTCGGCGCGCAGCCGGCTGCCGAGCACGCGCGCCAGATCCTTGCGGGTCCGCACCGCGTCGATCGCATCGAGCTGCGGCTGCAAGGGCGCGAGCCCAGCGGCCTCGATCGCCCGGGTGTTCATGTAGGCGGCGTAGTAGTCGGCGATCTTGCGGGCATTGCTGCCTGCAGCCGGATGGCCCTCGCCCGCGTTCCGGATCAGATCGGCGACGCGCTGTTCGGTAACCTGGAACATGTCGTGGAACGCGCCGACGTGCGCGAGGTCCGCAGGGATCTTCGCGGTCGCGAGCCACGCCCCGTTCGCGTACAGGAAGAAGTCATCGCCCGGCTTCATCGAATGGTCGATGTAGGCCAAGTCGATGCCGATGTCCGGCCGCTTGGCGGCACGCGCCGCCCCGGACGCTGCCCTAGACGTCGCAGATGGCGCGCGCGGCGCGGAAGCCGGGCCGGGCGAGCGAGAGCATGCGGCGCCAGCGCAAGCGATGGCGGCGGTGAAGAGGCGGATGGGACGGGTCATGGCGGGTTAGGCCGCGATGGCGCGGATGTCGTATTCGATCGCCTGGGCGACCGGCCGCACGATGTTTCCGGGCCGCCTCTCCAACAGCACGAAGCCATAGTGCGCGAGGCGCTTGAGCGTGCGCGACAAATTACTCGGTGCGCGCCCGGTCCTCTGAGAAAGCTCGGCAATCGAAGCCGGCTGCAGCTCGGCGATGATCCGAATGAGCTCCATATTCTTGTCGCTCAGCGTCTCGGCGAGCGACTTCATGCTTGGAAACCAAATCTGGGGCTCGCCCGGCCCAGGCTTGTACTGTCCACGCGCGATGGCAATGGTCCTCTCCCGCATCTTATGTTGCGGAAGGATGCCGATGACGATTCGTCTCATATCACACCTGCACCGACGATCCGCCGCGTCTCCTCGGCAGCGGATGGGCGTTGTCGAAGCCGAGAACGCGGGCACCCTTCCGATCGTGCAGCGTTAGCGAATACCGAATGCTGTGCGGCATTTGAGGCGATCGCTCGCATATTCGGGCTTCGACTTTCACCCAGCAGCCCGCCCCTCCTGCACCAAGATCTCGCCATCGAGGTCGAGCAGGCAAACCAGTGGATCCAGCCTTACCATATCACCAGCTGATAATACCACGTTCTCGACACGCCAGCTCGCTGGTCAGCCGTGAACGCATGGGGGGAGCCACGGATGGCCCGAACGACCGTACGTGACGAGCTGTAATGAGGCGGCGGCTGAAACCTCACCCGCAAAGCACGTTCGCAATGACGATACATCTCAATGTCACGCCTCGACGGGATCCTCCGAACCTTCGGCTGAGCGTCCGGCGTAAACGAGGAAGCCGTTCACCTCCCGCAGGGGGCAATCCTGCGAAAGGAGTCGGAGATGAATTCCAGTCCCATCGCGGCGTAACTCGAGCTCGCTGCCGGGACGCAAGCCAAGCTCGTCGCGAACGGATTTGGGCAGGGCGATGCGGCCCGCGGAGTCCATGGTTACCATGGTATCGATGAATGGCATCTACATCGCGCACCGGCATATCGGCACGCACCCTCCGCGATAAGCTCTGGCACGATGTCCGTCCCGATGTAATCGACGACTGACAGCGCCACCTCCCGCATCCGACGGCAGCCCGGCGTAGTCGCACCACCTCGTTCAGCCGGGCGGGCCAGCTGCCGCAAGGCGGCCTGCTCGGTCAGTCCGCCCCAAATAATTTCCGCAAGTCGACCGCAGCGCCGGGAACGTTCGGAACCGAAGTGATTCCCGGGTCCTGCGTTGACGACTCCTCCGTGTAGCGTCCGCCCGAGAGCGAGCGAAAGCAATACAGCGTCGACCGAGGCAGATCGACCAGCCATACTTCCGGCACGCCGCGAGCCGCGTAGAACGGGACCTTCCGCGTCCTGTCGTAGCGCCACGTCGTGTCACTCACCTCGATGACGAGCAGCGTATCGGTCGCGCCGGGAGATGCGTTCACGTAGAAGTCCGCACGCGGCTTCAGCACAGCGAGATCCGGCTCAGGCTCCGAGTAGTCGTCAAGCCTAATGGACGATTGGCAGAGCACCACTGCTCGCCGTCCCAACGCTTCGTGCAGCAGCGTATCGAGCCGCATGACAGTGCCGCGGTGCGAGTTGCCGATCGGCGCCATGTCGACGATCTCTCCCTCGATCAGCTCGACACGCGCATCCGGCGCGAGCAGTCCCACTTCAGCCATGCGGTGGTACTCATCAACGGAGATCCAGTGCCGATGAGGCAGCTCTACCATGGCGACGGTGCTCATAAGGCCTTTCAGCGTCTGCCGAAGTCTACAGTGGAGGCCAGCTGGAGCGCACCTCGAGCCGGCGCACGCCAGTTGAACACGTTCGGCACATGCTGCCCTCAATACAGCCTCCAAGGAAGTCACAATTCGAGGTGCGATTGTCGAAAAATCATGTGACCCCGACGTCGTATATGACGTCCAGCCGATGAGCAGCGCTGGCCGTCCGCGAGATGACTCCGCGCGAGTGGAGCCCTCGCTTGCGATTCTGCAGTCCGATGACTACGCTCGTTCGGGAGCCGATTGGGTACCTATGCCGTAATCGTCGGCGTAGCCTCACATCGACGAATGCGCACTGCGCATCCGATCTCCCCGTTCACACCGAACGATCAAGCTGGAACCCAATGATCCGATCGACAACGACTGTCCCCGCCGATTCCTTTGGTCGCACTCCGGACGGGCGGCCCGCCACCGTCTACACGCTGGAGAACGCCGATCTGCGTGTGCGGATCACCGACTACGGCGGACGGCTGGTCTCGATCGAGACGCCGGATCGATCGGGACGCCGAGGCGATGTGCTACTCGGCTTCGATGACGTCGCGGCCTACGTGAAGGCGGGAGGCGCGTTCGGCGCGCTGCTCGGCCGCCAGGCCAACCGGATCGCCGGCGGCCACTTCACGCTCGACAGCCGGGATTATCACCTGCCCACGAACGACGGCACCTCGACCCTGCATGGCGGCCCCGTGGGCTTCGACAAGGTCTTCTGGACGGTCGACTCGGCCACGGCCCAACCAGCGCCGGTGCTCAAATTGACCTATGTCAGTCCCGATGGCGATCAGGGCTTCCCCGGCGAGCTCACCGTCCACGCCACCTATCGCCTGGACGGCGACTCCCTGTGGCTCGATTTCGAAGCGCACACCACCCAGCCCACTCTCATCAGCCTGAGTGCTCACCCCTATTTCGATCTGGCAGGGGCGGACGCGGGAGATGTGTTGAGCCACGTCGTCACCCTGCCGTCGGAGCGCTTCCTTCCGACCGACGACCGGCAGATTCCGACGGGGGAGATCCGGTCCGTCGCCGGCAGCCCGTTCGACTTTCGCGTGCCCAGGCCGCTCGGTGCGCGGATCCGTGAGCCCGACCCGCAGCTGCTGCTGGCCAGAGGCTACGACCACTGTTTCGTGCTGGGCACCGGCCAAGCGCCGACGCCGAGCCTCGCCGCCCGCGTGCTCCATCCGGCCAGCGGCCGGCTGCTCGAGCTCTACACCACACAACCGGGGCTGCAGCTTTATTCAGGCAACAACCTCAACGGCTCCGTCGCCGGCCGCGGCGGGGCCTACCGGCAGTCCGCGGGCCTGGCGCTCGAGCCGCAGGGCTTTCCGGATGCGCCCCACCATCCCTCGTTCCCGTCCAATGTCCTGCGTCCGGGCGAGCGCTACGCCGCCGCCATTCGGTACCGCTTCACGGTGGCCGGCGAAGCAGGCGCCTGACTGGATTTGCGCCGCCGCCTCACCGCGGCAGAGCGAAAATCGGCATCGATTTCCATCCTGCGCCAGTCGGGATCATCGCGAACCACAGCGGCTCGGGAGTCCCGCTGCGCGAGACTTCGCTCGCTGGCGCCGCGCACCCCGATGAGGAGCCCGTGCCTTCGATCCGCTGATCGGCAGGCAGACAGACGGAGGGGTTGAGGGTGCCGAACAGGCTCACGTTCGGGTTGTAGGACGCCCAGTCGATATAGACCACGTTGTGGCCGCTCTCGCTATCCGCAGTCAGCGCGCTGAGGACTCCGGGACTGGCGATGTCCACCTGGCTACCCGCCAATACGTCCGACGGAAGGCCGTTTACCGTATTGGTCAAGCTGTATGCCTGCTTGTCCCCGGCCGGAAAGTACACCGGCATGACGATGAGACTCGATGCTGAAGGCGCCAGATTTCCCTGCTGGAAATTCGTTCCAGCCGGTAGCCAGGCGGTCAGGTCGACTTGCGGGCCCGAAGCGGCAAGGAACTCGATCTTGGAATCCGGACTGGCACTGCCTAGCTGTCCGCCGGTGTTCTCGATGCCGTAGCGAGCTTGAGCGCTGTTCGCAATCACCGTCGCCGTCGTTCCCGAGGAGCCCACGCCAAATAGGCTATCGCCGGCGGCGAGAAACACACTGCCCTGAGCTCCGACTTTGATGCTCCCGATGCTGATATTGGAGGACGGACCCTTCGCGACCAACTGCACGGTTCCAGCGCCCGTGTTCACTGCGCTGAAATCGTTCAGCGAGCCGGCTTCGGCCGTGAGGGCGACCGGGCCGCCCTGCGCCTCGATGGCGGGCGTACCGGCGCTGGGATCGTCGACCGATCCAGAGGAGGCGACGAAAGTCACGCCTCCCGTGGTGTTCGACGGATTCGTGAGCTGCAGCGCATTGACTTGCGTCGTCGACACGCCGGCTCCACTCGGATCATTGACGATATCGATGCCGCCGCTCACGCCACTCACGACGGCGCTGAGTGTGCCCACACTCGTCGACAGCGCGTCGCTCTGCGAGCCGATGCCGTCAGCCGCGGTCGCGGTCAAAGTGGAGCCGACCACGTTTTCGGTCGCGCCGTCGTTGCCCTGGATACTTCCAGCGTTCGCCGCGAGAGTGACCGCATCGGCGGCGACGATCGCACCCGAGGTCCCGAAGTCGATATCGCCATTCGTCGCGCTGATTCCGACGGTCGCTCCCCGCACTTGCCCGGCCATCGCGACCTGCGCGCCCGTCAGCGCCACCGCGCCGCTAGCGGCGCTGATGGCGTCCGCCGTGAGCGCTCCGCCGGCTGTGATCTCGACAGCCCCGCCGCCGTTGTTCGAGCCCGACGCGGCAAGGGAACCCACGCTCTGGAACACCAGATCCCCGCTCGCGATGTTGGTCCCGTTCAAGGCGCTGACCGAGTTCGCCCCGCTGAGCGCCGTGCCGCCCACCGAGCTCGTCGTCAGCGTACCGCTCGTGCTCACCAGGCCATTGCCGCTTTCCGCGAGCGCTCCGAAGGAGGTGAGCCCCACATCCCCTGCTCCCGCTGATATCGTGCCCGTCACTTTGATCGAACCGGCGTTGCTCACCGTCACCGAGCCGCCGCCGCTCTCACCGATGCCGATGATCGTCAGCGCAGAGGCGGTGTTCACCAGGCTCACATCGCCACTCGCGGTGTTGGTCGCGTCGAAGGCACTCACCGCGTTCGTCCCACCGAGCGCCGTGCCAGCCACCGAGCTCGTCGTCAGTGTGCCGCTCGCGCTCACCAGGCCGCTGCCGCTCTCGGTGATCGCCCCGGAGGAGGTAAGCCCCACATCCCCCGCTCCCGTCGACACCGTGCCCGTCACTTCGAGCGCCCCGGTGTTATTGACCGTCACTGAGCCCCCGCCGCTCGCGCCGATGCCGGTGATCGTCAGCGCAGAGGCGGTGTTCACCAGGCTCACATCGCCGCTACCCGAATTGGTCGCGTTGAAGCCGCGGACCGTGTTCCTCCCTCCGAGCGCCGTGGCAGCCACCGAGCTCGTCGTCAGTGTGCCGCTCGTGCTCACCAGCCCACTGCCGCTCTCGGTGATCGCCCCGGAGGAGGTAAGCCCCACATCGCCCGCTCCGGCCGACACCGTGCCCGACACGTCGAGCGCCCCGGCGTTGTTGACCGTCACCGAGCCGCCGCCGCTCGCGCCGATGCCGGTGATCGTCAGCGCAGAGGCGGTGTTCACCAGGCTCACATCGCCGCTACCCGAATTGGTCGCGTTGAAGCCGCGGACCGTGTTCCTGCCTCCGAGCGCCGTGCCAGCCACCGAGCTCGTCGTCAGTGTGCCGCTCGTGCTCACCAGCCCACTGCCGCTCTCCGTGATCGCCCCGAAAGACCCGGAAGACGTGAGCTGTACATCCCCCGCTCCCGCCGACACCGTGCCCGTCACCCCGATCGCCCCGGTATCGTTCACCGTTACCGAGCCCCCACCGCTCGCGTTGATGCCGGTGATCGTCAGCGGGAAGACCGCGTCCACCAGGCTCACATCTCCGCTCGTCGTATTGGTCGCGCTGAAGACGTTCACTGCGTTCGCCCCACCGAGCGCCGTGCCCACCACCGAGT
>JBOHZT010000095.1:0-9897 GCA_050738535.1 Steroidobacteraceae bacterium
CTCCATGGGGGCGCCGCGGCGAGCGCCTCCGGCACCTGCTCCGGCTCTGCGACCACCTGCCACATCGACAGATGCCGCAGGTCCATGAAGTGCTCCTCGACGGCGCGGGAGAGCAGCGCGATCAGCGGATCGAAGAACCGCCGCGTATTCACGATGACGATGGGGTTCAGGTAGAGCCCGAGCCGCTTGAGCGTGATCGCCTCGAGCAGTTCCTCGAACGTCCCGCAGCCGCCCGGAAGCGCGATCGCCGCCTGGCTGCGCGCGAGCATGAGATGCTTGCGGGCCCGCATGTCCTCCACCAGGACGAGCTCCGAGAGCCCCTTGTGCCCCCATTCGAGATCGGCCATGAAGCGCGGCAGGATGCCGGTCACCCGTCCGCCCCGGCTGAGCGCGCCGTCGGCCAGCGCGCCCATGGAGCCCACGGCGCCGCCGCCGTAGACGATCTCGAAGCCCTGTTGAGCGAGCAACGCGCCGAGCCGCCGGGCGGCGGACCGGTACTGCGGGTGCGACGACCGACTCGACGCGCAATACACGCACAGCGCGCGCTCGAGGGAACTCGGCCGCGCGCCCGCATCGGCCGCACTCATGCGGCGGCGGCCCTCATCCCGGCAGGAGCTTTCCGCAGCGCGCCAGCACGTCCCGAAGATCGCGAATGGCCGGAAAGATCTCGTTGTTCCAGTCCGCGCCCTGGGCGTCGTGCGCCCGCTGCTCGTGCTCCACGATGTCCTGGTCCTCGGCGAAGATCCTCTCGGTGAACCAGGTCACGAACGGCCACGCCATGTGGATGAGGCCGGGAATCGGCGGTTTCTTCACCGAGAGGTAACCGAAGGTTCGGTTCGTCCGCTGCTCGGCATCGAGCGGCGTGTAGCACAACCACACGTCGAGAACGGGGTCCTGCGTGTCCTTGATGTCCCGCCCAACCCACACCTTCAGGCTCTGGCAGGGATAATCCGTGCGGACGCGCATGTGGTCGGAGAAGTCCCGCCTCTCCGCACTGCGTCTGCGCACCAGGTCGATGATGACCTTCTCCCCCACCGAGGACTTGCCGCCCGTGCGGCTGAAGCTGTACTCCACCTGCGCCCAGCGGTCCCCGTGCTGTCGCCCGAGGCAGCGCGCGCGAATGGAGCCCATGTTCTTGCGATGCATGAACTGGTGGTTCATGTCGAACAGATTCTCGTGCATGAACGAGTAGTGGCAGGCGACCTCGCGATTGAGCCGCCGGGTCTTGTAGTCCTTGCGCTGCGAGGAGCCGAGCTGGGAGGGCAGACGCGCCTCCGCGAGCGCGGGATCGCCCGGGAAGACGAAGATCAGCCCCTCGATCTCCCGCGCCGGATAGTTCCGCACGCCGTTCGGCAAGCGCTCCCGGCCGAGATAGGGCACGTCGATGCATCGCCCGGTGCCGTCGTACTCCCAGCCATGATAGTGGCACTTCAGCTGGTCCCCGCACACGACCCCGAGGTGCAGCGGCACTTGGCGGTGCGCGCACCGGTCCTCGAGCGCGAACACCTGGCCTGATTTACCGCGATACAGGGCGATCGGCTCCCCGGCGAAGCGCCGGCCGATCACCCGGCCCGCCCGCAGCTCGTCGGACCATGCGACCGGATACCAGTGGTCGGGATGCGCGCCAATGCGCCGCAGATCGAAAGCTCTCGCCGAGCCGACCGCGTGCCGTGAAGTGGGATTCAAGGCTTCTTCCGACATCGAACGCTCCCAGCCCCCCTGATCGCGAGGGTACCGCTTCCCTGGAGCTCGCGCCGGTTATTTCTTCGCGCGCTTCCGGCGCGGCACTTTGACCCCCGCGCGGCGGGCCTCGGAGAGGCCGATGGCGACCGCCTGCTTGCGGCTCTTCACCTTCTTGCCGGACCGCCCGCTCCGCAGGGTACCTGCCTTGCGCTCGTGCAGCGCGCGCGCGACCTTCGCGGAAGCCTTGCGGCCATATTTCCTCGCCATGAGTCGTTCCCGCCACCTGCGATGCAAGCGTGGAGCAGGTTTCATGCCGCCGGGGCGCCACATGTCGGTGATACACTTGGGAAAACTGCGGCCGGCTCGAGCGAGCGCGTCTCGCACGACGACATCTCGCGGCTGCGAGGGGGACCGAGCATGAGTGGCAGAGGTGCATCGAGCTTCGAGGCTTGCACGGCGGCCGTGGTGGGGCTGCTCGGGGCGTGGGTGGTGCAGGCCGGCGCGGCGTCCCCGGTGCCCACCACCCCGGCGCCCGCGTCCGTGACGGCCGCACGCCTCACCCGCGCGAATGCCGAGCCCGGCGAATGGATGTCGGTCGGCCGAACCTACAGCGAGGAGCGCTTCAGCCCGCTCGCCGCAATCAACGCTCGCGACGTGAGCAAGCTCGGCCTCGCGTGGTATGCCGACTTCGACACCAATCGCAGCCAGGAGGGCACGCCCCTCGAGATCGACGGAGTGCTCTATCTCTCGACCGCGTGGAGCAAGGTCAGCGCCTACGATGCGCGCACCGGGAAGCTCCTGTGGTCCTACGATCCGAAGGTACCCGGCCAGTTCGCCGGACGCGGCTGCTGCGACGTGGTGAGCCGCGGAATCGCGGCGTGGCAAGGCAGGATCTACGTCGCGACCTACGACGGCCGGCTGGTCGCGCTCGACGCACGTACCGGCAAGCCGCTGTGGTCGGTCCTCACCGTGGATCACCACAAGCCGTACACCATCACGGGCGCCCCGCGTGTCGTGAAGGGCAGAGTCCTGATCGGCAACGCCGGCGGCGAGTTCGGCATTCGCGGGTATCTGTCCGCCTACGACGCCAAGACGGGCAAGCTCGACTGGCGCTTCTACACGATTCCCGGAGACCCCTCGAAGGGCTTCGAGCAGCCGATCCTCGCCAAGGCCGCGCGCACCTGGCACGGCGACTGGTGGAAGCTCGGCGGCGGCGGCGGCGTCTGGGACGCCATCATCTACGATCCGAAGCTCGATTTGGTTTACTTTGGAACGGGCAACGGCACGCCCTGGAATCGGAAGTGGCGCGGCACGGGCGGCGGCGACAACCTGTTCGTCGCCTCGATCATCGCGGTGAACGCCGACACCGGCGCATACGTCTGGCACTATCAAACGGCCCCCGGTGAGGAATGGGACTACGACTCCACCTCTCCCCTCATGCTCGCGACGTTGAAGATCGCCGGCCGGCGGCGGCGGGTGGTGATGCAGGCCAACAAGGACGGTTTCTTCTATGTGCTCGACGCGCGGACCGGCGCGCTCGTCTCGGCCAAGAACTTCGTGCCCGTCACCTGGACCCTCGGCATCGATCCGGAAACGGGGCGGCCGATTCCGAACCCGGCCGCGCGCTACGACATCACCGGCAAGCTCGCGCTCGTCGAGCCGAGCGGCCAGGGCGCGCATGCCTGGCACCCGATCTCGTATAGCCCGATCACCGGCCTCGTCTATTTCTCGGCGATCAATACCGAGTTCTCCATGCTGGGAGCGAAGACGTTCACGCCTCACCCGATGGGCGCCAACACCGGGCTCACGTTCCCGACCCCGACACCGAGTGGCTCACGTCCGCGGACGCCTGCGACGCATCAGCGCCTCATCGCCTGGAACCCCGTGACGCAGCGCGAGGTCTGGCGCTCCGCGCCGCTCGGCAGGATCGGCGCAGGCACGTTGACGACCGCGGGCAATCTGGTCTTCCAGGGCACCACGAACGGCCGGCTCATCGCCTACCGCGCCACGGACGGCAAGCCGCTGTGGTCGATGAACGCGCAGACCGGCGTGGTGGCCGGTCCCATGAGCTTCGCCCTCGACGGTGTGCAGTACATCGCCGAAGAGGTCGGTTACGGCCTCGTGCGGTACGGCGAGAGCAATCACTCGCGCCTGCTCGTCTTCAAGCTCGGAGGCACGACCTCGTTGCCGCCGGCGCCCCCACCGCCGCCGCCGCTCGTGCTCAATCCGCCTCCCTCGAGGGCTTCCCGCGCGACGATCACGGCGGGACACGCGCGCTTCGAGAGTCACTGCGCGATGTGCCACGATCCGCCGGCGGCCAATCGCGAGATCTTCCCGGACCTGCGCTACTCGCCCTTGCTCTGGAGCCGCCAAGGATTCGACGCCGTCGTCCTCGGCGGCGCGCTCCAGAAGAACGGCATGGCCTCCTTCAAGGCGCTGCTGAGCAAGCCTCAGGTGCAGTCGGTGAGGGCCTACCTCATCGAGCAGGCCAACGCGGCGAAAGCGGCGCTTCGCAAACCGTCGGGCGGCAGCGCCTCACGAGTGAGCGCCCCTCGGGGGCATGCCCCGCGGGCCAGCGCCCCGCGGGTGAGTGCCCCGCACGCCAGCGCTCCGCAGGCGAATGGGTCGGGCCATGGCTGACTTCTCGGGCATGCCCCATGCCAAGGGCTACTTCGCCCCGGCGCGCTTCGACGCCGAGATCCACGATTGCGAGGTGATCGGCGAGATCCCTCTCGAGCTCGATGGCGCCTTCTACCGGATGCATGCGGACTGGTTCTATCCGCCGAAATTCGCGGACGAGGCGAGTCTCGCGGCGGACGGCTACATCAGCATGTTCCGCTTCAAGGACGGCAGCGTCGATTACCGCGGGCGCTATGTCCGCACGGACCGCTTCTCGCGGCAGCACGCCGCGCATCGGCAGCTCTACGGCTACTACCGCAACCCCTACACGGACGACCCGGAAGTCCGCAACGTCGAGAACCCCGGCGAGCGCACCACGGCGAACACCACGCCCGTCGTGCTCGCGGGCAAGCTCTACGCGACGAAGGAGGACGGGCTTCCCTACGAGATCGACCCGAATACCTTGGAGACGCGCAGACAGGAGGACTTCGGCGGCCGCTGGGAAAGCCAGACGTTCACCGCGCATCCGAAGCTCGACCCCGCGACGGGGGAACTGATCGCGTTCGGGTATGAAGCGAGCGGGCTCGCCTCGCGGGATGTCTTCCTCGGCATTTTCGATCGGACCGGCGCCCTCACGCGCTCGCTGCGCTTCGAGGTGCCGCACACGACGATGCTCCACGACATCGCGATCACCGCACGGCACGTGATCATTCCCGGAAGCTCCGCGGTCACGAGCCGCGAGCGGCTCGAGGAAGGCAAGATCCACTGGGGCTGGGACCGCGGCAAGGAGAGTTATTACGGCATCGTTCCGCGCCGCGCGGACCACGGCGCCGTCCGCTGGTTCCGCGGCCCCGAGCGCTCGATCGTGCACACGGCAAATGCCTGGGCCGAGGGCGACAGGATCTTCCTCGATCTGCCCATGGCCGACGGGAACACTTGGCCGTTCTTTCCGGACATCCACGGCGGCCCGTTCCAGATGCATCCCAACACGATCCGGCGGCTGACGTTCGATCTCGACGGCGCGGACGACCGGTGCAGCGAGGAGGCGCTATTCGGCCAGGAGGTCACGAGCTTCACACGGATCGACGACCGGCTCCTCACGCAGCGCCACCGGTATATCTACGTCCCGCTCGCGGACCGTACCCGCCCCTTCCACGCGAGCCTGCCGGATGACCCGCGCGCGCAACCCAACAACACCATCGCGAGGTTTGACGTCGAGCGCAAGCTCATGGCGCTTTTCCTCGTCGGCGAGAGCCATCTGGTGCAGGAGCCTTGCTTCGTCCCGCGCCCGGGCAGCACTGCCGAGGGGGATGGATACCTGCTCGCGACGGTGCACAATCTCGCGGCGCTGCGTACCGAGCTCGTGATCCTCTCCGCCATGTCGATGGCGCAGCTCGCCCGGGTCGTGCTTCCATTCCGCAACGCGGCCCAGGTCCACGGGACGTGGGCGACGGCACAGGAGCTGCCCCTCCTCTGAAGGCACAGACGGCCGCAGGACAGATGGCGCTCGACGTGCGCGAGATCCCCCATTTCATCGACGGCGTCGCCGTGCCTGGCGCGAGCGGCCGCTTCGCCGAGGTGTTCGATCCGGCGCGCGGCACGCCGCAGGCTCGTGTTCCGCTCGGCGGCGAGGCGGAGGTCGCGTGCGCCGTCGCGGCCGCCGCGGCCGCGCAGCCGGCCTGGGCGAGCCTCAATCCGCAGCGGCGGGCGCGGGTGCTGTTCGAGTTCAAGCGGCTCCTGGAGAGCCGCATCGAGGAACTCGCGGCGCTGCTCTCGAGCGAGCACGGCAAGCTCCTCGCGGAGAGCCGCGGCGACATCGAGCGCGGCCTCGATGTGATCGAGTTCGCCTGCGGCATCCCGCACTTGTTGAAAGGCGAGTATTCCCGCGGTGCCGGGCCGGGCATCGACGTGTACTCGCTCCGCGAGCCCCTGGGCGTCGTGGCCGGCATCACGCCTTTCAACTTTCCCGCAATGATCCCGATGTGGATGCTCGGCCCGGCGATCGCGTGCGGGAACGCATTCGTTCTCAAGCCGTCGGAGAAGGACCCTTCCGTGCCGGTGCGCCTCGCGCAGCTGATGCTGGAAGCGGGCGCGCCCGCGGGCATTCTCAACGTGGTGCACGGCGACCGCGGCGCCGTGAGCGCGCTCGTCGCGCATCCGCTCGTCGCGGCGGTGAGTTTCGTCGGCTCCTCGGCAGCCGCGCAGCAGGTGTACGCGGCCGCCTCGGCGCTCGGCAAGCGCGTGCAAGCGATGGGCGGCGCGAAGAACCACGGCATCGTCCTGCCCGACGCGGATCTCGACCGCGCGGTGCACGACATCATCGGTGCGGCGTTCGGCTCCGCAGGCGAGCGCTGCATGGCGCTGCCCGTGATCGTTGCGGTCGGAGAGCCGACTGCCGAGACGCTGCGCTCGAAGCTCATCGCGGCACTCGGGCGCCTCGAACCAGGGGCGCCGGACGATCCGAGCGCCGCTTACGGACCGCTCGTGACGGCCGAGCACCGCGAGCGCGTGCTGCGCTACATCGAGCTCGCCTTGCAGGAGGGCGCCGAGCTCGTCCTCGACGGCCGCAACGCCTCTGCCGGTCACGCCTGCAGCGGCGGCGGCGAAGGCTTTACTCTCGGTCCGACGCTGCTCGATCATGTGACGCCGGCGATGCGCAGCTATCAGGAGGAAATCTTCGGCCCGGTGCTCCAGCTCGTCCGTGCCCGGACGTTCGAGGAGGCGCTCGCCCTCGCCTCCGCGCACCCTTACGGGAACGGCGCATCGATCTTCACGCGCAGCGGCCGCGCCGCCCGCGAGTTCGCGGCGCGCGTGAGCGCCGGAATGGTCGGAATCAACGTTCCGATCCCGGTCCCGGTCGCCTATCACTCCTTCGGCGGCTGGAAGCGCTCGGCGTTCGGCGACGCCAATCAGCACGGCATGGAGGGCGTGCGATTCTTCACCCGGGTGAAAACGGTCACGGCGCGCTGGCCGGACGACGAGGTCCCGAGCGTCGCGCAGTGAAACTTTCGAGCCCGCGCGGGCGTTTTAGCCTCGAACGCACAACGCATTCGAGGTGATCCCATGATTCGTATTCGTATTCCCTCGTTGGAATCCGCGCTGGCGGCGGCCCTGCTGATCGCCGCAGCGCCGCTCGCGCTCGCAGCCGCCCGTGGCAGCAACGACACGGGCCCGAGCGCTAGTACCAGTGCCAGCACCGACAGCGACACCGGCGCCGAGACCGGCACCAGCACCAGCCCCGAGCACACGCAGAGCGACTCGGCGCATCACCACCACCGCGCGGCGCTCCACGAGCACTCCGCGCAGATGGGCGCACCCCCGGCCGCCGACGTGAAGCCCTTCGAGACGGCCAAGCTGTTGCTGACCCAGGCGATTTCCGCGGCGCAAAAGGAGATGCGCGGCAAGACCCTGAGCGCCAGGTTCGAGGTATGGCACGGCACACCCGCCTACTTGATCCGAACCTACTCGGCCCACCAGGTCTGGGAAAGCCGGATCAACGCCGAGAGCGGCGACGCGATTGGCAAGCCGGAGACGGTTGCGGAGTCCGAACTCGGGCCGAAGGCGAAGAGCGATATCGCAGCGCTCGCCAATGCCGAGACTGACCTCACCGACGCCGTCGACAAGGCTGAGCGGCAGCAAGGCGGCAAGGCCATCATGGCTCGCGTTCGGACCGACAGCAAAGGCAATGCTGCTTACGATCTCGGGCTGGTGAAGGAAGGCAAGATCCACACGGCGATGGTCGATGCCTCGAGCGGCCAGCTGCGATGAGCTGAGATGACAGTCGAGCCGCCGGCAGCCCGAGCCGGCGGCGCCGCGGCGAGCGCCCTGCTCGGCATCTATTTGAACAGCGACAGCGCGATCGATTTCGTCATGGCCTCGTATCCCGCATCGCTCCCATGGAGGTGATCTCCCGCCTGCAGCGGGGCCGCGATGCGCGTCGGGTCCTTTTTGTCGCGCATCACCGCATCGAAGTCGATCACGCCGTCGAAGGCGCCGCTCGTGCGGATCCAGTGATTGATGGCTTCGCGCACGGCGTTGCCTTGCTTTGAGTAGTAGCCGGACCCGCCGTAAGGCGTGATCGTCGCGCCGATGACCTTCAAGCCATCGAGATGGGCGCGCGCGATGATCTGTCGGTAGCCCTCGATCATGCGCGCCGCCGTCGCCTTGTGGGCCGGCGCGAGACTCGCGAACATCTTGGCGAGCGGCCCTGCGAAATGGCCGTAAGAGATGCCGAGATCGTTGACGCCCTCGAACACGATCACGTAGGCGGCGCCTGGCACCGACAGCACGTCCCGGTCGAAACGCGCGAGCGCGCTCTGCCCGGCACCGTCGTCGAGGACGCGATTGCCGCTGATGCCCATGTTCACCACGCCCCATTGCGGATCGTGCCCGCGCCGCTCGAGCCGATCGGCCAGCAAATCGGGCCAGCGCCGGTTCGCGCCGGGAGTCGAGCCGACGCCGTCGGTGATGGAATCACCGAGCGCCACGATGGCCTTCGCCGGGACCGCGCTCTCGAGCTCCACGCCGGAGATGAATGCGAACGATTGCAGCGTCGTGCGCGGCTGGAATGCCTGCCGCGTGAAATTGCCGCGGCCCGACACGCCGACCGTCTCTCGCGCGACGGAATGGCAGGTGCAAGGCCCGGTGCTCTGCGGAACGTACACGCTGATCGAGAGCGTTGCGAGCGGCGGCACCGTGAGATCCACCGGATCGCTGAGGAACGGCGCGCCGGCCGGAATCACGGTGCCCGCGCGGCCGCCGAACAGCACGCTCTTCAGCGAGCCCGGCTCGATCTTCCCGTTCTTGCCGACGAGCGCGACGGTCGCCGCACCGATGACGAGCGGATGCTTGCCATACTCGTTCGTGAAACGGATCCGCAGCCGCCGTCCGCCGGCCGAGAGGCGTACGGACTCGCGAATCGTCACGTCATCGAAGCTCGGCGTGCCGCGCATGGGTCCACGCGACGCCGTCGGGGGCTCCGGCGCGGCGCCCCAACTCCCCACCCAAGTCCCGGCGGCCGCGATGCCCCAGCCGGATGCGAGCGCCAGTGCGAGCGCTGCCAGCGTCACACGCCGGACGAAGTCTATGGACCGGATATGCATAGTCATGACGGAGCCCTCCCCGGACGGAGTATGCCCCATCAGCGATCCATCAGTACGAAGCTCAACGAGAAAAATGCGAGCCCGACGATGATCCAGGCGACGTAGTCCCCGACGAGCCCATCGTGCAGTCGGTCGAGGGCGCCGAAGATCGGTCCGACGTAACGGTCGTTCAATGCGACCCAGCGCCTCGGCAGCCAGGCCCGCGAGAGGTCGTGGGCAGCGATGAGGATGGCGAGGCCGATCGTCAGCCACGGAACGAACGGATACGGCGATGCAACAGGCGGCACCTTCGCCGGCGTGCCGAGATGGCCGAGGCTCGCCCCGCCGTCCCAGGCGATGAAGCGCGCCGCCGCACCGGCGGCTAGCCTGAAGTTCCTCCCCGCGCCTGAGCCTTCGGTAGTCAGCAGAGGCTGAGTTTTCCGGTATTTCGTGCATGGAGCGGGGGCAAGTTTGGTGCCTGAATGTAGTCACTAACTAGTTGCATATTCGTTGT
>JBOHZT010000096.1:0-9831 GCA_050738535.1 Steroidobacteraceae bacterium
CTCGACCTCGATGAGATCGCGACGCTCGTCGCGATCGTTCGCGGACCGTCCTACTACGATCCGCACAGGCACCCCGAGCGGGCACTGCGACGGCGCAACCTCGTTCTTGCGGAGCTCGCCGAGCAGAAGGTCATTACCGCGCGCCAGGCGCGCGCGGCCGAGGCGCGGCCGCTCGGCGTGACCCCGAAGACCGCCGGCGCCTACTATCCCGCATATCTCGATCTGGTCAGGCGGACCCTGCGGCGCGACTATCCGGAGCGCGATCTCACCCAGGCGGGCCTGCAGGTGTTCACGAATCTCGAGCCGCGGGTGCAGGCGGATGCCGAGCGTGTGCTCGAGAAGCAGCTGACCGAGCTCGATCGCCGGCACCGGCGCCGCCATCGGGGCGGCGCGCCTCTCGAGGGCGCGATCGTCGTGACTCAGCCGCAGAGCGGCGATGTGATCGCGGTCGTGGGTGGGCGCAAGTCGGGCTTCGACGGCTTCAATCGCGCGCTCGACGAGCGCCGCCAGATCGGCTCGCTCGTCAAGCCGTTCGTGTATCTCGCCGCGCTCGAGAGCGGCCGCTACAACCCGACGACGATCATCGACGATGCCCCAGTCGACATCCGGCTCTCGAACGGCAAGCGCTGGCGCCCGCGGAACTACACGCGGGAGAACTACGGGCCCGTGCCGCTCGTGCGCGCGCTCGCGGATTCGTTGAACGACGCCACCGTGAATCTCGGCATGGATGTCGGGGTCGGCAACGTGATCCACGTGCTCGGGGAGTTCGGCCTGAAAGAGGAGCTGCCGCAGGACCCCTCGCTGCTCCTCGGCGCCGTCGATCTGAGCCCTCTCGAGGTGGCGCAGCTCTACGGGGGGCTGGCGAACGGCGGCTTTCGCACCACGCTGCGCGCGGTGCGCGCGGTCCTGAGCGCCGACGGCAAGCCGCTCAAGGCCTTCCCGGTCGAGGTGCAGCCGGTCGCGCATCCGGATACCGTCTACGAGATCGACAGCATGCTCGAGCAGGTCGTCGCTCAGGGCACGGGCCGCCCGGCGCGCGCCGTGTTGCCGCCGGGCCTCGTGGTCGCCGGCAAGACGGGCACCTCGTCGGACCTCCGCGACAGCTGGTTTGCGGGATTCTCGGGGGACGATCTCGCCGTCGTGTGGGTCGGGTACGACGATGATCGGCCGACGGGGCTCACGGGAGAGACGGGGGCGCTCGGCGCTTGGTCGCATTTGATGGCCGACATCGCGACGAGCTCCTGGAGCGCGCCGATGCCGGCCTCGCTCCAGCAAGTCACGATCGATTTCGCGACCGGCCTGCGCGCGAACGCGCAGTGCTCGGATGATCTGGTAACGCTCCCCGTGCCGCCCGGCACCCATCCGCCCTTGAAACCCGGCTGCCTGGGCGCCTCGATTGGCGGCGCGACCGGCGCCGTGGCCCACGAGGCGGGTAGGGCTGCGCGCAGTTTCATTGGACGCGCAGGCCGGTGGGTGAAGGGGCTCGTGCATTGATGGGCACGGCGGGTCTGAAGACAGCGCCGCGGGCGGCGAAGCTCAGGACGACTCTGCGAGCCGCGACGTTGACGCTGCTCGCGAGTGGGCTGTGCGTGGGCTGCTCGACCCTCGTCGGTCCCGCCTACACACCGCCGCCGCCCCCTTCACCGCCGCCCAAGCCGGCGCGCCAAGCGCCGCCGCCGGCGCCGGCGCAGCCGACTCCGCCGCCCGCACCTCCCCAGCCGCCGTCGCCTGCCCCGCAGCCGCCGCACCAGTTCAGCCTCGGGGCTGCGGCCGCCGCGCTCGTCGCGCTCGCGCGCCGGGAGGCGGCGAACGGGAACCCGCAGCTGGCGCAATCGACCGTGGAGCGTGCGCTGCGCATCGAGCCGCAGAACCCGCTGCTGTGGATCATGCTCGGCGAGGCGCATCAGGGGGAGGGTCAGTATCAGCTGGCGGGCAGCATGGGACGCAAGGCGCTCCAGCTCGCGGCGGGGGACACGCGCACGGAAGCCCGCGCCTGGCGGCTCATCGGGGACTCGCTGCGCGCGCAAGGGGACAACCGCCGGGCAAACGACGCCTACTCGCACGCGGATCAGCTGCAGGCGCAGTGACGCGAGCGCGATCGGCAGTTTTACGAAAGCTCGCGAGCTGCGAGCAGTGCTACCGCTGCGCGTGCCTTCGTGAGAGCTCCGCCACGATGCCCTCGAGCGTCAATCGGCGGCTCGCGAGCAGCACCAGGAGATGATAGAGAAGATCGGCGGCTTCCCCGGTGAGCGCCTCGTCGCCGTCGGCGACGGCGGCCAGCGCCACTTCGACCCCTTCTTCGCCGACTTTCTGCGCGATCCGCTTCGGACCCTCGGCGAGCAGCCGCGCGGTGTAGCTGCCCTCCGGGCGCTCGGCGCTGCGCTGCGCGATGATCCGTTCGAGGGTGGCGAGAAAGGCGATCCGCTCGCTCGCCGCGACGGGCTCGTCACCGAAGCAGGTCCGCATTCCCGTGTGACAGGCGGGGCCGCGGGGCCAGGCCGTGACGAGCAGCGTGTCGGCGTCGCAATCGCTGCGGATCCGATCGAGCTCGAGGTAATGACCCGACGTCTCGCCTTTCTCCCACAGCCGCTGCTTGCTGCGGCTGAAGAAGACGACGCGTCCCCGCTCGAGCGTGGCACTCAGTGCCTCAGGGCTCATGTAGCCGAGCATCAATACGGCGCCGGTGCCCGCGTGCTGGATGATGGCAGGGATGAGCCCGCTACCCTTGGCGAAGTCGAGTCGCGAGATGTCCGAAGGTGTGAGGCTCATGGCGAAATCCCTCGTGGCGAATGCTCTGCCGTTGCGCGTGGACCGATGGCGATGCCGCTTCACCCGGCGCGAGCGGTTGCCACCGGACGCACGGCGATGCCGGCCGAGGCGAGCTCGCGCTTGAGCGCACTCACCGCGATGGCGCCGCTGTGGAAGACACTCGCCGCAAGCGCGGCGTCCACGCCCGCGAGCTCGAACACCGCCGTGAAGTGGCTTGGAGAGCCGGCGCCCCCCGAGGCGACGAGGGGCACTCGGCAGAGGGCACGCGCGGCGCGCAGCTGCTCGATGTCGTAGCCCCTGCGCACGCCGTCGCTCGCCATGCAGTTGAGCACGATCTCGCCCGCGCCGCGATCTTGGGCTTCGCACGCCCAGGCGAGCGTGTCGCGCCCGGAGTCGCGTGTGCGGCTCGGATCCCCGGTGTTCTGATATACGCGGTAGCCGCCGGGAACCGTCTGACTGTCGATGCCGACGACCACGCACTGCGAGCCGAACCGGGCTGCGAGCGCGTCGATGAGTCCCGGCTCGAGCAGCGCGGGAGAGTTGACGGACACCTTCTCGGCGCCGGCGTTCAGCACTTCCTCGGCGTCGGCGACCGAGCGGATGCCGCCCGCCACGCAGAACGGAATGTCGAGCTCGTGCGCGACGCGGCGTACCCAGGCGCGGTCGACTGAGCGTCCCTCGGGGCTCGCCGTGATGTCATAGAACACCAGCTCGTCGGCGCCTGCGTCGCGGTAGCGTACGGCGAGCTCGAGGATGTCCCCGACCACGCGGTGATCGCGGAACCGGACGCCCTTTACGACCTGTCCGTCGCGAACGTCGAGGCAGGGGATGATGCGCTTGGCAAGTATGGCTTGAGCTCCTCGGGGTTGATGCGCTCTTCGAGCAGCGCCTTGCCGCTCACGGCGGCCTCGATGCCGATGCGCGCGAGCGCCGCGAGATCGGCGGCATCGCGCACGCCGCCCGAGGCTTGCCAGGCGAACGCGGGAAAGCGCCGCAGCGCCTCGGCGTAGAGTGCGAGATTGGGGCCCGCGAGGGCACCGTCGCGCGCGATGTCGGTACAGAGCACATGCTTCAGGCCGCTCGCGTGGAAGGGCTCGAGCGCCGACCACAGGCTCGTGCCGCCATCCTCGGTCCAGCCGCGTGTGCGCACGCGCGGCGAGCCGCCGGCATCGAGCCGTACATCGAAGGCGAGACAGACGCGCTCTGGTCCGAGCCTTGCGATCCATGCTGCGACTTCGCGTGCGCGCTCGACGGCGGCGCTGCCGACGACCACGCGTGCGACGCCTCGCCCCAGCAGGTCGTCGATCGCCTCGAGCGAGCGGATGCCGCCGCCGACCTGCAGGCGCACGCCGGGCTCCGAGGCGAGCGCCGCGATCACGGCGGCGTTTGCGAGTCGGCCCTCGCGGGCGCCATCGAGATCGACCACATGCAGCCACGATGCGCCGAGTGCGCGGTAGCGCAGCAGCAGCTCGCGCGGCTCCTGCGGGTAGCGGGTCTCCGCGGCGAAGTCGCCCTGGTAGAGCCGGACGCAGCGGCCGCCGCGCAGATCGATGGCCGGCATCAGCAGCAGGCGAGGCGCTTGCGGCTCGCGAGGAAGCGTAACCGGCTCGCGAGGCGTATCCGGCGTCATGAGGCGACCTCGAGGAAATTCGCGAGGATCACGGCGCCCGTGCGTCCGGAACGCTCCGGGTGAAACTGGGTGCCCCAGAAGTTGCGGTGCCGGACGACGGCGGAGAACTCGATCCCATGTCGGGCCGTCGCGAGCGTTTCCGCGCCAACGGGCGCGGCGAAGCTGTGCACAAAATAGGCATGGTCGCCCAGTGCGATCCCCTCGAGCAGCGGATCGCGGCCGCGGGGTTCGAGCTGATTCCAACCCATGTGCGGAATCGCGAGGCCCGGGGCGGCGGCGAGCCGCTCGACGGCGCCGGGCAGCACACCCAGGCATGCGGTATCGCCTTCCGCGGAGAGCGCATAGAGCAACTGCATGCCGAGGCAGATCCCGAGCACCGGCTGCTCGAGCGCCGGCAGGCACTCGGCGAGTCCCGCGGCTCGCAAGCGCTGCATCGCGCTGCCGGCCGATCCGACACCGGGCAGGATCACCCGCGGCGCCGCCGCGATGACGGCGGCGTCGCTCGTCACGTGCGCTCGCGCGCCGAGCCGCTCGAGCGCGAACTCCAGCGAGGCGAGGTTCGCGCCGCCGCTCGCGACGATCACGATCTCGCTCACAGCACGCCCTTCGTGGTCGGCAGGTCGGCGCCCTCGCGCCGGATGGCCTGGCGCAGCGCGCGGCCGACACCCTTGAAGCAGGCCTCGACCATGTGATGGGTGTTCTCGCCGGTCACACGCACGTGGATCGCGGCGCCGAGGCTCTCGGCAAGCGACCGGAAGAAGTGCGGCACGAGCTCGATCGGCAGCGCGCCGATACGCTCCCGGCCGAAGCGGCCCTCGAAGACCGCGTAGGCGCGGCCGGACAGATCGATGGCCACCTCCACCCGCGATTCGTCCATCGGCAGCAGAAAGCCGTAGCGGGCGATGCCGGCCTTGGTGCCGAGCGCATTGCGCAGCGCCTGTCCCAGGGCGAGCGCACAGTCCTCGACCGTGTGATGCTCGTCGACCTCGAGATCGCCGGCGCATTCGAGATCGAGCGCGAAGCCGCCGTGCTTGCCGAGCTGCTCGAGCATGTGATCGAAGAAGCCGATGCCGGTGCGTGCGCGCACGGGCTCTGCGGCGTCGAGATCGACGCTGACCGTGATCCGCGTCTCGCGTGTCTTGCGTTCGAGGCAGGCGCGCCGTGCGAGGATTTCACGCGTGACGGCGGGCCAGGTCTGCTCCGGGGAGCCGCTCTGCCGGACCCGCAGCCCGCGCACGCCGAGGTTGCGCGCGAGCTCGAGATCGCAGTCGCGGTCGCCGACGACGACGCTCCTCGATAGATCGACGTTGGGACTCGCGAGATAGTCCCGTACCAATCCCGTCCGCGGCTTGCGGCAATCGCAGCCGTCGGCCTCGAAGTGGGGGCAGATGAGCACCGCCTCGAAGGTGATGCCCTGGGAGCCGAAGGCGTCGAGGATGAAGCGGTGCGCCTTCTCGAAAGCTTCCGTCGGGTGAGAAGCGGTGCCGAGGCCGTCCTGATTGGTGACGATCACGAGACGATATCCGGCATGCGAGAGCTCGGCGAGCGCTGCGAACACGCCCGGCATGAAGCGCACTTTCTCGAGCGCGTCGACCTGTTGGTCGGGCGGCTCCTCCACCAGAGTGCCGTCGTGATCGACGAAGAGCACGGGGGAGGGCGTTTCTGCGCCGCCCGCGAGCGCGGCAGCGGCGCCGGTGCTGCTGTTCGACTCGCGCGCGCTCATGGCGCTCCGCTCGCGCCGCGCGGCAGCCGCTGCAACGCAGTCAGCAGCCGCGAGTTCTGCTCCGGCGTACCGATCGTGATACGCAGATGGCGGCCGAGCCCCGGCTGCGCGCGAACGTCCCGGACCAGCAGCCCGGCCGTGCGGGCGGCGGCGAACGCGGCCTGCGCATCCTCGAACTCGGTGAGCAGGTAGTTGGCGGCGCTCGGGTGGACGCGAAGGACTCCAGGGCAGGCCGTCAGGCCGGCGAGCATCCGCTCGCGCTCGGCACGGATGAGCGCCACGCGCTCGCGCGCGGCTTCGAGCTCGGCCGGCTCGAGAGCGGTGAGCACACGCTCGATCGTCGACTGTGTCAGTGCATAGGGCGGGATGATCTTGCGCAGCAGCGCGACGATCTCGGGCGCCGCGATGAGCGCTCCGCAGCGCGCGCCGGCAAGCCCATGGGCCTTCGAGAGCGTGCGGATCACGACGAGATGCGAGTGGCTCGCGACATGCCGCGCGAGGCTCGGCGCGCCGCAGAACTCGACATACGCCTCGTCGACGACGAGCAATGCGCGCCCGGCGAGCGCCGCCGCGAGCCGCAGCAGGACCGCCTCGTCGATGAGATTGCCGGTGGGATTGTTCGGCGAGCAGACGTAGACCAGCTTCACCCGGCCGGACGAAGCACCGCCGCTGCGCTGGGCCTCCGTTTGCTCGAGCACGCCGCGCTCGTCGAGCACGAAGCCTCGCGCGGCATCGAGCGGCAGGCGCACGACTTCGGCGCCCTGGATACGGGCCGCGACGGCGTACATGCCGAACGTCGGCGGACAGACGACGACGCTGTCGAGGCCGGCGCGGCAGAACGCGCGCGTCAGCAGATCGATCGCCTCGTCGCTCCCGCGCGCGACGAGCACCTGGGCCGGCGAGACTGCGTAGAGGCTCGCAAGAGCGGCGACGAGCGCGCGCGGCTGGGGTTCCGGATAGCGATTGAGACCGGCGGCGGTGCGATCGAGGCTCGAGCCCCAAGGCAGCTCGTTTGCATGCAGGCGTTCGAGCGCGGGATCCCAGGCCGCGTGGTCGTACGGCGTGAGGTCGAGGATCTCGCGCCGCGCGAGCGCGAGCGGCGAGCAGCGCGGCTCCGCACCCGGGCCGGCGCTCGGGGCCGAGCTCAACTTTCCCTCGGACCGAGAAGGCGCAGGCGGGTTCATGAGCCCTCGCCGAGGATCGCGAGTCGCCGGGTGACCGCAGCAACATGGGCATCGAGCCCCTCGAGGGTCGCGAGCTCGGCGGCCACCGGCCCGAGCGCGGCGAGGCCGGCAGGAGAGACCTCCTGCACGGTGATGCGCTTCATGAAGTCGAGCGTCGAGAGACCGCTGTAGGCGCGCGCGTAACCGTAAGTCGGCAGCACATGGTTGGTCCCCGAGCAGTAGTCCCCGAGCGGCTCCGGCGACCATTCGCCGAGGAATACCGAGCCCGCGTTGCGGACCTCGGTGAGCCAGCGGCGCGGCTCGCGCACCTGAAGAATGAGATGCTCGGGCGCGTAGTCGTTCGATACGGCGAGCGCCGCGGCGAGATCCTCCACCACGAGGCAACGGCTCGCCGCGAGGGAGTGCTCGAGCATCGCCTGCCGCGAGAGCGAACGGCGCTGCCGCTCGACGGCGGCCGCCACTTCAGCGGCGAGCGCGCTCGAGGGCGTGATGAGCAGCGCCTGCGCTCTCGAGTCATGCTCGCATTGCGCGAGCAGATCCGCGGCGACGAGCTCCGCACGGGCGGACTCGTCCGCGATGACGAGCACCTCGGAGGGCCCGGCCGGCATGTCGCAAGCCGCGCCCGCGGGGTCGCTCGCAACCTGCTGCTTCGCCTCGGTCACCCAGGCGTTACCGGGACCGAAGATCTTGTCGACCTTCGGAACGCTAGCGGTGCCGTAAGCGAGCGCCGCGATCGCTTGGGCGCCCCCGACCTTGATGATCTGCTCCACTCCGCAAAGCGCGGCGGCCACGAGCACGGCGGCGTGCGCGGACCCATCCCGGCCCGGCGGCGTGCACAGCACCCGCGCAGGACACCCGGCGAGCCGCGCGGGAACGGCGAGCATGATCACCGTGGAGGGCAGGGGGGCGGAGCCCGCCGGGACATAAAGGCCCACGGCCGAGATCGGGCGCACGACGCGCTCGCAGCGCACGCCCGGCATCACCTCCATGGCGAACGGCTCGAGCCGCTGCGCGGCGTGGAACGCCTCGACGTTCGCGATCGCCAGCCGCAGCGCCTCGAGCTGGCGGGCGGTCAGCTTGCCGTGCGCCGCTGCGAGCTCGGCGCGCGAGACGGTGAGGCTCTCGAGGCGGACACCATCAAAGCGCTCGGTGAGGCGGCGCAGGCCGGCGTCGCCCTCGGTGCGGACGGCCGCCACGATGTCACGAACGGCGGCCGCGACATCGCCGCGGCTGTCCTGGGCCGGCCGCGCGAGCGCCTCGCGCCTTTGCGCGGCGGTGAGATCCTTCCAGACGAGAATGCGCATGGCTAGTCGAGCATCTTTTCGACGGGCAGCACGAGGAGCGCGCTGGCGCCGGCCTGCTTCAAGCCCTCGAGCGTTTCCCAGAACACGTTCTCGCGGCACACCGCGTGGACGGCCACCTTGTCCGGATGGCCCTCGAGCGGAATGATCGTCGGCGCCTCGCAACCCGGCAGCAGGCGGCGAATTTCCGGGAGCGCGGCGCGAGGCGCGTGCAGCAGGATGTACTTGCTCTCGCGCACCTGCTCGACGCCTTCGATGCGCTTCAACAGCCGCTCGACCCAATCGCTTTTGTCGGCTCTGAGCGCGACGGGCGTGCGGATCAGCACCGCGTGGCTCTCGAGCACCGTCTGCACTTCGTGCAGGTGGTTGGCCGCGAGCGTCGAGCCGGTCGAGACCAGATCGCACACCACATCGGCACGCCCGAGGCGCGGTGCGATCTCGACGGCGCCGGAGAGCGTCACGATGTGTGCGGCCACGTCGTGGTCCCGCAGGTACTTCCCGAGGAGGTACGGATAGGTGGTCGCGATGCGCTTGCCGGCGAGCGAGCGCGGACCGTCGAACCCGGTGCCTACCGGGACCGCGATCGAGAGCCGACAGCGGCCGAAATCGAGGGTACGCACGCGCTCGAAGCGCGCCTCGAGCCCCTGAGCCTCGAGCTCGAGCCGCTTCTCCTCGAGGACGTTGAGCCCCACCAGTCCGAGATCGCAGACATCCTCCTGCACCAGGTCCGGGATATCGTCGTCGCGGACGAAGAGCACGTCGAGCGGCATGTTCTCCCCGAACCCCATGAGCTGGTCCTTGCCGCGCGAGAGCTTGAGCCCGCAGCGCGAGAGCAGGTCGAGGGAAGGCTCCGTCAGGCGCCCGGACTTCTGTACCGCGAGCTTCAGCCGCGCATCATCCGGCATCGCGGGCTCCCGCGGCGCGCAGCGTACCCCGCGGCCCGGCGCGCAGCCGCTCGGCGGCGAGCGAATAGCCCCCGCCGCCACCCGCAAGGCAGCGCGCCACGCGGCTGATCGTCGTGACGCTGACGCCGGTCGCGCGATGGATCTCGCGGTAAGGCAGGCCGCGCCGCAGCCACTCGACGACGGCCCAGCGATCGGCCATCGCCTGGATCTCGGCAGGGGTGCACAGGTCGCGGAAGAATGTCCGGCATTCCTCTGCCGTGCGCAGCTCCGCGATCGCGGTGCACAGATTGCGCTCGGCGAGAGCCTCCTGACGGTGGGT
>JBOHZT010000097.1:0-9802 GCA_050738535.1 Steroidobacteraceae bacterium
GCGCTCGTGCGTGAATCCGGCGGCGCCCCGATCGGGGCGTATCACGAGCCCCTGGGCGGGCGGCCGCTGATGCTCGCCTCGCTACCCGTCGCCGCCGTGCAGCCCACGCCCTTCCAGCGCGACCTCGCCCCCACCCACACCCAGCGCCTGGCCGAGAAAATCGGCGAGACGGCCGCTTTTCTCGATCCGCTGATCGTCGTACGCGGCGCGGACGGCAAGCTGTGGACCCCGAACGGCCGCCATCGACTCGCGGCCGCGAAGGTCCTCGGCTTGCGGCAGATCACCGCGCTCATCTCGCCGGATGACACGCTCGCGTACCGCATCCTCGCGCTCAACACCGAGAAATCGCACAACCTGCGCGACCGCAGCCTCGAGGTGATCCGGATGGCACGCAGCCTCGCCGAGCGGCCCAAGCCGGGCAGCGAGTCCGCGTGGGCGGCCCAGTTCGAGTCCGCGGAGCTGGTGACGCTCGGCGCCGTGTACGAGCGCTCGTCGCGGTTCGCGGGGGGTGCCTACGGCGCATTCCTCAAGAAGCTCGACCGCTTCAGCGATCGGCCGCTCGCCGCGAGCCTGCGGGTACGCGAGGGCTACGCTGCGCGGCTGCTCGCGATCGATGCTCAGGTGAAGAAGATCATCACTGCACTGCAGCAGCGCGGCTTCAAATCGCCGTATCTGCGCAACTACGTGGTCGCTCGCATCAATCCCGTGCGCTTCTACAAGGCGAAGCGTGGCGACGATACGCCGCCCATGCCGCTCGCACAGGCACTGACGCGCATGGCGGCCGCGGCGCGCACATTCAAGCTGGAGTCCGTCTCGAACGCCGACCTCGCCTGGGTCGCGGTGGGCGCGGGGTCACAGCAATGACGCGCTACGCGAGACCCCGGGTGGCCGCAACGGCCTCCGCCAGCACTTCCGCGCCCGCGCCGGGACGCCGCGCACCTTCGCTCAATACGCGGCGAAATTCGTCCGCGCCCGGCTCTCCCGCGTACAAGCCCTGCATGTGCCGGACGACGGCGGACAATCTCTCGCCGCGTGCCAGCTGACGCTCCGTGTAATGCAGCATGCGCTCGACCGCGCGCGCTCGTACCGCGGCGTCGAAGGCCGCTCCGGCTGGCCGCTGGGTGCTCAGGCTCTCCTTGGCGCCGAACACGAGCGCATCGAGCCGGGCGAGCACGACGGGGCGGTGATACGCCTCGCGCCCAAGCATGACGCCGTCCAGGTGTTCCAGCGTCCGAAGGATTGCGTCCGGCTCGCGCAAGCCGCCATTCACCACCACCGGAAGCTCGGGAAAGGCCTGCTTCACCTCGCTCACCGCGTCGTACCGCAGCGGAGGAATCTCCCGATTATCCTGCGCGGAAAGTCCTCCGAGCACCGCCTTGCGCGCATGGATGATGACCGCGTCGCAGCCGGCATCGCGCACGACGCTCACGAAGCGGTGCAGCGCAGCTCGCTCCGAGTCGCCGAAGCTGCGGCTCGCCTCGATCGCCGCCTTGCCCCTGCCCTTGATGACCCCGATCCGCATCTTGACCGTCACCGGCACGCGCACGGCTGCTCGAATGGCCGCGACGCAGGCCGCCACGGCCTCGGGCTGCTGCATCAAATAGGCGCCGTACACGCGGCCCGTCGCTCGATCGCTCGGGCAACCACAGTTGAGGTTGATCTCGTCATACGCCGCCTGCTCACCTTTGCGAGCCGCGGCGGCGAGCTCCCGCGGATCGCAGCCGCCGAGCTGCAGTGCGACCGGGTGCTCCTCCGGGTCGAACTCCAGCAATCGAGCGCTATCGCCGTGCGCCAGATCGGCGGCCGCGATCATCTCGGTGTACAGAAGCATCCGCGCCGAGAAGCCGCGGAGAAAATACCGGCAGTGGCGATCCGTCCGCCCCATCATCGGCGCGGCACTGACCGTTCTGTCCAAGCTCATGAGCGCATGATCCTTGCGGCCTCCGTATACCTGGCTTCGGTTATAACGGAGCAGGCCCTCCACAGAAACGGATGCGGCGCACTCGCGAGTCGGCGCAAGGCGTAGCCGATCGCGCTCGCGAGCCAAATACCGACCAGCACCGGGAGAGTCCAGAACGCCCAGATCACGAAGCCGACGTGCGCGAACGGGGAAGCCGCGGAGAAAAACGCCACGTACAAAGATTCGTAGACTGCGCAGAGATAAACCCCGAAGTAGAGCCACAGAAACTCGGCGATGGCGGGAAAGCGATTGGGAAAGCGACTCCGGTGCCTCGGTGGAAAGTTCGTGAGCTTCACGAGAGCGAGCGTGGCATACGTCAGCCAGACGATGGCGAGATAGACTCCAAGAGCGCCGACGCTCGAAAGCGGCACTCGCTTGAGTAGCAGGCCTGCGGAACCGAGCAGCAGCAACATCCCCACGAGCCATGGAATCGGCGGCGCGAGCACTGCCCAGTAGAGCGCCCGACGCCGGGCGATACCGGCGCCGAGCCCCGGCAGGAGCGCAAGCTCGGCGATGTCCCCGCGGGTCAGCTTCGAGATGTACTGGAGAAATCCGCCCCAGATCAGACTCGCAGCCAGCACTGCCTCGAGGGTGATCGCCCAGCGCCACTGGCCGCCTCCACCCGGCGGCAGGCTGCCGGCTACCGCCATGAGTGCCACCAGAACGACGGCGCCGAGAATCGCCTTGCGCCCGGGCTGTCGCGCGAAGTATCCGCCGAGGCAGGTGCGAATGGCCGTCGCAGAAGACGGGCGATCGCCGAGTGCGCCCGCAGTTACGCGGAGTGCGCCCGCCGTTGCGGGCTTCCCAGGCTCACGGGTCGTCGCGATCGGACGATGATCAGTCGGCGCCCACGATGGCTGCAGCAATCCCAAGAGACTCGGCGTCCTTCGGCCCTCGCGAGCGACCCGACGCCACTTGGCCACCGGCGCGAGCGCGAGTGCCGCGGAGAGGAGCGCGAAGAGGAGTTCGATGTTCCGGTAGCGGTCAGCCTCACCGCGTAACGCCCAGTATCCGGTGAGTGCGACGAGCAAGAGAAGTCCCACGATGCCGGTGGACAGGAAGGGGATCGACACGCCGGCAAGCGCGATCCCGAGTACGACCCCGGTCGGCATCCACGCTTGCCACATGGGATTTCGACCGAGCGCCGCGCCGGGGATCACAGCGATGGCGACGAGGAGCACGGATGCGATGAGGATGGCTCTGCGCTTGTGCCGATGCGATCCTGGCAGGCACAAACTTCTCGCGTCCGCGCTGAAAACAAGCGCGCCCGCGCCGAGCCAGTAGGCGAGGAACAGCATCGCAATGCAGCAGACGAATGCCGCGAGATCGGCGCCCCCGTAGCCGGCTTCGGTTCCGAGCGGATACGCGAGCGCCGCGCAGAATCCGGACATGAGCACGAGAAAGCCGGGGTCGCCTACCGGACCTTTCGAGCCGAAGAGTGCCGCGAAGTCTTGCCAAGCCTGGCCCATCACCGGGCGACCTCGATGAACAGGTCCTCCAGGTTGACGGCATCGAGGCGGGCTCCGGGAACGGCGGCAATCTCCGGCCAGCTCGCCCCGGCGGGACGCGCGATCACGAGCGTCGCGCTTCCATCCGCGTGCCGGCGCCGCGAGACCTCACCGGGAATGCGACTCGCCGGCAGAGCCGCCGCCCCGGGGGGCACGACGAGGCGCGCATACGTCTCCGCGAGATCATCGACCGCGGCATCGACGACGATCCGGTGGCCGTGCAGGAAAACGACACGCGAGGCGACACGCTCGAGGTCGGAGACGATGTGCGTCGAAAAAAGCGCCGTCGTTGCGCTTTCCGCCGCACGCGCGACGATCTCCTGCAGCAGGTCGCGGCGCGCGACCGGGTCGAGCGCCGAGGCGGGCTCGTCGAGCACCAGGAGGTCCGCGCTGACCGCGAGCGCTCGAATGAGCGCGACGCGCTGTCGCTCGCCGGGGGAGAGGCTCGCAAGCCGCCGGTCGGGCGAGAGTTGCCAGCGTGCGAGCGAAAGCTCCACGAACTCTCCGTCCCACTGCGGGCACTGGCGCCCTACGAATGCGAGCATGTCTGCGACCCGCATCCAGCGGAACGCATCCGGCTGCTGCGGGACGTAGCCGATGCGCTCCTTCGTGTTATCGCTGAGCCCGAGCGAGGGCTCGCCGAAGATGAACGCCCGACCCCGATTCGGTTGCTCGAGGCCGAGCATGCTGCGGATGAGTGTAGTCTTGCCGGCACCGTTGCGTCCGACGAGGCCGAGTACCGTGCCGCGCGATACATTCAAGCTGAGGTCTTGGAGCACCGTTTCACTGTCGTAGTGCTTCGTGATCCGCTCGCAGCGGATCGGATCGTCGGATGCCATCTCAGGATATGCCGCGGCGCTCATTCCGAGTCCTTGAGGTGCAGCTTCAGGCGCTGTAGGACGAGTTCGGCAGAAAGATTGAGCTCGCGCGCTTGCCGAGCCACATCGGTCAGCAGGGCATCCAGCCGTGCGAGCCGCTGCGCCGCGGGTACGACGACATGCCCGTCCAGGGCGACGATCATGCCTTTGCCGCGCAGGCGCGTGAGCAGGCCCTCGGCCTCCAGCTGGCCGTAGGCGCGTGAAACCGTCATCGGGTTGATGGCGTGCTGAACGGCGACGTCGCGCACCGAAGGAAGCTCCTCACCTGGCGACAGCTGACCGCTTGCGATCAGGCGACGGAGCTGGGAGCCGATCTGTTGATAGATCGGCTCGGATGCACCGGGCAGAATCGTGAGTCGATCAGCGTTCATCTATGTGTATTGATATACTAATACACACAGGCAAGATGCGTCAAGGTCGCTTCGAGTTACCTTTGATCAATCAGGAGCTGAGGCATGCCGCAGTTCCTGGCACACGCCCGAGCCGAGTCGCTACTCCTTCCAGCCCGCCGGCGACTGGCTGCCGCCCACGATCTGGCGCGTCTTGTAGCGCCAGTGGCCATTCACATCAACGAAGGTGGAGTATTCCCGGCCCTGGGTGATGTGCGGCGCCTCGCCCTTTTTCGACGTCCGGTATTCGGTGAAGATCAATTCGGCGGTTGCCGTATTGCCGTGCACGACGATGAGTGGATTGCTGATCGTGACGTTGAAGGCGTAGAGCTTCCTGGAAGGACTCTTTCCCGCGGGATGACTATAAGCCTTGGCAATGCCTTCCCTGCCCTTGAAATGAGCGGTGCCGAGAATCAGCTCCGCATCCTTCGCATAGAAATCCGAAAAGTTTTCGGGACTCGATTTTCCGAAGTTGTAGTAATACCGAGTGATCAGATCCTGGATCTGCGCACGGGCCACAAGCGCGGCGACGGTGGCGCTCTGCGCCCGCGCGGTGGGAATGGCCATCACCGCGCAACACGCGAGACCCAGCGCACCGAACCAAACCGGACGCCCAGTTTTGATTAACGTTCTCATGCCGCCCCCTCCCCTGACTGGTGGTTTGGCTACAGCCTAGGACAGATCCGAAAGGCGAAGCAAGCCGAACCGGCGGTAATCTCCATCGGCGCGTCAATCCGCCTCGATCAGCTCGATGCGGTTGCCGAAGGGATCATCGACATAAACGTGCCAACGGTCGATCGAACTGACCCCCGGGCCCGGGCGCCCGGGGCCACCGCTGGAAAAGGGGAGTGATCGCCGGCGGCTACCGACGCGCGCCGAGACGTGCGAGCATCGCCGACAGCGCTTCGGGGCTGATATAGAAATGCTCGCAAACCCGACCCCAGAGCATCGCGGTCGGTGCGTTTCGATCGCCTCGCTCCTTCTGCGTCTCATGCAGGACGTATAGCACTACGCGCTCGCGTCGGCTCAGACCGTCCCGAACGTCTGGCATGTCCTCGTGCGCGTGCGGCGTGTCATCGACGCACTGCCTTGACGATTCTGGATCCATGAGCTTCCTAGCTCGGGTGAGCGATCGACGCGATAATCCGCAGCACGGGAATCCGCACCAATGGACTATCCGAGCTGCTCGTCCTGAACGAGACTCCGGCGAGTCGCCTCCTCCCGCGCATCGTCGATCACTCTCATGACTCCGGCGACGTCGGCCGAAGCATCCTGACGACTGCAGACACCGGTCAGCTCGCGCTGCTTGTCCAGCTCGCCCCGCTCGTAGAGCTCCCACATCTCCCGCGCGAACTCCGTCGCGAGAAGCTCAGGCGCGAATCGCGCCAGTGCGGACCTGATGTTGTTCGTGTCACGTTCGAGCATGGCGAAGGCGGCATTGTTGCCAGCGGCGTTGACGACTTGCGGCAAATCGATGATCACCGGACCATCCGGCGCCAGCAGCACGTTGAACTCCGATAGATCACCGTGAATGAGCCCGAGACTCAGCATGCTCGCGATCTGCCGCATCAACACGGCGTGGCACTCACGAGCCGCGTCCGGGGAGAGGTCGGCTTCCCCCAGTCGCGGCGCCGGGTCGCCCTGCGCATCCGTCACGAGCTCCATGATCAGTACATCGTTGAAATAGCCGAACGGCTTAGGCACCCGGACCTCAGCTGCCGCGAGCTTGTACAGCGCATCGACCTCGGCGTTCTTCCACTCGTGTTCCTGTTCCCTGCGCCCGAAGCGAGTACCCTTCGCCATCGCGCGGGTCTCGCGGCTGCCGCGCACCTTACGCCCCTCCTGGTATTGCGCCCGTCTCTGGAAGCTGCGCTGCGCCATATCCCGATAGACTTTAGCGCAGCGCAACTCCGCGCCCGTTCGAACGATATAAACGGTCGCTTCCTTACCGCTCTTCAACGGGCGCACGACTTCATCGACGATGCCATCCTCTATCAGAGGCTGCAGTCCTTTGGGGATCTTCATTGCTTCCGGTGCCGGGCTCGCGAGCCGGCTAGGTTGTCGTGAGGGGAGAGCGCGCACGATGCGCCATTCTGTAGAATGGACGGAACTATAGCACGACAGGATGACCGGAGCCGCCCATGACCAGCGAGGCACTCGAGCGGATCGAGATCAAGATCGCCTTTCTCGAGCGTGCCAACACCGAGCTGAGCGATGTCGTTTTTCGCCAGCAGCGCGATATCGAGGCGCTGCGCGGAACAATTGCGGTGCTCGCGGCTCGCATTCAGGCGTCGGACGATTCGGAAACGACCCCGCGCTCTCCGGAAGACGAGCGCCCGCCACACTACTGATGCCACTGGCTCCAGGCGAGTGTGAGTGAATCCGATCCAGGAGACCCTAGATGCCGCAGGAATACCCTGGCGGGCGTCACGAACGGAGCTCGCCGCGCGTTACGGCATTCGGCGCCATTGTGCTTACGATCAGGACATCATCGAGATCGATACTGCACCCTCCATCATCGAGGGACTTCTTTGGCCGATGTCCGCGCAGGTGCTGCCTCATTTCGCCTCCCATCTACCGGCCACGCAGTTCACGGGCCTGGTGCACGTGACCGACGATCCCTTGAAGAATTTCCGCTTCGCGGTCAAGCGCTTTACACGTGATCTCGGGGCGGGGGAGACGTACGCCAGCGCAAATAGCATCGAGCGCTGTTGGTCATACGGATCGGCACGATTGCGGCTCGTGGTCTGGCCGCCCTCGATGCAGCAATGGACATTTACGAACCCCGCCCATGACCGCGATCCGCGGCTCAAGACTGCGTGCCACCTCTCGATCGATTCAGGCTTCCGGCCGCTCGTTACCCAAACGGAGCACGCTTGGCTCGCCAGCTTCGAGCCCATCGCACGTATCGAGACGAGCGGAATGTCCGCTATCGCGCAGCATTCCCCCGCCCGCCAAGACGAGCTCGAGTTCGTGCGCGAGCCTCCGGGCGACACCGCGCCGCTCTTCGGTTTCGTCGGTCTCTCGGGCGATCGCAAGGCCCTCGTTTTCTACGGCTCGCAGCTCTATCTGATAACCGTCGAGGACGTTGTCCGCTTTCATGTCGCACGCGCACTCCCGGCCAAAGGGGCGGGCGGCGCTCGACTCGCGGTCATTTGCCGGACCCGTTGTACGGGGGTCGAATCCAAACGGCTGACCATCGCGGAGTCGAAAGGGGCCGAGGATCTCAACACGCTCGCAGCCGAAGTGTCCCGTGAGACTGGAAGGCCCTTCGAGCTCGGCGAGTACGAATACGACGCATGACGCGGACCGTATGGACGCGCTCATCGACGAGGGCGCGCGCCTCGCGACCGGACATCTGAAGCGTTGATGAGTCCTAACAGCGCCTCGAGGGCCGTCGGGAGCGGCCTCACTCTCAAGGGCCGAGCGAGATCGGTCCATCTGTCACCTGGAGCAGGGCAGAGACGATGAGGCCGTCCGAGCGCAGTGCGATACGGCAACGGGACTTGCCGTGCTCGTGCTGGATGTCGTAGACATCCCAGCCGGCATGACCCACGCCCTGAAACGACATCGACTGGATCGCGCCGAGCTGTGTCGCGAGAGTACGCAGGAACGGCAGCTGCCAGCGCGTCGCGTACGCGAGCGCCGGGTGCATCTCTTCGTAGTGCGGGCGGCCGTCCAACAGGCTCTCCACCAAGCGATGTGCCGCGGCTTCACTCCCCGGGAGAGGCCTTGACTCCCTGATTCGCTCGGCGAGGCGTGCTCTCACCTGATCCGCCGTTGCCGCATCGATGCGCGCGGCGGGCATATCGCCACCCTTCAACCGCAGACGCAGCGATGAGACTGCGCCGTCCGAGCCGCGGTCGAACGTGACGGCAAGCTCAGGGCCGATGGCCTCGAAATCGCACTCACTCGTCGGTCGGAGCTCCATTCCAGGGCGGCCCGGGAGCTCGATGAGCAAACGGGAGCCGTCTGTGCGTATTGTGATTACGCTCCACTCGCCTCCCTGGTACTGCCCGGCATATTGGCCCAGCAGGGCTTCGTCGAGGGTGGGGTCGCTTTCTGCGGTCCGATGCATCGCCGGTTCGAGAGATTGCGGCATTTCGAGACTCCGGATGAGATTACAGAGGTCGTCGATGGTGAGAGGTCCGTCGGAACGCACGCGCTCGAGCGCCACCTCGACGATGCGCTGCCCGCGCTCGGCGTCGGCTCGGCGGCTACGCCAGGTATCGAGCTGGATGGCGAGCAGCTGCGAGAGCGTCGGCTGCCGCTCTCCAGGCTCCATGAGCCCGGCGATCTGAGCGAGCGTCAAGCCGGCGGCTTTGAGAAGCGTGATGCTGTTGAGCCGAACGAGTTCCTCGGCTCCGTACTGGCGCCAGCCGCCGGTGCTGCGCCGCGGAGCGATCAAGCCCTGCTCCTCGTAGAGGCGCAGGGCCCGGGTGCTGAGACCGGTGCGGGCGGCACATTCGGCTGCACTGAGAAGCGGCGAAGGATCGGGCTGGCTCAATTCCGGTGATCTCGCGTGACGATCGAGCGTCGACTCTAGGGTATGACGTAGGGTCAAGTGCAAGCTCGTAACCTGCCATCAACCGGATCGAGCTCAGCTCGTCAAGCTCGCGTTGCGACGCCAGCGGGATTCGCTGTTTTGGTCCGGTTCAAATATGCGCTTTCATCGCGTCGATGACCGTCTGCATCATAGGATGACGAACCGATGCAGGCGGCATGGGGACGAAATGGACGGGCGCACCTCCTGTGCCTACACTAGCCGCCTTTGTCGCGCCGAATTCCCATGAAGCCCGCCGCTGCCGAACGCAACGCCTGGATCGGCCTGGCGGTGCTTACCGTGATCTGGAGTTTCGGCTGGACCACGATGAAGCTGGCGACCCGTGCCAGCGGGCCGTTCACGTTTAGCGCGCACCGCTACATCGTCGGCACAGTGGTGCTGTTCGCGCTGATGGCGCTCCGGCGCGACGGACTGAAACCGACACCGTGGCTGCCGACGATCCTGATCGGGCTTACCCAGACTGCCGGATTCCAAGCGCTCGAACAATGGGCGTTGATGTCGGG
>JBOHZT010000098.1:0-9762 GCA_050738535.1 Steroidobacteraceae bacterium
TCGATGTATAGGGCTAAAGTTGTGCGTGGGGATGCCGATACAGGCCCCGCAGGAACCGAAGGAGAGTCGTCGTGTCGAGCAAAGTGAGTGGCTTCGATGGGAGCCGGTCCACGACAGTGGGTGCGGGAGCCGTTCCCCCGGCCCTTCCGGGCCCCACCGGCGCTTCCCCCCTCGATTCGAGCGGCGGATCCGGGAGCATCCACATCACGGACATGGCCAGTCAGCTCGCGGCGTTGGAGCAGGCGACGCAGGCTCTTCCGGCGGTGGATACCGCCCGCGTGACGGCGCTGCGTACGTCGATCGAGCAGGGCACCTACACGGTCTCCCCCGATCAGGTCGCCGACCGCCTGATTCAACTCGAGCGCTCCCTCGGCGGCCTCGGCTGACCGCGCCCTTCGGCGGGCGGCCGGGGCTCAGCGCAGCGCTTCCTCCAGCTCCACGAGATCCGCGGCGGATTCGGCGAGGAGCGCCTCGCAAGCGGCGCGGTCGAGTTCGAGCCGCGCGACGGGGCGCACATTGGCGAGCCGCGCCTCGAGCAACCCAGGCTGATCCCGATACACGGCGATGAGCGTCGCGGTGATGAGCACGTCGCTCAGGGAAATCGGGCCGCGGGGCTCGCGGGCGAAATCCTCGGAATCGCGTACCGCCTGCACGATCTCCTCCGCGATGCCCCAGTGCTCGAGCAGGGCGCAGGCGATCCCGAGGTGCCAGTCGCGCTCGATCGCCTGATAGCTCGCGAAGTCCGCGAACAGCGCGCGGTGCCGACTCGCCCGCGCCAGGATGTACAGCCGTCCGATCCCGTGCAGCAGGCCGGCGAGCATCGCAATATCCGCGCTCGGCCCGCGCACGCGGCGCGCGATGACACAGCACAGACTCGCGACGAGCACGCTCCTGCGCCAGAGCGCATCGAGCGGCTTCTCGAGCCCGCGGAGCGCCTCGGAGTTGCGCAGCTGCCGCACGGTGAAGGCGAGGGTGGCACTGCGCACCACGTTGAATCCCACGCGCAGGATCGCGCTGCGCAGGTCCGCGACCGGCTTGCCGGCTGGATTGAGGGCCGCCGAGTTCGCCATCCGCAGCAGCTGCGCCGTGATCACCGGCTCGGCCCCGACGATTCGCGCCAGCCGCTCCGGGGAGATGCGCTCGTCCGCGAGCGCGAGCCGGATCCGTGCGATGATCTCCGGGGAGCCGGGCAGGTCGACGCTGCCGCTCGAGAGCTCCGCCGCGAGCGACTGCACGAACATGAACGCATCCTGCGCCGTGGGAGGGCTCTGCACGGGCGGCGGAAGGCTCACTCTCGCGCTCTCCATGGGACCTCCTTCAGCCGCCGAGCGCCTGCTGCATGGCCAAGACCTCCTCGGCGGACTCCCGGACGAGCTTCTCGTACGCGGTCTGATCGAGCAGCATGCGGCCCGCCGCGGCGACGCCCTGCATGTTGAGCTCGATCGAGTCGGGGTGATCCTGGTAGGAGACGATGAGGTAGGCGACGCAGAGCACGTCCGTCAGATCGGCAGGACCCGTGTGGTCGCGCTCGTTGTTCTCGAACTCGCTCACGGCGAGCACAATCTCCTCGGCGAGACCCCAGTTCTCGAGCAGCGCCTTGGCGATGCTCGAGTGCCAGTCGCGCACGATGGCGTGGTAGGCCGCCTGGTTGGCGAAGAGCGCCGGATGATCCTTCGCCCGGGTGAGGATGTAGAGGTCGCCGACACCGTGCAGCAATCCCGCGAGGAGCGCCGTGTCCGGGTTTACCCGCGAGAGCCGCCGCGCCACCACGTGCGACATCGCTGCGACGGCCGCGCTGCGGTGCCAGAGCGCATCGAGCGGCTGCTCGAGTCCTTTGAGCGCGCTCATCTGCTTCATTTGCGACATCGCGAGCGCGATGGCCGCCGACCGGACCATGTTGAATCCGAGCCGCGCGACGGCCGTGCGCAGGTCGGTTACCGCGCGGCCGCTGAAATTGATCGCGGCGGAATTGGCGATCTGCAACAGCCGCGCCGCGAGCGCCGGCTCGGAGCTCACGACGCGCACGACCTTCGGCTGCTCGACGTTCTCGTCCGCGAGCGCCTTGCGGATTCGGGCGACGATGTCCGGGAAGCTCGGCAGGTCCACCTTGCCCTTGGAGAGCTCCGCCGCGAGCGCTTCCACGAACCCGAACGCTGCCGAGTCGCTCACGGCGCCCGACGTATCCTCCGCGGCGCCTTGCGGCTGCGCCCGTCCTGTACTGGTCATCTCTTCGGTCCTCATAGATTCCGCTTCATTCTGCCGTGTCTTCAGGCCGAGCGCGCGGCCCGCGTCACGTCGATCGCCGATACGAGCTCGCAGACGGCGCTCGCGATCCGGGTCAGAGGGATCACGCGCTCGATCGCACCGATGGCGACAGCCTCGCCCGGCATGCCCCAGACGACGCTCGTCGCCTCGTCCTGCGCGAGCGTGCGGCTGCCGCTCTCGCGCATCTCGAGCAGACCCCGTGCGCCGTCCTTGCCCATGCCGGTCAGGATCACTCCGACGGCATTGCGCCCGGCGCTCTGCGCGACGGAGCGGAAGAGCACGTCGACCGAGGGCTTGTGGCGGTTGACGGGCTCATCGTCGTCGAGCCGGCAGATATAGCGAGCGCCGCTGCGCTCCACGCGCAGGTGCCGGTCGCCGGGCGCGATGTATGCGTGCCCGGTCATCACCTGCTGCCCGTCCTCGGCCTCGTAGACGGTCATCCGGCAGCAGTCGTTCATGCGTCGCGCGAAAGGCGTGCTGAACGCTTTCGGGATGTGCTGGGCGATCACGATGCCCGGCGCGTCGGGCGGCAGCCCGGTGAGCACTTCCTTGATCGCCTCCGTCCCCCCGGTCGAGGCGCCGATGGCGATGATCCGGTCGGTGGTGCGAAGGTGAGTGGGGCCCGAGCGCAGCGTCGCCGGCAAGGCGAGCGGCGCGGCGCGGCGGGTATCGAGCGTGCGCACGCTCGCGCTCGCGGCGGTCTTCACTTTCTCGATGAGCTCCTCCGAGTAGTCCCCGAGCGTCGCGGCGATGTCGATCTTCGGCTTCGGCAGATAGTCGACCGCGCCGAGCGCGAGCGCGTCGAGGGTCACATCGGCGCCATGCTCTGCGAGCGAGGAGACCATGACCACCGGCATGGGGCGCAGGCGCATCAGGTTGCGCAGGAACGTGAGCCCGTCCATCTTGGGCATCTCCACGTCGAGCGTCAGCACATCCGGATTCAACTGCTTGATCTTCTCGCGCGCGATGTGCGCGTCCGCCGCGACGCCCACCACTTCGATCGCCGGGTCGCGGCCGAGCATGTCCGTGAGCATCTGCCTGACGAGCGCGGAATCGTCGACGATGAGCACCCGGATGCGCCGCTTCAGCTGGGTCATTCGAACAGCTCCACTTCGCCGCCGTCGCGCTGCTTGCCGAGGGCCTCGAGATAGGTGCGCTCCCGGTCGGCGATGCTCCGGTTCTCGATCGCCCGCAGGCGTCTCACCTTGACGCGCCCGGCGGCCGGGAAGTAGATGATCTTGCGCGGCTGAGTGCCGCCCACGTCCTGTGCCGCGATGGAATATCCCTCGATCTTGACGAACGAGAGGACGAAATCGATGTTCCTCGCCCCCACGTCGGTCATCGACGAGAGCACGCGGCCGCCCCCGAAGAGCTTCACCTCGAGGCGGTTGCGCGCGGCGCCGAGCTTCATGAGATCGTTGATGAGGCTCTCCATCGCGTAGGAGCCGTACCGGGTCGCGAGCCCGATGGCCGGAGCGAGCCAGTTGTTGCGCGTGCCGGAGCCGTCCTCGGGCAACATGAAGTGGTTCATGCCGCCGATGTTGCGGGCCGGGTCCCGGATGCAGGCGGAGATGCACGAGCCGAGCACCGTCGTGATCGCCTCGTCGTGGCAGGTGACGTAGTACTCGCCGGGCAGGATCTTCGTGGTCCAGCGCCGGGTCTCCGGTTCCCAGAAGCGCTGCAGGTGCTCGAAGCCCCGCAGCACCGGAGGCTGCGCGGATTGCGAATGCCTTGCAGGGATGGCAGCCATGTCAGATCCGGCGGTAGACGGTCCTGCCGATGAGCTCGTAATCGGTGGATACCTGAAAGAGGCTCTCGGAATGACCGAGGAACAGCGTGTCGCCGGGGTGCTGGAGCGCCGCCATGCGGGCGAACAGGTCGCGTTGGGTGTCCTTGTCGAAGTAGATCACGGTGTTCCTGCAGAAAATCACATCGAGTGGTCCCTTCATCGGCAGCGAGTGCATGAGATTGAGCTGCTTGAAGGTGATCATCGAGGCGAGCGCGGGGGACACCCGGTAGGCGAGACCCTCGTTTCCCTCGCGGTGCTCGGTGAAGAAGCGCGCGCGTCGCTCGCGGCCGAGGCTCTGCGTCCGGTCCGCCGAATAGCTGCCCGCGCGGCCGCGCGCGAGCACGTCGGAGTCGAGATCGGTCGCGAGGATGCGGATGTCCCAGCTCGAGAGATCCGGGATCGTCTCGGCGACCGTCATCGCGATCGAGTAGGCCTCCTCGCCGGTCGAGCAGCCGGCGGACCAGATCCGCACGCGCCGGTGCGCCTCGGGGTGCGCGGCGAGCGGCTCCAGGACTTCCTTGCGCAGGTAGTCGAAATGATGCCTCTCGCGGAAGAACGCGGTGAGGTTGGTGGTGATCGCGTTGACGAGCGCCACGAGCTCGCGGGGCTCGGCGGCGAGGCGCCTGCGATACTCCCGGAAGCTCGCGAGGTTCAGGGCGCGCAGTCGGCGCGAGAGCCGCCCGTAGACGAGCTCGCGCTTCTGGTCGGAGAGGTTGATGCCGGTCAGGGACTTGACGAGCGCGCGCAGCGCCTCGAAGTCCTCGTTACCGAAGGCGAATTCGCGCAGCCGCAAGTGCAGGTGAGGATCGCAGCGCGCGGCGCTTGTCATGGTCAGAACAGCTCTATGCTGCCTTCGCTCAAGTTGACCCTGCGCAGCTCGCAGGCTGGATGCTCGCCGTCGGTGACGCCGGCCAAGTGATTGGCGACCTGCGCGAGGCGCTGAATGAGGCGGTCGTGGAACTGCAGACTCTCGATACACAGCGCGATGTCCCGCTCGAGCGCCGCCTGGCAGGCTTCGAGGGCCGCGAGGGGCGAGTCGGGCGGCTCCGAGCCGCCGCCTGCGTCCGCGCCGGCGCGCCGCTGCGCGTCGAGGGCGCGCTCACGCCCGAGCGCGCGAGCACAGCGCGCGAGCGTCTGCGCCATGCGCTCGAGCGCGCTGCCCATCCCATTCACCGGCGCGTGCGATTCGTGCATCGCGATCGTGAGGAGGGCCGCGGCTGCCTCGATGGCTGCCGCGCGCGCTGGAGCTGCTCCGGGCATTGGGGGCGTGCTCGTGCGTTCGGTGGGACTCGCTCGCGGGATCGCCGCCTGCGTGCCCAATCAGCCGTGCTTGGACTTGAAGACCCGCACCTGCGCATTGAACTTGCCCGCGACCGCCTGGAGCTGCGTGACCGCGGCGTCGTGCTTCAGATCGCGCACGTCCGCCGAGAGCCGGCTCTGCTTCACCTGAAAGTCGAGGCAGTGCAGGTAGACGCTCACGTCGCCGTTGTACTCCTTCAAGGTGTTCATCGCGGTGATCATCTGCTGTTTGCTCGCCGAGTTGCCGTCCGGGATCTTGCTCGGCGGCGGCGGCAGGATGCACTGATCCGCGAAAGCGGGCGCCGCCGTCACGAGACCTGCAAGGATGGCCGCGCAGAACGTGATTCGCATCGTCATCATCTTCATCCTTTTGGTCATGGCGCCGGCAGTTCGCCGCCGGCTTCTTTCTCTTGGGTGCCTGAGCCCGGAGAATCGGCACGGATCGGCGCTTCTTGAGACCGTCCGGGCGCTGCGGCGCGGCATTGCGACCCCGATCACGGGAGGCACGCCGTGCGGGGCGGATTCTGTCAAGCGCGGCGCCCGCTCAGCCGAGGACCTTCGCGACGGTCGCGAGCAGCCGGTCCGGATTGAAGGGCTTCACCAGCCAGCCGGTGGCGCCGGCGGCCTTGCCCTCGAGCTTTTTCTCGGTCGTGGCCTCCGTGGTCAGCACGAGGAGCGGGATGCCGTGGTAGCCGGGCATGCTGCGCAGATGCTTGACGAGCGTGAGGCCGTCCATCACGGGCATATTCACGTCGGTGATGACGAGATCGAATCGCTCGCGCTCGGCGATCGCGAGCGCTTCGCGCCCATCCGCGGCTTGCTGCACCTGGTGCCCGGCGCCCGTCAGGGTGATGCCGACCATCTGCCGCATTGCCGCCGAGTCATCCACGGCTAGTATCCGAGCCATTGTCGTTCTCCGTCTCGAGTTTGCGGCGGCGCGCGTCGCGTGGCCGCGTGAGAAGTTCTAGAATTCCTGCCAGTCAGAATCCGAGCCATTCGCGAGCTTGCGGGCGGGCTCGCCCGCCGCCGCGGAAGCGGCCTCGGCCTTGCCCCCGCGCGCTGTGTTGCCCCAGGGACGATTCGCCTTGCGGCGCTCGGCCTTGGAGGCGGCTTTCGCCACCGCTTGGACGCGTCCCACCACTGCGTCGGCCTCGCCCCCGGCGGCACGTTGCCCGGCGAAGCTCGCCGTGAGATTGGCCGCGAGCACGTAGCCTCCCATCATCTCGTTGAGCTCGCCCGCCTGCTGGGCCATCGCCTGCGAGGCGGCCGTCGCCTGTTCGACGAGCGCGGCATTCTGCTGCGTGAGCTCGTCCATCTGCATCACCGCGCGGTTGACCTGCTCGATGCCGGACGACTGCTCGCGCGAGGCGGCGGCGATCTCGGCGACGATGTCCGACACCTTCTTGACGGCGGCGACGATCTGCTCGAGCGTCTGGCCGGACTGCGTCACGAGTACCGAGCCGTCCTCGACCTTTTTTACGGAGTCCTGGATCAGCTCCTTGATCTCCTTGGCGGCGGTGGCGGACCGCCCGGCGAGATTGCGCACCTCGCTCGCGACGACGGCGAACCCGCGGCCCTGCTCCCCGGCGCGGGCCGCCTCGACGGCGGCGTTCAGCGCGAGCAGGTTCGTCTGGAAGGCGATCTCGTCGATCACGCCGATGATATCGGCGATCTTCTTGGAGGAATCGTTGATGTCGGTCATCGCGCCCACCGCCTTGGCGACGACGGCGCCGCCCTTCTCGGCCTGGTCGCGGGCGGCGATCGCGAGCTGATTCGCCTGGCCGGCATTGTCGGCGTTCTGCTTGACCGTGGAGGTCATCTCCTCCATCGAGGACGCGGTCTCCTCGAGCGAGGAGGACTGCTCCTCCGTGCGCTGCGAGAGATTGGCGTTGCCCTGGGAGATCTCCTCGGCGCCGCGATAGACCTCGCCCGCGGCGTGCTTCACCTTCGCCACGATCTCCGCCATGTTGTCGGCGAGCTGATTGACATTGCGCGCCAGGGCCTCGAAGAAGCCCATCTTGCCGGCGAGCTGGATGCGCTCGGTGAGATTGCCGCCGAGGGTAGCCGTCAGCATGGACTGCATCTCCTGCTCCACGGCGACCTCGGGCGTGCGGTCCGTCCACTCCATCACGGTTCCGATCCGGGCGCCGTCGCGGCTCACGACCGGATTGCTGACGGTGCGGAACGTGCAGTTGCCGAGGCGCCGCTCCTGTACCTGGCTGCCGGAGAGCGTCTCGAGCATGCGGCGCTGGTCGGCCGGATCCGCGGAGAGCGCGTCGAGGGAGTTGCCGCGCAGGCGCGCGGGCTCGAAGCCCGGCAGGCTGCGCCGGATCTCCGACTGGGCCCTCGCGAAGGTCGCCTCGGCGGTCTCGTTGAGGTAGATGATCCGGTGGGCATCGTCGGCGAGCACGACGTTCGTCGATACCTTGTCGAGCGCTTGGCGGACACGGGCGTTCTCCGCCGCCTGGGCGCGCTCCGCCTCGATCTGTTGGCGAAGCTTGCCCTGCATTTCATCGAGTGCGCGCAGCACCTGGCCGACCTCGTCCGTGCCGGCCGCTTCGATCCGATTGTCGTAATGGCCGCCGGCGATGGCGCCGAAGACTTCGACGGCATACGCCATCGGGCGCGACAGCGAGCGGCTGATGAGCCAGGAGAGCGCGAGCGACAGAAGGAGCACGCCGGCGGTGATCGCCGCCGTCAGATCACGCGTGAAGGCCGCCGTGGACGCGCGCTTCTGCAGCGCCGTGCGCATCGACGCGTAGCTCACGGTGGACAGGTTCTGCAACGCCTGCACCGCCGGCACCGCGGCATCGAATACGGCCGAGGCGGCGATGTTCATCTTCTGAGCGTTCACGATCCGCGTGTTGACGGTGTCGACGAACGAGCTGAACTCGCGATTGACGGACTGCAGCGCGGGGGCGAGGGTCGCCTTCGCATCGGCCGACGCCCATTGCAGCTCGCTTTGCAGCGTCGTGAGATCCGAGGTGACCTGGGTTCCGTAGATCTGGATGGCGATGCGGTCGTCGCCGCCCAGGTAGCCCTTCACGGCGGCGCCGATCGCGTGCTCATTGAGCCTGCTCATCGCGACGAGCGCGTTGCTCACGCGCTGGGTGGCGCCGTCGATCAGCGTGGCGGTCACCGTGTCCGGATCGAGCGACAGGCCGGAATTCATCGAGACGGTCGTCACGAGCGCCTCGATGCCGGCGATGAGCTTGTCGTGGCGCTTCAGGTTGGCGTCGGGGGTCGAGTTGAGGAGGTCGGCCTTGACCTCCGACCAGTCCGACTTGACGGCTTGCCATTCGGCGGTGGACTTGAAGCGCTCGCCGTACTCGGCATCGAGGCCGTCCACCGACTGCAGCTGCTTGTCGACGTTCGCCTCGGCGGTGAACATCGCAGCCTTGCGGCTGGTGTCCCCGTTGAGATACGCGGTCGAGCGGCTGCGGTGGTTTGTCACCATCGCGAGCGCTGATCCGAGCGACTGGAGGTACTGCGCCCCCTCGAGCTCGCTTTGCGCCTGACGCACGACGGCATTGGTCTCGCTCAGGTAGAAGAACGCGAGCAGCGCCGTCGGCACGAGCATCGCGACGATCAGGACCGCGAGCTTCTGCCACAGCATCAATCGATCAAGAACTCTCATTGGCTTCTCCGCAAAATGTTCGAGCGGCCCGCGCGCGCAAGGCCTCAGGCGGCCTCGTCCGCCGCTGCGAGGGTGGCGAGGTCCGCGCCGATCAGCCGATCGATATCGAGCAGGACGACCATGCGGTCGGCGACCGGAACGAGTCCGCGGATGTAGGCGCTCGCCGCGCTGCGGCCGAGATCCGGCGCAGGACGCACGCTGCTGTCGCTCACGTCGACCACATCGGACACGCCGTCGACCACCACGCCGAGATCCCTGCGGGTGCTGCCGGAGACGACCGAGAGCACGATGATCACCGTGATGGCGGTGTACTCGGCGCGCTCGAGATCGAGCCGCATCCGCAAGTCGACGATCGGCACGATCGAGCCGCGCAGGTTGAGCACCCCGAGGACGTGAGGCGGCGACTGCGGCAGCTTGGTGACGGCCGCCCAGCCGCGGATCTCCTGGACTCTCAGGATGTCGACACCGTAGGTCTCCGAACCGAGCACGAACGTGAGGACCTGGCGCGATACGCAGGCTGCATCCGCACTCGTGCCGGCGTCCGTTGCCGGGCCAGCCCCTGCTTGTGTGCTTGACGACATGTGATCTCCCGCGGAATTCATGCTTGCCGTGGCTTCTTCAGGCCGCCGCCCGGAGCGAGGTGACACGGATCAATCCAGGCAGGTCGAGGATCAGGGCGACCGACCCGTCGCCGAGGATCGTCGCCCCGGAGACGCCGTCGACGTGGCCGTAGTTCGTATCGAGCGACTTGATGACGACCTGCTGCTGCCCG
>JBOHZT010000099.1:0-9721 GCA_050738535.1 Steroidobacteraceae bacterium
GACGGCGGGCGCCCCGGAGCGGGCACGGCTCGGCACGGAAAATGCGGCACTGTCCAATTCATCGCAACCGTCGTGAGCGGCTCATGAGGAGTGTCCCCTTTTCATCGGGCGAGCGTGTCCCGGCCCTCGGCATCGGGACCTGGCGCATGGGCGAGCAGCGGGCGCGCCGCGCCGAGGAGATTGCAACGCTCAGACTCGCGATCGAGCGCGGAGCCTCCCTCATCGATACCGCCGAGATGTACGGCGACGGGGGTGCGGAAGTGCTGATCGGCGAGGCGATCTCCGGCCGGCGCGACGAGGTCTTCCTCGTGAGCAAGGTCTACCCGCACAACGCCTCACGGCAAGCTGCCGTGGAGGCGTGCGAGCGCAGCCTCCTCAGGTTACGGACGGACCGGATCGATCTTTACCTGCTCCACTGGCGCGGAGGCGTGCCGCTCGGCGAGACCGTCGATGCGTTCCTCACTCTGCAGCAGCAGGGCAAGATTCGCTATTTCGGCGTCAGCAACTGCGACACGTCGGACATGCGCGAGCTGTGGGAGCTTCCCGGAACGCACGCCGTCGCGACGGACCAGGTGCTGTACAACCTGACTCGCCGCGGCATCGAGTGGGAGCTCGTGCCGTGGCTGCGCGAGCGCCGCATTCCGGTCATGGCCTACTCACCGCTCGAGGAGGGCCGGCTCATCGGCAATCCCGCGCTCGTCGAGTTCGCGAGCCGCCATGGACTGACTCCCGCGCAGGCCGCACTCGGTTGGCTGCTTGCGCACGACGACGTCATCGCAATTCCCAAAGCCGGCAGCCGCGAGCGCCTGCAGGAGAATCTCGACACGCTGGATCACCCGCTTTCCTCGGCGCAGCTGCGGGAGCTCGAGCGGCTCTTTCCGCCCCCCGCGGGTCCCCTGCCCCTGGAAATGCTTTGACGATCCGCGCGGTACGCGCACCGGCATCGGCCTTCCGGATCGTCGGTGCGCTGGAGCCTCCCGAGTGGCGCCTCGCGTTTGCGGCGCGCAGCCACCGATGTGAGCGGCGGCCTCTCACGCTCGGGGAGGACGCACTCGCCGCGTCGGCACGGCCTCGAGCGGGTTCTCGGGCCAGTCGTGCTTCGGGTACCGGCCGCGCAGGTCCTTGCGCACCTCCGCGTAGCCGGTCCGCCAGAAGCTCGCCAAATCGCGCGTGATCTGCACGGGCCGCTGCGCGGGCGAGAGCAGCTTGAACGTCACGGGCAACGTCCCGCCGCCGATGCGAGGCGTCTGCGTGAGTCCAAACACCTCCTGGAGCCGCACGGCGGCGACCGGGGCGCTGTCATCGAGATAATCGATCCGGATCCGCGATCCGCTCGGCACGCGCAAATGCGTCGGCGCGAGCGCATCGAGACGCACTCGCTGCTCATGGGTGAGCAGCGCCTGCAGCGCGTCGCGAAGCGGCACGCGATTCAAGTGCTCGGCCCTCGCGACGCCCTCGAGCCACGGCGCGAGCCAGTGGTCGAGCGACGCCAGCAGCGCGATATCGCTCGCGTCCGGCCACGGGGGTCCTCCGCCGGCGCGCGACGGACGCTCGTTGCTGCCGCCTGACCTCTGCGCCGGAAGTGCGCGCACCAGCGCCACACGCGCTTGCCAACCGCGCAGCTCCGGGGTCCAGGGAAGCGAGTCGAGTCCCATCCGGCGCACACCCTCCAGCATGGCGGCGCGTCGAGCTTCGTCGGGAATCGGCTCCAACGACTTCACGCCGAGGATGAGCGCGCCGAGCCGCGCGGTCTCGGTCGCTGCGACGGCCCGCTCCCGCTCGCTCCACTCGATCGCCCGCGTCACCTCGACGGCCGCGCCGAAGTGCTGCTCGAGCTCGGCGCGCGCGAGCGGCGCGGCGAGACGAATGCGCGCTTCGCGCTCGCGGTCGTCGAGATCGACTGCGACGATGAGTTCCTCCCGCGCGAGGCTTTGAGCCCCCGCGAACGAAGCGCCGCGCCCATTCGCGAGCAGATAGCCTGTGCCCGAAACGGCTTGCACCGGCGCGCGTCGCAGGCCGATCCGGTCGGGATAGGCGAACGCGAGCAGGAGCCCGGCATCGCGGAGATCGCGGCCGCTCGCGGCGATGCGCTCGCGAGCGGCCGCCCGTCCGACGGGCGCCGGGTCCGTAGAGCCGAGCTGTTGCACGAAGGCTTGCGCGACTCTTCTGATGCGATGCAAGGCCTCGCGGGACGCTGCTGCACCCCTCAGCGCCTCCAGCCGGGTCCTGATGTCTGCATCGTCCGGCGCGCCGCGGCCGCGGAGCGGATCGCGCTCCGAGAGCAATGCGGCGAGGTCGGCCGCGAGCGCGAGCCGACCCAGCCGGCGCCCCTCGAGCAGCATGTGCGCGAGGCGCGGATGCGCCGCGATCCTCGCCATCTCTCGGCCGTGGGCACTGAGCCGGCCAGTCTCATCGAACGCTCCCAGCTTGCGCAGGAGATCGCGCGCGCTCGCGAGCGTGGCCTCCGGGGGAGGATCGATCCACCGCAGCTCGCGCGCATCGCGCACTCCCCAGGCCGCGAGCTCGAGCGCGACGGAGGCGAGGTCCGCTTCGAGGATCTCGGGCGGCGTGTGCGCCGCGAGCGAGCGCTGCGCTTCCTCGCTCCAGAGGCGGTAACACACCCCGGGGGCGAGCCGACCGGCCCGGCCTTGCCGCTGATCCGCCGACGCGCGCGAGATGCGCCGCGTCTCGAGCCGGCTCATGCCGCTCGCCGGGTCGAGCACCGCGCGGCGGACGAGTCCGCAGTCGATGACGACGCGCACTCCCTCGACGGTGAGGCTCGTCTCCGCGATGTTGGTGGAAAGTATGACTTTCCGGGTCCCCTGCGCAGCGGGGACGAGCGCGGCCTGCTGATCGCTCGGGGCGAGGACGCCATGGAGCGGCAAGACCCGAATCGACGGATCCAGCCGGCCGCCGCCGAGGAGCACCTGGACGCGACGGATCTCCGGCGCCCCGGGAAGAAAGACGAGCACGTCCCCCGGTGCATCGAGGAGTGCTTGCGTCACTTCCCGCGCGACCGCGCCTTCGAGCGGCGCCTCGCGTCCGGGCTGCGCACCCTCGAGCGGCGGCGCTGCCTTGCCCACGTAGCGTGTCTCGACCGGATAGGCGCGGCCGGCTGCGGTGACCGGTGGACCGCTCCCGAGCCACTCGGCGATCGCCCCGGCATCGAGGGTCGCCGACATCAAAAGGAGCTTCAGCTGCGGAGCAACCGCCGCCTGCGCATCGAGCGCGAGCGCGAGCCCGAGGTCGCCCTGGGCGCTACGTTCGTGGAATTCATCGAAGAGGACGAGGCAGATTCCCTCGAGCGCGGGATCCGCCTGCAGCATGCGCGTGAGGACACCCTCGGTCACCACCTCGATGCGCGTGGCCCGCGACACCCGAGTCGAAAGCCGCATCCTGAGACCGACCGTGCGTCCGACGGATTCGCGGAGTGTCGCCGCCATGCGGTCCGCGACGGCGCGGGCCGCGAGCCTGCGCGGCTCCAGCATCACGAGCCGCCGGCCTCGAGCCCAGGGCTCATCGAGCAGCGCGAGCGGGACGACCGTGCTCTTGCCGGCGCCGGGCGGCGCTTGGAGCACGACATTAGAGCGGCTCGCGAGCGCTGCGCGCAGCGCCGGCAGCGCCTCCTCGATCGGCAGGCCGGAGGGCCCCATGAGCGGCGGCTGCGCCATGACCTGACTGGGGCTCGGCGCGGTGCGTCAGGCGCTGGCGAACATGCCCGCCGCGAACAGCACCCAGCCCGCGATCAGCAAAGCACCGCCGATCGGCGTGACGACGCCGATCGCTCGCGGCGCGCCGAACGTGAGCGCGTAGAGGCTGCCCGAGAACAGCACGATTCCGGCGACGACGAGGATCGCCGCCCAGCGGACCGGCGAGGAATCGGCGGTGCGCAGGACCAAGCCGATCGCGAGCAGTCCCAACGCATGATAGAAGTGATAGCGCACGGCCGTCTCGAAGATCCGCAGCCGCTCCGGGCTCAAGCGCGAAGCGAGCGCATGCGCCCCGAGCGCGCCGAGCACGGTCGCCGCCGCGAGCAGCAGCCCGCCGGCCGCGAGGATGGAGCGCGCGAAGGCCGTCATCGTCGTCGAGCCGCGATCGCGATGGTGCCCATGCCTGCGCGTGCACGCGCGCGTGCGCCGTATCCGTGAGCCCCGCGGCTCAAGCGCTCTTCCCGCCGCGTTCGAGCAAGGGCGTCAGCAGATCGAGCGGCAGCGGGAAGGCGATGATGGTGCTCTTCTCGGTCGCGATGTCGAGGAGCGTCTGCAGGTAGCGCAGCTGCAGGGCGCGCGGATCCTTCGACAGCTCGATCGCCGCCGCCACCAGGGTCTCGGCCGCCTGCTTCTCGCCTTGGGCGTTGATGATCTTGGCTCTCCTGGCACGCTCGGCCTCGGCCTGCCGCGCCATGGCGCGGATCATGGTCTCGTCGAGATCCACGTCCTTGATCTCGACGATGGCGACCTTGATGCCCCATGCATCGGTGCTCTGGTCGAGGATGGCCTGGATGTCCGCGCTCAGCTTCTCGCGCTGGGAGAGCATCTCGTCCGTCTCATGCTGCCCGAGGATCGAGCGCAGCGTCGTCTGCGCGAGCTGGCTCGTCGCCTCGTAGGGATTGGCGACCTGGATGATCGCCTTCTCCGGATCGACGATGCGGAAGTACACCACGGCGCTCACCTTGACCGACACGTTGTCGCGCAGGATCACGTCCTGTTTCGGGACTTGGAGCACGATGACGCGCAGATCGACTTTCGTCATCTGCTGCACGATGGGCCAGACGAGGATCACGCCGGGCCCTTTGATGCCGCCGAAGCGGCCGAGGGTGAACATCACGCCGCGCTCGTACTCCCGCAGCACCCGGACTGCGGTGAACAGGAACGCGAGGATGATGATCGCGATGACGATGGCAATGATTGGCATCAAGGTCTCCCATACGTCCGAGGCATCATACCGGCTCGACCCACAGCAGCAGCCCTTCCACACGCACGATGCGCACCCGCTCGCCCGCGCGCACGGGTTTGCCGGTGCGCGCATTCCACAGCTCACCGCCGAGCCGCACCCGGCCCCGCTCGGCGAAGTCCTCGAACGCCTCGGCCGTCGCGCCGATCATGGCCTCCCGGCCTGTGACGACGGGGCGGTGCAGCGCGCGCGTGACGACATAGACCAGCCCGGCGAGGATCAGGGCGCCGGCGATGGCGACGCCGGCGATGATCGGCATGGCGAGACGGAGCTCCGTGGCATGAGTGTCGAACAGGATGACCGATCCTATGACAAACGCAACGAGTCCGCCGACGCCGAGCGAGCCGTACGCCGGATGGAAGAACTCCCCGATGATCATCGCGACGCCGAGCGCGATAAGCGCGAGCCCCGCGAAGTTGACCGAGAGGATCTCGAAAGCAAAGAGCGCGACGATGAGCGCGATGGCGCCGACCACGCCCGGAAGCACGGCGCCGGGATGAAATCCCTCGAGCAGCAGTCCGTAGATACCGATCAGCAGCAGGCCGTACGCGATCGTCGGATGAGTGATGACCGCGAGCACGCGCGCGCTCCAGCCAGGCTCGACGGGGACGGTCTCGATTCCCTGGGTCGCGAGCACGACCGTGCGCGTTCCGACCTTCACCTGCCGGCCGTCTAGGGATCGCAGCAGATCCGGCAGGCTCGGCGCGATGAGATCGACGACGTGGTCCTTCAGCGCGGCATCCGCCGGCAGGCTCGCGGCGCCGCGCACCGCCTGCTCCGCCCAGTCCGCGTTCCGGCCGCGCAACTCGGCGAGGCTGCGGATATAGGCCACCGCGTCGTTGATTTGCTTGCGCTCCTCGGTGGTCGGCGCGCTGCGCCCGCCGATCTCCACCGGCGTCGCCGCGCCGACATTGGTGGCAGGCGCCATCGCGGCAACCTGGCAGGCGTAGAGGATATAGGTTCCGGCGCTCGCCGCGCGGGCGCCGGACGGCGCGACGTAGCCAACGACCGGGATCGGCGACGCCAGGATCGCTTGGACGATGTCGCGCATCGAGCTGCCGAGTCCCCCGGGCGTATCCAGCTCGAGAATCACGACTCGCGCGCCACGCGATTGCGCCGACGCGAGCCCTTCCTCCACGTAATGGCTCGTGGCCGGCCCGATGGCCCCGTCGATCCGCAGCACGGCCGCCACGGGACGGACGGCGCTGCCCGCGGCGGGAGGCGGAGCTGCCGCCGAGGCGCCTTGCTGCGCGCTTGCGAAAGCGAGCGCGGCCGCGAGCCCCAGGCCGGCGACGGCGATCGGAACCCACCCCCTGCGCACAACGTGCCCCCGAGCTGACCTGTCTCGCATCATACGCTCGCGCCGATTCGTACCCCGCGCGGGGGCTCGGTCGCCGGCCGTGCTCCTGCCACGCCGCGGACTCGGCCGACGCGCCCGGCTGCGCCGCGACTATGCGGCACCCGTGCTCGGCCGACGCCGCTCAGCGGCGCCAGGCTCAGCCGCCGAGGAACTCCACGAGCGCCTGCGTCACGGCCTGCGGCTGCTCGAGCGTCGAGAGGTGTCCGGACTCGGCAATGGTCGCGAGGCGCGCTCCCGGGATGCCGTCCGCGATCTCCTGCGCCCGCTCGGGCGGCGTGAGCAGATCCCCGTCGCCCACGACCACGAGCGTCGGACAACGAATCGCGGCGAGCGAGGGACGCGAGTCCGGCCGCCCGATGATCGCTGCCTGCTGGCGCGCGAACCCGTCCACGCCGACCTCCCGCGCCATGCGCCGCGCCAGCTCCTGCAGGGCCGCATCGCTCCGCCGCCGGGTGTGGACGAGCCGCGGATAGAGCCGATCGACGACCTCGTCGAGCCCTCCCTGCCGCGCGAGCTCGACCAGCGCGCGGCGCTGCTCGCTTTGCTCGGGGGCATCGGCGCGCGCACTGGTATCGAGGAGCGCGAGCCGCTCCACCCGCTCCGGCGCCTGGCGCAGGATCTCGAAGGAGAGGTAGCCGCCCATCGAAAGGCCGGCGAGCGCGAACCGCGGCGGCGACGCGGCGAGAATACGGCGCGCGATCGCGGCCATGCTGTCGTCCCGCGTGTGCGCGGCGATGGTCACGGGGCCGATCCGCCAGAGCTCCGGGATTTGCTCCGCGTAAAGCCGCGGCGTGGCGAGCAGACCGGGGACGAGAACGATCGGCAGCTCACTCGAGCGCATGCTGCAGCTCCTCGATCAGATCTTCCGCGCTCTCGATACCCACGGAGAGCCGCACCAGCCCGTCGCTGATGCCGAGGGCAGCGCGCATCTCGGGAGGCAGGCCGGAGTGGGTCATGAGGCCCGGGTGCTCGATCAGGCTCTCGACCCCCCCGAGACTCTCCGCGAGCGAGAACAGGTGGCACCGCTCGAGGAAACGCCGCACGTCCGCGAGCGACCCCGCGAGCTCGGCGCTCACGATGCCGCCGTATCCGCCGCGCATCTGGCGCTTGGCCAATTCATGCTGCGGATGACTCGGGAGGCCCGGGTAACGCACCCGCTTCACCTTCGGATGTCCCTGGAGGAAACGCGCCACCGCAAGCGCGTTCGCGCAGTGCCGCTCCATCCGCACCGCAAGCGTCTTGATCCCGCGCAGGATGAGGAAGCAGTCGAATGCGCTCGGGATGCTGCCGAGCCCATTCTGGAGGAACTTGATCCGGTCGGCGAGCTCCGCGCTCGCCGTGATGGCCGCGCCGCCGAGTGCATCGGAGTGACCGTTCAGGTACTTCGTGGCGGAGTGCACGACGATGTCGATGCCATGCTCGAGCGGGCGCTGCAGGTAGGGAGAGGCAAACGTGTTGTCGCACACGGTGAGCAGCCCACGCCGCTTGGCGAGCGCCGCGATTGCCGCGAGATCGACGAGCCGCAGCATCGGATTGGTGGGGGTCTCGACCCAGATCATGCGGGTGACGGGCTGGATGGCGCGCTCGACCGCCTCGAGATCCGCAAGATCCGTGAAGCTCACGGAAAGCCCGGCAGAGCGGTTGCGGATCCGGTCGAAGAGCCGATAGCTGCCGCCGTAGAGATCGTGGGATGCGATGACGTGCGAGCCGGCGTCGAGCAGTTCGACCACCGTGGAGATGGCTGCCATGCCGGAGGCGAAGGAGAATGCCGCGCGGCCCCCTTCCAGGCTCGCGAGCGCGGCCTGCAGCGCATCCCGAGTGGGATTGCGAGTCCGCGAATAGTCGTAGCCCTTGTGGACGCCGGGACTCGACTGCGCGTAAGTGGAGGTCGCATAGATCGGCGTCATCACCGCGCCGGTGAGCGGATCGGCATGCTGCCCTCCATGGATGACCCGTGTCGCGAATTCGAGCTCGCGCGCCGAGCGCTCGCCCGCCCCGCTCTGTCCGGCCCCATCCGTCGTCTCTTTCGCCACGTTGTGTCCTCTTAGTCCTCGTTACCGCCTCGTGCGATCGATGCGGCCGATGTCAGCGATGATACGTCGCTGCGCTCGAGCGCTCGGGGCTCAGTGCCGGCGACGCAGCCAGTTGAGCACGTCGATCCGGGTGATGAGCCCCAGGAACTCGCCTCGATCCACCACGATCGCGACGAGACCCCGCTTGAAGATCTCCATGAGCTGCGGAAGCGGCGCGTCGGGAGGCACGGTGACCAGATGGCTCGCCATGATGCCACTCACCGGCTCGTTGAATCGCTCCGGGTGCTCGAACACCTCGAGCAGCACGTCCTCCTCGTCGACGATGCCCGAGATACGCCCGCCCCGCATCACCGGTAATTGGGAGACATCGTAGAGCTTCATGCGCCCGTACGCCGCGAGCAGCGTCTCACTCGCCGCGACGGTGATATCGGCGCCTTCCGCGTGACGCCTGGCGATGAGGTCGCGCAGATCGCCGTGTCGCTCGCGCGCGAGGAAGCCCTGATCGAGCATCCAGTAGTCGTTGTACACCTTCGAGAGATACTTGTTGCCGCTGTCGCAGACGAGCGTGACCACGCGGCGCGGCGACTTCTGCTCCCGGCAGTACCGAAGCGCCGCGGCGAGCAGGGTCCCCGTGGACGTTCCGCCGAGAATGCCTTCGCCGCGCAGGAGCTCGCGGCAGGTGCGGAAGGATTCGGCGTCGCTGACGCTGAGCGCGCGGCGCACTCGCGACAGATCGCAAACCGGGGGCACGTAATCGCCGCCGATGCCCTCGACGAGCCAGCTGCGGCCCGTCGGCTCGATCCTACCCGTGCGGACACAGCCGGCGAGCGCGGAGCCCTGCGGGTCGGCGAGCACCATGTCGACGTGCGGATCGGCGCGCGCGAAGAACCGCGACAACCCCGTGAGCGTGCCGCCGGTCCCGACGCCGCACACGACGGCATCGAGCCGGTGCTGCATCTGCTCCCAGATCTCCGGGGCGGTCGTCTCCTCATGCGCCTGCGGATTCGCCGGGTTGCTGAACTGGCTCACGTAGAATGCATTCGGCGTCTCGCGTGCGAGGCGCGCGGCGCGGTCCTGATAGTAGTCGGGGTGTCCTTTCGGCACGTCGGAGCGCGTCATGACGACCTCGGCGCCCATCGCCCGCAGGTGGAAAATCTTCTCCCGGCTCATTTTGTCCGGGATGACGAGCTGGAGCCGGTAGCCTTTGCGTCCCGCGACGAGCGCGAGGCCGAGGCCCGTGTTGCCGGCCGTCGCCTCGACCAGGGTGGCGCCCGGCCGCAGCCGCCCTTCCCGCTCGGCCGCCTCGATCATGTACAGGCCCACCCGATCCTTGATGGAGCCTCCGGGGTTTTGGCTTTCGAGCTTCAAGAAGAGC
>JBOHZT010000100.1:0-9617 GCA_050738535.1 Steroidobacteraceae bacterium
CTCCTGCAGCACCTCGAGGCGCGCCACCGACGACCAGACTTTGGGCGGCGGTTGGAAGGCGCCGGGGCCCACGTCGAACAGCCGCTCCGCGCGCACCCGCGGCGCGAGCATCACCGTGAGCCGGCCATATTCCCCGGTTCCGGGCTTGGCCGTGATGCGGGCCACGACCTCGCGCTGCAGCATCACGACGATGTCCTCGATCACGGCGCTGCTCTCCAGGAGATGGAAGAGAAGCGGGGTCGAGAGGTTGTAGGGGAGGTTGCCGGCGACGCGGAGCCGGCCGCCGTGTCGCTCGGCGAGGCCGGCGAGACCGAGCTCGAGCGCGTCGCGCTCGTGGAGGCAGAAGCGCGGGTCGCCGGCGAGCTCGGCTCGCAGCGCCGCGGCGAGGTCCCGGTCGATCTCGACGGCGTCGAGCGTCGCGAGATCCGAGTCGAGCAGCCTGCGCGTGAGCGCGCCGCGGCCGGGGCCGATCTCGAGCACGTGATCGCCCGCCTGCGGCGCGATCGCGCTCGCGATCCGCGCGATCACCGCCGGATCATGCAGGAAGTGCTGGCCGAAACGTCTGCGCGCTCGGGTCACGGGCGACGGCGCGCGGCAGACGCCGCCCTCAGCGGCGCCAGCTCGACGGCGAGCATCACCGCCGCGAGGAGACTGCTCGCGTCGGCGGCCCCGGTACCCGCGAGATCGAGCGCCGTGCCATGGTCCACGGAGGTTCGCACGATCGGCAGCCCGAGCGTCACGTTCACCGCGCTGTCGAAGCGCGCGTGCTTGATGACCGGCAGTCCCTGATCGTGATACATGGCGAGCACGGCGTCGTAGCGCTCGAGGCTTCGCGGCACGAAGATCGTGTCGGCGGGCAGGGGTCCCTCGGCCGCGATGCCGCGCTCGCGCGCCCGCTCGAGCGCCGGCCGGATGACCCGCAGCTCCTCATCGCCGAGATGACCGCTCTCACCCGCATGGGGATTCAGGCCGCACACACCGATCCGCGGCGTGTCGAGCCGCCACCAGCGCTTCAGGTCGCGATGCAGGATGTCGAGCACCTCGGTCAGCGAATCGACGCTGATCGCGTCGCTCACCGCCCGCAGGGGCAAGTGCGTGGTCGCGAGCGCCACGCGGAGCGTGCCCGACGCGAGCATCATGACCGGACGCGGCGCACCCGTTCTCGCGGCGAGATACTCGGTATGCCCCGTGAACGCAATGCCGGCGTCGGCGATCGTGCTCTTCTGGACGGGAGCGGTCACCATCGCGTCGAACTCGCCTGCGAGGCAGCCGTCGGCGGCGCGGTCGAGGAGACCGAGGACATAGCGCGCGTTGCGCGGATCGGGACGGCCCGCCTCGCTCGCGGCCGCGAGCGGCGCATCGAGCACCTCGAGCGTGCCGGCCCGGTGCGCGCCCGGCTCGTGCGCTTGGCGTTGCGAGGGATCATAGGGTCGCAGCGCGATGGTCTCGAGGCCGAGCAGCCGGGCTCGCGCTCGCAGCAGGCTCGAATCGGCGAGACAAACGAGACGGCAGGGCAGCGGTTGCCGCGCGAGCTCGAGACAGAGGTCTGGACCGATGCCGGCCGGCTCTCCGGAGGTGAGGGCGATGCGGGGCAGGCGGCGCACTACATCTTGAGTTGGACGTACGCCTCGTCGCGCATCCGGCGCAGCCACAGCTCCGTCTGCTCATCGGCCTTGCTGGCGCGGATCTCGTCCTGCGCATGCTCGCGCTGGAGCTCCTTGGTGCTGTCAACGCGCCTGCGGCCGAGCACCTCCGCGATGTGCCAGCCGTACTGGGTATGGAACGGCTCACTGATCTCGCCGACCTTGAGCTTCGCGATCGCAGCCCGGAAGCTGGGTGCGTAGGTGTCCGGACTCGCCCAGCCGAGGTCGCCGCCGTTGACCGCCGAGCCGGGATCCTGGGAGTTGACCGATGCGAGGGCGCCGAAATCGGCCCCGTGCACGATCTCCTGGCGCAGCTTCTCGAGCTTCTCCTTGACCGTCGCGTCGTCCTCGAGCTGATTGGTGCGCATGAGGATGTGCCTCACGTGGACCTCGTCGACGACCACCTTCTTGGTGGAGTCCTTGATCTTGTTGAGCTTCACGATATTGAAGCCATTCGGCGCGCGAACGGGCGGGCTCACCTCGCCGGGCTTCAGCTTGAGGATGGCGTTCGATAGGAACGTCGGCAGCTCGGTGCCTTTGCGCCAGCCGAGCGAGCCGCCCTGCAGGGCAGTCTCGCTGTTCGAATAGGCGACGGCGAGCTTCGCGAAGTCCTCTCCCGCCTTGGCGCGGCGCTCCACGTCCGCGGCGCGCGCCGCCGCCTGCTGGATCTGCGCGGGCGTCGCGTTCTCCGGAACGGCGATCAGGATGTGCGAAATGTTGTACTCGCGGTTCTTCGAGGGGCTCTTCGTCTCGCGCGCGAGGTACCGGTCGATCTCGAGCGGCGTGACGGTGATGTGCTCAAGCACGTCCTTGCGGCGCAGGAGCGTGAAGATGAGCTGGCGCCGGATGGCCTCCCGGTAGGAGGTGTAGTCGATGCCTTGCTGGGCGAGCGCGTCGGGGAGCTGGGACAGCGTTATGCCGTTGCGCTGCGCGATCTCCTGCAGCGCATCGTTCAGCGCCTGGTCGGGAACCTTGATCCCCTCGTGCTGGGCTTTCTGCATCTCGAGCTCCTGCACGATGAGCTGCTCGAGCACCTGGTGGCGCAGCACGTTCTCCGGCGGGAGCTCCGCATGCTGGGCTTTCAGCCGCTGGGTGACGAGCGCGAGCTCGTCGTTCACCTCGCTCACGAGGACGACACCGTCGTTCACGACGGCCGCGATCCGGTCGAGGGGGGCGCCCTCGGTGGTGAGGGCGCGGGTCTGCGCATGCGCGACGCCCGCCGCCGCCAGCAGGATGAGTGCGCTCGTGAGTCCGCGCCGCAGCGCTCGGTTGAACATAGGCCTCATCGACTCGAGGAAGGCGGTGAGTATCCTCGAATCGCGCTTCCGAGAAAAGCGTCCGTCGCCGGCCCGACACCTCCGAGCCCGCTCAACTGCAGCTGGAATATGAAGGCCGTGTCCTGCTGGCCCGTGCCGTTGATGAGGTAACGCCGCGCGAGCAGGCGGATCCGCCAGCAGCAGGCCCGGTACTCGAAGCCCGCCAGGCGGTCGAGGCTCGAATGGGAATCGAGGTCGTAGACCCAGCGCGCGAGCACGTGCCAGTGATCGCCGATCGGCCACGCGCCGGAGATCTCGGCCTGATCGAGGCTCTGGCCCACGGTCGACCCGAGGCTCTCGGCGGCCGCCAAGCTCGAGCCGGGCTCGGCGGGTAGATCCAGGTCCCCGGGGATGATGGGGGTCTCATCGGGAGTGGCGAGGGCCGAAGGCAGGACCACGTTGCGCTGGTAGCGGTAGACGACGTTGACGACACTCTCCGGCCCCGGCTTGTATTGCAGCTGCGCGAATGTGCGCTCGACCTGCGATTCGGCGGGGTTCCACTCGACGTTGAGCGAGGCGTTCCAGTTCTGGTAGGCGGAGAGCACGACCTCGCCCACCAGATCGGAGTCGCGGCGGCCGTCGAGGCTTTCCCCCGGCAGCTCGACGCGCGGCGCGTCGATGTAGTAGGTCTGCCCGAGCGTCGCCGTGAGGTACTGCTTGCCGCTTTGCGTGTCGAGCAAACGGGTCGTGAGCCCGGCGGTCACCTGGTTGGCATCGCTCAGGCGGTCGAGGCCCACGTACCGGTTCGTGCGGAACAGCTCGACCAGATTGAGATCGGGCAGCGCCGTGTCGAAGAGCGGCAGCGACTCCTGGTTGCGGTAGGGCACATAGAGATAGAGGACTCGCGGCTCGAGGGTGAGTGTCTTTGCGCCGCCCGCGCCGAGCAGCCGGTCGAATCGCAAGCCGGTATCGAAGCTAGCGCTCGGCACCGAGCGCGACGGGGAGCGGTCCGTCCCCGCGAGGGCGCTGTCGAGCTCGTACTGCGTGAGATCCCACGCGAGCGTCGAGCGCAGGAAGTAGCCCGGGTCCTCGAAATCGAGCCCCACGGTCGGCTTCAGATTCAGACGCCAGCCGGTGACGCCCACCGCGCGAGTGAAGTCGACGACCTCCGAATCGAACCCGTACCGCACGATTTGATCGGGGCCCCAGCCGAAGTTGCCGTCGGCGTAGAGCCGCGGCGCGAGTGAGTAGGGGCGGTACTCCTCGGGAAGGTATTCGCCGGGCACCTGCAGATCCACCGCGACCGGCTGGTACTGTTGCGCCTCGGCGCCGACGTTCCAGTTCTCGTCCCGGTAGGTGATCTCGATGAGCCGCTGCAGGAAGGCGGTGCTCGTCGATTCAGGGCCGGTGCCGAAGTCCTCGAAGTACTTGGGGTCGCTCACGTCGGCGGCGCTCACGCGCACGCGCAGATCCTCGGGCAGGTAAGCGGTGTCGTCGAGCGTCACGAAGCTGCGTCCGCTGCCGGCGAGCGTGTCGTCCGGCAGGTAATGCCAATCGATGTCCCCACTCTGGGACTGAGTGAGAAAGCGCGCCTGGCCGGCGAGATCCACCCCGCGGCGCGAGTAGTACATCGGCGAGAAGGTGAGATCGGCGTTGGGCGCGATGTTCCAGTAGTAGGGGACCTGCAGCTCGATGCCGCTCAGGGAGCTGTTGCCGACGCTCGGGAAGAGGAACCCGCTCTTGCGCGCATTGCTGAGTGGAAACGAGAGCCATGGCAGATACAGGATCGGCACCCCCTCGAAGTCGATGCTCGCGTCCCGGCCGGTGCCGACCTGCTTGGCCGTGTCGAGCTTCAGGGAGCTCGCCTTCAGCTGCCAGGATTCGTCAGGCTTTTGGCAGGTGGTGAACGTCACGCCCTTGAGGTCGAGGATCCCCTTGGGCGTCAAATCCAGCTGCTGCGCCGAGCCGTGACCCGGGCGCGAGCGCAGATCGAAGCTCGCGCCTTTCACTTCGGCGCCGGCGGTGGGGGAGTACTTGCCCGCGCTGCCGGCGAGCTGCACCAGGGGATCCCGGTAGGTGATGGACCCGTTGACGCTGAGGGAGTTGGTCGCCCGGTCGTAATGGGCCTCGTCAGCCGCGATCTGCCGGTCGCCCTGACGCACCACGACGTGGCCTTGCAGCACCAAGTTGCCGTTCTTGCCGAGCGAGAACCGATCGCTCGAGATGTCGAAGCCCGACGCGAGGCTCGGGGGGGTCTCCTTGAGCGGACTGGCGAGGCTCGGCGGCTCGGACGGACACATCAGCCCGTCCGCGCGCGCGGCGGTGCACAGCGGCGCGGCGCAGAGCAGGAGAAGCGCGGTCCGGCGCGCCAGCCCCGTCCATTCCGCTGGCGGCATCCGTTCCGCTAGCCGTGTCCGACCCGGGCGGCGCGTCTGCCCCAGGCGTGATGGCCAGCACAGCGGCAGCAATGGACGCGAAGGCAGCATGCGGTCGGGCATTATAATGACCTGCTTGCGCGTGTCCGCATCCTCGCGCGTGTCCGTCTTCGCTCGCAGCACCATTTCGTCGCAATCCCGATGTCTTCCGCAACCGACGCGCGCCTCGCGCTCGCCCACGATTGGCTCGAGGCTGATCTGCAGCTGCCCGTCGAGCGCCTCGAGCCCGCCTCCGTCGATGCGAGCTTTCGGCGTTACTTCCGGGTCTTCCTGCCGCGCGGCACGCTCATCCTGATGGATGCCCCGCCGGGAAAGGAGGACGTGCGCCCGTACGTCAGGGTGAGCGGGATGCTCGAGGCGCTCGGCATTCACGTTCCGCGCATCCACGAGCGCGATTGCGAGCGGGGGCTGCTGTTGCTCGAGGATCTCGGGTCGACTTCCTACCTCGCGCGCCTCGAGCAGGGCGGCGATCCCCAGGTGCTCTACGGCGATGCGCTCGATGCGCTCGCGAGCGTCCAGGCGCAAGGCCTCGAGGCGGCGCGGACGCTCGCGCCGTACGACCGCACGGTGCTGCTCACCGAGATGCAGCTCATGCCGGAGTGGTTCTGCGCGCGGCACTTGCGGCTCGAGCTCACGTCCGCCGAGCGCGGCCTGCTCGCCGCCGGCTTCGAGACGCTCGCTCGCGAGGCGCTCGCCCAGCCGCGGGTGCTCGTGCATCGGGACTATCATTCGCGCAACTTGATGGTCGTCGAGCCGCGCAATCCCGGTGTGCTCGATTTCCAGGACGCGCTCTACGGTCCGATCGGCTACGACCTCGCGTCGCTCCTCGAGGACTGCTACATCGCCTGGCCGCGCGAGCGCGTGGTCGAGTGGGTGAGCGGCTTTCGGGCGCGGCTGCGCGCGCGCGGGGCCGAGGCGGGCGCGAGCGACGCCGAGCTCATGCGCTGGGTCGATCAAATCGGCGTGCAGCGCCACCTGAAGGTGCTCGGCATCTTCGCGCGGCTGTGGTACCGCGACGGCAAGCCCGGCTACTTGCGCGATCTGCCGCTCACGCTGCGCTATGTCCTCGAAGCCTGCGCGCGCCGTCCCGCGCTCGCCGAGCTCGGTCGGTTCCTTGCCGAGCGCGCCGCGCCCGAGCTCGCGCGCGCCAACGCGCGCGAGCTCGCGGAGGCGGCGGCATGAGGGCGATGGTCCTCGCGGCCGGCCGCGGCGAACGAATGCGCCCGCTCACGGACACGACCCCGAAGCCTTTGCTCGAAGTCGGCGGCAAGCCGCTGATCGTCCATCTCCTCGGCGCGCTCGAGCGCGCCGGGATTCGTGACGTCGTGGTGAACCTCTCGTGGCTCGGCGAGCGCATCCGCGCGGCGCTCGGCGCCGGGGACGGGCTCGGCGTGCGCATCGCCTACAGCGACGAGGGTCCGACGGCGCTCGAGACAGGCGGCGGCATCGTCCGGGCGCTGCCGCTGCTCGGGGCGGAGCCGTTCCTGGTGGTGAGCGGTGACCTCTGGACGGACTTCGACTTTCGCTCGCTGGCGCTCGCTGCCGGCGCTGGCGTTGGCGCTGGCGCGGACGCCGATGCCGATGCCGAGATCGTCCTCGTCCCGAATCCGTCGCACTACCCGCAAGGCGATTTCGCCCTGACGGACGACAGAGTCATCGAGGGCGGCGCCGAGCGGCTCACGTACGCGAACATCGGCCTGTACCGGCCGGAGCCGTTCCGCCGCCGCGCGCCCGGACGATTCCCGCTCGTCGAGGTGCTGAGGGAGCTCATGGCCGCGGGCCGGCTGCGCGGCCGGGTGCATCACGGCGCGTGGGTGAACGTGGGCACTCCCGGGCAGCTCGCTGCGCTCGACACGCGGCTGCGCGCCGGCGCGCGCGGCTGAAGCGCGGCACATGGCCCGCTCGAGCGCCATGGCGGATCGCAGTAGCCCCTGGCCCTCGTTCGCGCACGGCCGCTCGGTCCTGTACTTCGGCGACTGTCTCGAGTGGCTGCGCGCGCAGCCGGCCGCGCGGATCCACGCGGTGGTGACCGATCCTCCTTACGGCCTCGAGGAGTACTCGCCGCGGGAGCAGCGCAAGCTGCGCACCCGCCGCGGAGGCGTGTGGCGCATTCCTCCGTCGTTCGACGGCCACGACCGCTCGCCGGTGCCGCGGTTCACGGTGCTCGAGCCTGAGCATCTCGCGGCGCTCGATCGATTCTTCTTCGAATGGGCGAGCGCGCTGCTGCCGGCGCTCGTGCCGGGCGCCAACGTCGTGGTGGCGAGCCATCCGCTCGTCTCGTTCATCGTCGCCGGCGCGCTCTCCCGGGCAGGGCTCGAGCGCCGGGGCGAGCTCGTCCGGCTGGTGACGACGCTGCGGGGCGGGGACCGCCCGAAGGCCGCGCACGAGGAGTTCGCGGGCGTAAGCGTCATGCCGCGCTCGATGTGGGAGCCGTGGCTCGTCTACCGCAAGCGCATCGCCGGACGAGTGCAGGACAACTTGCGGCGCTGGGGAACGGGCGGCTTCAGGCGGCCGTCCGCGGACCAGCCTTTCGGTGACGTCATACGATCGGCGCCCACGCACAAGACGGAGCGCGCGCTCGCGCCGCATCCGAGCCTGAAGCCGCAGCGCTTCCTGCGAGCGCTCGTGCGCGCGAGCCTGCCGCTCGGGGAGGGGGTAATCCTCGATTCCTTTGCCGGATCGGGCTCGACGCTCGCCGCGGCGCAGGCGGTGGGCTATGCGAGCCTCGGGGTCGAGAGGGATGCGCAATACTTCGCGCTCGCCCGCACGGCGATCCCGCAGCTCGCCGCGCTCCGGGGCGAGGGGGACGCTGCGCTACAATAGGGGCATGTCCGGCGAGAAGTACGTGACGCCCCAGGGGTTCACCGCGATCCGCGACGGGGTGAAGGCTCACCACGGCGCGAGCGCCGCGCGCGCCGGCGCCGGCCCCCGGACGCTCGCGAAGCCTCCCTGGCTCAGGGTGAGGGTGCCGAGCGGCGCCGGGTTCGAGGCGGTGCGCAGCGCCGTCCACGAGCACCGCCTCGCGACCGTGTGCGAGGAGGCGAAGTGCCCGAACATCGGCGAGTGCTGGAACGCCGGCACCGCGACGATCATGCTGATGGGCGCGGTGTGCACGCGCGCCTGCCGCTTCTGCTCGGTCGATACCGGCAATCCCCACGGATGGCTCGATCCCGAGGAGCCCCACAACGCCGCGCGCACCGTCGAGCTCATGCGGCTCAAGTACGTGGTACTCACGTCCGTCGACCGCGACGACCTGCCGGATGGCGGTGCGGCCCACTATGCGGCGTGCATCCGCGCCATCAAGGCGCGCAACCCGAGCACCGCGGTCGAGGCGCTCACGCCGGATTTCCAGGGAGTGCCCGCCGATGTGGAGACCGTCGCCGATGCCGGGATCCAGGTGTTCGCCCAGAACATCGAGACGGTCCGCCGCCTCACGCACCCGGTGCGCGACCCGCGCGCGAGCTACGAGCAAACCCTGCGAGTGCTCGAGCACGCCAAGCGCCACGCGCCGCAGGTGCTCACCAAGACGAGCCTCATGCTCGGCCTCGGCGAGACCGGCGAGGAGCTCGCGCAGACTCTCGACGACCTGCGCGCGATCGACGTCGACATTCTCACGCTGGGGCAGTATCTCAGGCCGACGGCGCATCACTTGCCGGTGGACCGTTTCGTCGTCCCCGCCGAGTTCGATCGCTACCGCGAGTGGGCACTCGAGCGGGGCTTCCTGGAATGCGTCGCCGGACCGCTCGTGCGCTCGAGCTACCGCGCCGAGCGGGCCCTCGAGCGCAACAATGCCGGCCTCGACAATCGCGCGCTCGCCGCATCCCGGTGATCTCCCGGGGGTGCGGCGGCTCGGCCTCGTCGAGTACGAGCCGACCTGGCGTGCCATGCAGCGTTTCACCGACGAGCGCGGACCGGCGACGCCCGACGAGATCTGGCTGCTCGAGCATCCGCCCGTCTTCACGCTCGGGATGAGCGCGCGGCGCGAGCACGTGCTCGCGCCGGGCGACATTGCGGTCGTCGTCACCGATCGAGGCGGTCAGGTGACCTATCACGGACCGGGGCAGCTCGTGATCTATCCGCTCCTCGATCTGCGCCGCAACGGCTTCGGCGTGCGCGATCTCGTCACCGCCCTCGAGCGCTCCGTCATCGACTACGCACTGGACCTCGGCATCGAGGCCGAGTCGCGGCGCGAGGCGCCGGGGGTGTACGTCGCGGGCCGCAAGCTCGCGAGTGTCGGGCTGCGCATCCGCCGCGGCGCTAGCTATCACGGCATCGCGCTCAAC
>JBOHZT010000101.1:0-9609 GCA_050738535.1 Steroidobacteraceae bacterium
GTTCGAGGTTGCGGGCCCCACTGAAGTCATCCGGGGTGGTGATTTCCAGCCGGAAGAGCTGATCGCGTATGAGGCCGGCTACCGCGCACAGCCCTCCTCGAACAGCTCGATTTCGATCTCGACGTTCTATAACGTCTACAACGATCTGCGCAGCGTCGAGCTGTCACCGGGCGATCAACTGCCCGCTGAATTCGCCAATATGATGGCGGGGGACACCTATGGTGTCGAAGTCTGGGGTCAATACGCCGTCACCAGCTGGTGGCGCCTGGCGGCCGGCGCCAATTGGTTGCACGAGAATCTGCATTTCGAGCCCGGCAGCAGCGAGCTCGGCCCCGACGGCAGCGAGCTCGGCGGCACCGCCATCGCCGGTGACGACCCCAGCTACCAAGCATCGATCCGCTCGATGATGGACCTCACCCGCAGTTGGACGCTCTACCTCGGCCTGCGCAGAGTCGGCGCCCTGCCAGACCCCGCATCGCCTGCCTATACGCAGCTGAGCGCTCGAATCGGTTGGAAGATCTCGCCGACGGCGGAGATCTCTCTCACGGGCGCGAATCTGTTGCATCGCGAGCATCTGGAGTTCGGTACGACCACTGCACCGCTGCAACTGGGAGCCTCCGGTGTCGAAGTTGGCAGAAGTGTCTACATCGACGCTCGATGGAGGTTTTAGACGCAGCGCGCGTCGCGATCAATCTGGCAATCCCAGCAGGACGATGCTCGCGATGAAGATCGTTCTAACGCGGAAAGCCGGCCGAAGCCGGATGACCTGCCATCGAGCGGACGGCACTTCGACATCGGCCGATGTCGGACCGAATCTACCAGCTCATGATTTCGCTCACTTCGTCGTCGAGCGGGCACTGCGGCTCCCGACGGGGTTCTTCGTCAACGTCGCGAACGGGTACTCGATCGAGCAGCTATCGGACCCGGCGGTTATCAAGGCGCTCGGAGCGGAGCCCTACGTAGCGGAAGTGCTGGCGAGGGCGCTGGGAGAGACGACAACCGGCGCATGTCGGCTGGATCAGTTCGTGGATCGCGTGGCGCAGGAGCTCGAGTCGATGCGCCTCTCGGTGCCCGTCGGCCTCAGCTCGGAACTCGCCTCACGCATGCTCGAGGAGTTGCGAGCTCTGCTCACGCAATTCGAGCGCCTGCGTCCCGGGGAGTCGATGCAGCTCGACTTCGACGAGCGTTCGTGGCGGCTGGGGACGTGATCACTGCGCGAGCAGCGCAATGAGCTCGCTGAGCTGCGATACCGCGCGCACACCTTGTGGGAGCGACTGGCGCTCGGCGTCGTCCGCAAGCGCGAAAACGGTCATGCCCGCCGCCAGCCCTGCCTGCATTCCCGGCAGACTGTCCTCGACGACCGCGCAGCACCGCGGGTCCGCCCCGAGCGCTCGAGCGGCATGCAGGAACAGACCCGGATCGGGCTTGAAGCAGCCGACGTCGTAGGCGCTGAAGATTCGCCCCTCGAAGTAGGGGAGTAGCCCAGTGAGCGAGAGACTGAGCTCGATCTTGGCTCGCGGTCCGCTCGAGGCGACGCAGAACGGGACGGAGAGCGAGTGCACGAGGTCGAGGGCACCCTTGATCGGGATCAGCCGCTCCGCGAAGATCTGCGCCATGTGCGCGCGGATCTCAGGGACGAAAGTGGCGGGCACCGACGCCCCCAACCGTTCCTCGACGTACGCGACGTAATCGGCCATGCGGCCGCCCTTGAAGCGCGCCATGGCCTCCTCGAGGGTGAGGGCGACGGCGAGCCGCTCGGCGCCCTCGACCAGCGCCTCGTGCGCGAGGCGCTCGCTGTCGACGAGAGTACCGTCACAATCGAAAATGACCGCCTGGAATCGCACGAGCTATCGTAAGTCACGGCTCGTCGAGAGGGCCAGCCCTTATGCTGTTCCAGTCACGGGCCACGATGGGACGCAGTGTCCTTGCGATCGAGCGGTCGACGGGGACCATGGGGCGCTGCGGAATGCCCGGCTGTGCGGTGAACAGCCCGATCGAGAACCGCCCGACGGTGGTCGAGCGGGTCGCTCGCCCCCAATTCGCGAAAGCCCGTGCGGCCTGCGGTGAATCGAAGATTGCGCGAAAAGGGCCGAGCCGAGCGTCATAGAGCGCGATCCAAGCAGTGCGTCCTTCGTTGAGTTCGGACGTGCCGAGATCCCAAAGCGGCGGTCGCGAATCCGCACGAGTGGCGAGTACCACGTGAGCCTGCGCCGAGCAGCGCCTCGCAGGTGCGGCGCGGCCGGCCTCAAGGGTGTAATCGAGCGTGACGGCGGCGTCGACTTCACCGATCCCGGGAGGATGCCGCACGGGAACGAGCTCGATATCCACTGCAGGCGGCGCGATGGGGTGCCCGGCGCGCGTCCACAGTTCGGGAATGGCGACCAACGTCTCATCCACCGGCACCCCGCCCGGCTGGAGCACGAAGTCCAGTGTGGCGAGCCCGAAGAGGCTCGTGCGTCCCAAGGCCGAGCGGGTGACGGTGATCTCACCGGGCGAAGCCTGGAGCCCGATGATCTCGCGTCGCCGCCCGGATCGACTCACGATGGCCGGGCTGTGAGCGGTGAGTGTCGCGGAGCTGAAGGCGGTGGTGAGTCGCGTCGCCTTGGTGAACGTCCCTCCGAACGAGCGGACCGATAGCCTGCTCCAAATCATCCGCACGCCGCGGGAGAGGCCCTCAGGCGTTGCGGAGATCACGAGCCGCCGCGCAAGAGTCCCCCGAATCGCCGGAAGTTCGTCCTCGACGCGAGTCGACAGCGGCAAATCGATGGCCGTCACGGAGAGCCCTACGAGCGGAGCCGTTCCCTGCGCGCATTCCGTTGCGGGAGGAGCGGTAAGGGGGAGCGGCGATTCGGGCCGCACCGAGCAGCCAACGTTGAGCAGGGTGGCGAGCCATGCCGCTGCGACCGTGGCTGTTTTCCCCATGAAGCCTCTCCCGCCAATTCACGGCTTGTATGCTACACGACGTAGCGCTACCGATGATAGCGGATGTCGCTGGCGGTGATCGTCGCCTCAGGCGCCGGGCTGGCCGGCCTCGGCGCCCGATTCGAGCGCATCGGGTACGCTGCCGAAGAGCGGGCTCGTGCGCCACTTCGGAATCAGTCCCACGAGGAAAGCTGCGAGCGGGAAGCCGACCGCCGCGAGCAGCGCTCGCGCCCAGGGACCCGCGCCGAGCGCGTACGCGGCGAGCAAAGCGCTCGCGGTCAGCGCGAGCGCCAGGGTGAGGCGAGCCGCGGCAAACCAGACGACGCGTAGGCGAAGATGCCGCCGTAGCCCGTACGCGCAGCCGAAATTGCCGAGGAGCGAGCTCACGACGGTTGCAATCGCTGCTCCGCGCAACCCGATGCGCGGGATCAGCAGGCAGTCGAGGACGACGACGAGCGCGGTTCCGAGGGCCAGGATGCGGACGTACCAGGTCTGCTCCCTCACCGAATACAGGAGCCGACTGAAGGCCGCATCGGCGCCCTTGGTGAGGGCGAGCAGGCCGAACCATATCAGGAGCGGGATGGCGGCGCGGAAGCGCGCGCCGAACAAGAGCGGGATCAGCGGCGGCAGGACACACGCGATGCCGACGGCGACCCAGCCGCTCAGAGCGAAGATGGTGCACGTGAAGTCGCGCGCCGAGCGCTCGAAGTGGGGCGAGCGCCGGAGCGCGAGCCGGCCGATCACCGGATACGCGGCGGTGCCGAGAAGCACCAGCGGGATGAGGCCGACTTCGACGAACTTGACGGCGACCGCGTAGATCCCCGTCGCGGCTGCGCCGAGCCAGAAGGCGATGATGAGCAAGTCCGCCCGCGAGTAGAACTGGTAGAGCAGGTCGGAGGCGGCGAACGGCACGGTCCGGCGCAGGACCGCGAACGAGGCTCGGCGGGGTGCGCCGAAGTCGGGCCGGCCGATGAAGCGGCGCGCGCTCGCGAGCGCGAGGACGGCGATCGCGATTCCGGCAAGTGGGAATCCCGCGATGGCGGCCCGAAGCGGCCAATGGACGAGCACCAGGGAGACGGCGAGCGCGATGGCGAAAACCCTGCAGGCGAGGTCGCAGAGCGCCGGCGCCGCCATCGCCTGCAGCGCCATCGCTGGAACGAACAGGAGTCGCGCGAGGTACCAGCCGAGGAAGTAAATCGAGAACTCGACGATGAGGCTCGGGCGGGCGGCGCGATTGAGCCCCGAGAAGAGGAACAGGATGAGGAAGGCGGCTCCCAACAGCAGGCGCGGCGGCTGGGCGGAGGTGAGATCGCGCCATAGACCGGCGCGCTGGGCTTCGGAGGCGCAAGCGTACTCGCGGATGCCGTATTCGTCGAAGCCGGAGGACCCGATGATGCCGACGAGGTTGCCGACGGCGAAGGCATACGAGTACTCCCCCGTCCCGGCCGGTCCGAGCGTTCGCGAGATAGCGAGAAAGAGCGCGAAGCTCGCGACGTCCGCGAGGGTACGACCCGTCGTCAGCCAGAAGGCGTTCTTGAAGACCCTCATGACCCGTCGAAGCAAGCCCCGTGCCTAGGTGTCCGCGACCGCTTGCGAGATACTGGCGGCTGTGCCTGGAACGCGCGCTCACAGCGCCAGCCGAGGTTTCCCTTGTCGAGCATCGAGGCCGGTGAGGCCCAGCCTGCACCCGCCGCATGGCCCATAGCGGCGTGCCTGGGCGCCGTTTACATCATCTGGGGGACGACGTACTTCGCCATCAAGGTCGGGATCCAGGGCGTGCCGCCCTTCTTCCTGGTGGGCACGCGGCTCTCGACCGCCGGAGGCCTGCTCCTGCTCTGGCAGTGCGCGCGGGGGCGCCGCCTGCCGACCGCGCGGGAATGGGGCGGCGCGGCCCTCATGGGAACGCTCTTGCTCGTGGCGGGCAACGGGACCGTCGCGGTCGCGGAGCATCGGATCAGCTCAGGGGCTACGGTTGCGCTCGGGAGCATCCTGCCGCTCGCGACAGCGCTCTGGTCGGGGATATTCGGGCGCTGGCCGCGCCGGCTGGAGTGGGCCGCGATCGCGCTGGGAGGCGTCGGCGCTGCGGTCATGCTCACGGGGCGCGATTTGCGGGCGAGCGCGGCGGGCACGCTTCTCATCCTGCTCGGCGTCACCAGTTGGTCGTTCGCGACGGTCCTGTCGCGGCGGATCAAGATCCCCCAAGGGCCCACGGGCTTCGGGGCAGAAATGCTGTGCGCCGGATGCGTCTGCCTGGCATTGAGCGGCGCGCTCGGTGAGCATTGGCATCTGCCGCACGCGGCGCGGATCTGGTGGGCGTGGGGCTATCTCGTCGTGTTCGGCTCCCTCATCGGATTTTCCTCGTTCCGCTATGTGGTCGAGCGGGTCTCGCCGACGCTCGCATCGTCCTATGCTTACGTCAATCCGCCCGTCGCGCTGCTCGTCGGCTGGGGGCTCGGAGGAGAGTCGTTCTCGTCGAACATCTTCGTTGGGTTGCCCATCGTGCTCGGCTCCGTGGGTCTTCTCGCGTGGTCGCACTCGCGCGGCGAGTCGGACCGTATTCCCGGCCGCTCGGCGCTAGGCAGCGAGGCGGGCGTGGCAGGGCCCGAATGATGCGCGGCGGACGAGTCCCTGCCGCTGTCCCGCTGGCATTCTCCGCCGCCCTGGCACTCTCCGCTGTGCTCGCACTCGCCGCGGTCCTCTGCGTCGGCGGCTGCAGTTCCGGCCGGCCGGACTGGGTGATCCACACGCGGGTAGTGTTCCTCTCCCAGGATCTGCGAACGCCGCGGCCGGCTCCTCCCGTGAAGGCGTTCCGGCTGTGGTGCCCGTTCGTCGTCGGGGCGCTCTACGGGGGGCCGGGAACGGGGGATCTCGTGGCCGCGAGCGTGCAGCCCGACTACCGCGTCGCAATCGACCTCAACCGCAGCGTGAAGGGGTTGCGCGTCTCTCTCGAGCCGACGCATTTCATGTTGCCCTTCATGAGGATCGTGCCTCGCGAGGCGCGCATCGCCCGTTTCGCGCCGTCCGTACTGCAAGCCAATGGCATCGACCGAATCGGTACGACCGATTGGGTCGATCTCGACACCCACGAGCGACTGCTGCTCGTCTACGTGGATCGGCCTGCTTTGATCACGGGGCACACGGTCGCGCGCGGCGCGCCGATCCGCTATGACGTGCGCATTGCGCAGGCGGGGTTTGCCTGGATCGGCGAGCGGGATTTGCCTGGCGGAGGTCTCGCCTTCAGCGCGATGCCGCAGCCGCGGCACCTGGTGCTTGCAGTGACGCCCAGCGCGGATTGAGCGCAGGGCGCGAGTACCGCTGGGTGGTGCGGGCTACTTCGCCGGGTGATCCACGCTTCCGGGCACGGCTGCCTCGGCTGCCTGGAATCCCACCTTCGTATGTGTCCCGTCGCAGAAGGGCTTCTTGGTGGAGCTGCCGCAGCGGCACAGATAGAAGGGGTGCTTCGTCACGGCGTATGTCGCGCCATTCCAGTCGACTGCCGTCACGTCGTCGCCGGTGACGCAGTAAGGGCCGTTTTGCAGAATTTTGATCGTGGCCATTCAGGACTCCGTGAGTGAGCAATGCTGTGACTGGGCTGCGCGCCTGCGCGGCGCGCAACCTTATCACGGCACGGACTCGAGCGCGACCGTACGCGCAGCCGGCCAAAGGCGGCCGCGCAAGGGCGGCCGTCAGGCCCCGGCGACCCGCTGCCGAACCTCGGACAGGAATTCGAGGTGCGCCTCCGCGGTGGTGAATCCTTTGCCCATCGTGTCGATTGCCACATGGGTGCAGCCCCACTCGCGGCATTTCTCGATCCGCGTTGCGGCTTCCGCCGGGGTCTTGTCGAAGCGGCCGATCACCAGCTCCTTGCCGAAGGCAGAAGGGTCGCGACCGTTCTGCCGAAGATAGCGCTCCACGTGATTCCAGCCGTCGATGGCGCTCTCGCGACTGCCGGTGAAGATGAATCCGTCGCCGAGACGGGCTGCGCGGCGATAGGCAGGCTCGGAGAAGCCGCCGAACCAGATCGGGATCGGCCGCGCCGGGCGCGGATTGATGCAGGCGCGGTCGATGTGATCGAACTCCCCGTCGAAAGTGACGAGAGGCTCGCTCCAGAGCCGGCGGAGCAACTGCACCTGCTCTTCCTCGCGTCGGCCCCGTGTCTTGAAGTTTTGTCCGAGCGCCTGGTACTCGACGTGGTTCCAGCCGATGCCGATGCCGAGTCGGAAGCGTCCGCCCGAGAACAGGTCGAGATCCGCGGCCTGTCTCGCGACGAGAGCCGTCTGGCGCTGCGGCAGGATGAGGATGCCCGTGACGAGCTCGAGGCGCCGCGTGAGCGCTGCGAGGTGCGCGAACATCACGAGGGGGTCATGGAAGGGATGCTGCTCGGTATACGGCCCGGTGAGCTTGGGCTCCCGACCCTCGTGCACCGCCCCGAGGACGTGATCGTAGGTGAGGAGATAGTCGAAGCCGAGCGCCTCGAGGGTCGTGCCGATGCGTCGAACGGCTTCCGGGTCGCCGCGGAGCTCGATCTGGGGGTAGACGGCGCCGATTTTCATGCGTGAATCCTCATCGCCGGAGCAGGGGAAGTGCCGAGAGATTACGCGCTTCGTGGAAGGGTGCTCAACCGTCGCTCCGGTTACCGCGGTATCCAGACCGTCACGACCGCGCCTCCTCCGGTCCGCCGCGCCAGGTTGAGCCGCCCGCGTGCGCTTCGACGATTTCGCGGCAGAGCGTGAGCCCGAGGCCCGTGCCCGTCAGCTTCGTGGAGAAAAAGGGCAGCAGGACATCGCGCAGCTCCTCTGCCGTGAAGCCGGTGCCGCGGTCCGCAATCTCGACGGTCGCGCCGTCAGGCCGGTCTCGTACGGTGAGACGACCGAATTCGCGAGCGGGGCGATCGGTGCGAGAGAGTTGTTGAGCTCGTGCGCGATGACGCGGGTGACGCGTTCCCACACCGCCACCTCGTCGGGCTCGAACCGCTGCGCGTCCGCCGCCGGACACCGGACACTTCGCCGGACGCGCGATGAGGGCCCGAGGCGTGGTGCGTGTCAGAGGCTCAGCAAGCGCGACAGATCTACGCTGACTCCACGCAGTCCCGGGATTGGGATGATCCCCGGAGATGCCGTATAAGAGACCTCGGTGTAGGCGCCCTCGAGGGGGGACCTCAAGATGCCGAGCTGCATCTGATCGAGATCCACGAGCCAAACTTCCGGAATCGCATGCCGGGCATAAAGCGGGGCCTTCACGTCACGGTCGAACTGGGCCGACGCATTTCCGACTTCGATGAGCAAGAGGACGTGAGCTGGGGCAGGATGGCTGCGGCTGTACCAATCATCGCGTGGCTTGAGGAGTGCAAGGTCAGGCTGCGGCTCCGATCGAGAATCGAGCCTCACGGGATCCTGGATTCTGATGAGCGCGCGATCGCCGACGGCAAGCTGCACAAGCCGATCGAGGCGAGCGACCACGGCCGAGTGAGGCGGCCCTATCGGCGGCATATCGATGATCTCTCCCTCGATCAGCTCGACGCGCGAATCCGAAGCGAGCAGACCGACCTCCGCCATGCGGTGATACTCGTCGACGGTGATGCAGTGGGGCTTGGGAGAGCTGGCCATCACAGTGCTCATGGGTCCTGATCTCTCGAGTCTACTGCGAGCGGCATTTGCCGTCACCGCGAGGCTCAAAGGATGCGACGCCCTCGCTCGACGTGATAGAGGGTATTTGGATCGTCTTCGCCCAATTATTTCCGGCGCGGCTCAAAGAGATCCGTTTCTATCGGGACCCCCTGCGCCTCTCAGGATCTCCGCCTTTATCGGGACGTCCGTTTTCGCGGCGAGGTGTGACGTCCGATTTGTTTGGGACGTCAGCTCTTGCCGGAGCGTTGAATGACGGCCTCCTCCGTCACGATCTCGCTCATCGGAATGTCGTGCGCAAGAGGGTAGATCGTTGGGATGGCGGACTGTGCGTATCCGATGCCGATGACACGCGGACGCCGCGGCAGCGAGGCGAGCGTGCGGTCGAAGTAGCCACCGCCGTATCCCAGGCGGTAGCACTCGGCGTCGTATCCGACGATCGGAGCGATCACGACGTCCGGCAGCACGGCTTCGGCGTTGGCTGGGGGCTGAGGAATGTTCCAGATGCCTCGCTCCAGCGGGTCGCCCGGGCTCCAGACACGGAAGACCATAGGATGGCCCCGCTCGATCACGACCGGTAGCGCGTGCCGGCCGCCTTGCGCAACGAGATCTCGAACGAGGCTCGTGAGCCCGGGCTCGTTCCGGATCGGCGCGTAGGTGCTGACCGTCACGCTGGACAGATCCCCGATGGCGGTCTTGAGATGGCGCACGATGCGCTCAGACAGGGCGCGCACCGTGCGGCTCGGCAAAGCCACGCGTGCCGCGATCAGCCGCTGGCGCTCGGCCTTGCGCCAGCGCAGGATCTGCGCGCGGTCGAGAGGAGCGGCGGACCCGTCGAGTTCATGCAGGAGACAGGCAGGCGAGGCGTAGCCGCTCGGCGGCTCATGTCCTCCCTCGCTCACGAGATCGATTCGGGTTGAGGTAACCGGATTTCTGCGTCGGGTCGCCGCAGCCGATCGCCTTTCATCAGCAGGACGCCGTTGCGCATCGCAACGCCCATCTCGAGGCTTTGCGCGATCCGTTCCGCGCGCTCGATGAAATGGGTCGCCGCAGCCGCAGGGCA